>DATFGL010000082.1:0-27138 GCA_035249465.1 Rhodanobacteraceae bacterium | reverse complement strand
CGCAATCCCGCCGCGGTGAAATGAATCAGGTGTTTGGCCATCTGCTCGCGGTGCTCGCGCTCGGAATCGCCGCTGCGGCGCTGGATCATGCCGAAGTCGGCCATGGCGTAGGTCAGCGCGCCGACCGCGATGTCGAGGCGCCAATAAAGTTCCTGCTTGTCGAGCTGCGGCAGCAGGCGTGTGAAGGCCGCCGCGAAATCCTTCAGCACGTAGCCGTAGTTGTCGGACAGGAAGGTACGCAGGTTGCTGTTGTGTTCGGCGAACGCACGCGCCAGCACCCGCATGAATACCGAACCGCCCTTGCGATCCAGGGAAAGCTCCAGCGCCGGGGTGATGAAGGCGTCCAGCACGGTATCCAGGCTTGCGTCGCCCGCGGCCTCCAGCGTGGCGAGCCGTTCGAGGCGACGCCGGCTGAGTTCGTCAAGGCGACGCCGAAAGACTTCCTCGATCAGATTGTCCTTCGAACCGAAGTGATAGTTGACGGCCGCCAGGTTGACCTTGGCCGCTGCAGTCACCTGGCGCAGCGAAGCGCCGGCAAACCCGCGTTCGGCGAACAGCTCCTCGGCGGCACCGAGGATTTTTTGACGCGTGGAGAATTGCGCGCTTTGCTGCATGACGGCCGGCGTTTCAAACAATCGTTTGAAGTCTAGGCCAGGGAACGGTAGCGGTCAACGCCATTTCCGGCGTGGCCAAGCCTGGCGGGTTGAGCTAGAATCTTTCACTCTTTTGTGAGCTAACTCCGTATTTTGCGCGGGGTTTTGCAGATATGCTCACGGGCCCGCGGGGTTTCGTGCGCATTTTTTATTTTTCGTCAGCCAATCGAGGAAACCATGGCGCTGGAGCGCACCCTTTCCATCATCAAGCCCGATGCCGTCGCCAAGAACGTGATCGGGCAAATTTACGCACGCTTCGAGAAGGCGGGTCTGCAGGTCGTCGCCGCGAAGATGCAACAACTTTCACGCGCCGAAGCGGAAGGTTTTTATGCGGTCCATCGCGAGCGTCCGTTCTTCAAGCCGCTGGTCGAGTTCATGGTGTCGGGCCCGGTGATGATCCAGGTACTGGAAGGCGAGGGCGCGATCGCCAGGAATCGCGAACTGATGGGTGCTACCAATCCGAAGGAAGCGGCCGCCGGAACCATCCGCGCGGATTTCGCGGAAAGCATCGACGCCAACGCGGTGCACGGCTCGGATGGCCCGGACACCGCACGTTTCGAAATCGGTTATTTCTTCTCCGCGACGGAGCTTTGCCCGCGCGGGTAATTTGTTTTCGGGGGAAGCGCACATGGCCGACGTGGCCCGTGCCAATCTGCTGGACTTCGACCGCGACGGAATGCGCGACTTCTTCGCCGGGCTTGGCGAGAAGCCTTGGCGCGCCGATCAGGTGATGAAGTGGATCTATCACCGTCTCGAAAGCGATTTCGGGGCGATGACCGATCTCGGCAAGTCCCTGCGTGAAAAACTGCCCGAAGTCGCGGTGGTGGCCCCTCCGAAAGCGTTGCTGGACAAGGCTTCCAGCGACGGCACCCGCAAATGGCTGTTGGGCATGGACGCGGGCAACGCAGTCGAGACCGTGTATATCCCCGAGCCGACCCGCGGCACGTTGTGCGTGTCCTCCCAGATCGGTTGCGGCTTGAACTGCCGATTCTGTTCCACCGGCACGCAGGGGTTCAACCGCAATCTCGCCACCTCCGAAATCATCGGGCAGGTGTGGCACGCCGCGAAGCAACTCGGCAACGTCACCCACCAGCAGCGTCGCATCACCAACGTGGTGATGATGGGCATGGGCGAGCCGCTGTTGAATTTCGACAATGTCGTCAAGGCGATGAGCCTGATGCGCGACGACCTCGGCTTCGGGCTCGCTTCCAAACGGGTGACACTCTCGACCGCCGGCGTGGTGCCGATGATCGACAAGCTGGGCGAAGTCGCGGACGTTTCACTGGCGGTGTCCTTGCATGCGCCCAACGACGAATTGCGCACGCAGCTGGTACCGCTCAACAAGCGCTGGGGCATCGACGAACTGCTCGACGCCTGCGCGCGCTATGCGGCGCGCAAGCCGCGCGCGACCATCACGTTCGAATACACGTTGATGAAAGGCATCAACGACATGCCGGTTCTGGCCAAGCAGCTGGTCAAGCTGATGCGCCGCCTGCCGGCCAAGGTGAACCTGATTCCGTTCAATCCGTTCCCAGGCACGCAGTACGAACGCTCGGACGAAACGGTCATCCGCGATTTCCAGACCGTCCTGTTGAACGCCGGCGTGCAGGCAATGGTCCGCCGTACCCGCGGCGAGGACATCGACGCCGCGTGCGGACAGCTGAAAGGCAAGGTGGCGGACCGGACCCGCCGCCACGCGGAATTCCAACGCCGCATCGCTGCGGCCGACACGACCGGGGTACACGCGAATGCGGCGTAAGTTCTGCTACCCGTTGGCGGCGATGGCGCTCGTGCTGGGCCTGGCGGCGTGCAAGCACGATCCGGGCATCATCAAATACCCGTCGCCGATGAGCAACCTGAAGCAGGCACCGCACGACACCACCCAGGAAGACAAGCAGTCCGCGGCGCAGACCCACACCCAGCTGGCGGCGGTGTACATGGGCCAGGACCATCTCAAGGAAGCCGAGACCGCGCTGAACAAGGCGGTGGGTTTCGATGACAAGTACGTGCCAGCGCACACCTTGCTGGCGATCCTGTATTGGCGCATCAACCGGATGCCGGAAGCCGATCAGGAATTCCGCAAGGCCATCTCGCTGGATCCTTCGAACGGCGACACCAACAACAACTACGGCAAGTTCCTGTGCGAACGCGGCAACCGCCAGGATGCGATGAAGTATTTCCAGCGCGCGCTCGGCGATCCGTTTTACAAGACCCCGGAAGTGGCCAACACCAATGCCGGCGCGTGCCTGCTGAAATTCAAGGATTACACCGCCGCCGAGCCGTACCTGCGCAAGGCGCTGGAAATCCAGTCCGGCTACGGCCCGGCGCTGCTGGACATGGCGCAGCTGGAGCTCGACCAGAACAAGGCCTTCGAGGCGCGTGGTTACATGCAGCGTTTCGAAACCGCGGGGCAGGCCACGCCCCAGTCGCTGTTGCTCGGCTACCAGATCGCCACCCGTCTTGGTGACAAGGACTCGGCCACCAACTATTCCAACCGCCTGCAGGATCAGTTCCCGAATTCTTCGCAGGCGCAGTCTTTGAACGGCCCGGACCATGATTGATCATCAGGACACCGAGGATTTGTTTTCCGAAGCGGAGCCGAAACGGTCCGCACCCGCTGCAGAGCCCGCCGTGGAGCATCGTTTCGAACCTTCCGGCGACTCGATCGGTACGCGCCTGCGCGCGGCCCGCGAAGCGCGCGGGCTTTCCGTCGCCGATTGCGGCCGCCAGCTGCACCTGCCGATCAAGGTGCTTGAGCGCCTGGAGGCCGAGGATTTCGGCGCACCCGAGCATTTCGTGTTCCTGCGCGGAGCACTGGGCAGCTACACGCGCTTCCTCGGGCTGCCGCCCGGCAGCTGCGACGACGTGCTGCGTGCGGTTGCGCCGCAGGAGCAGCCGTCGCTGGTGTCCGTCGCACGCACTTCGCAGACGCGCTGGTTGTTGCAGCGCTACGGCACCGCCGCCACTTACATAGTCCTCACCGCCACCATTGCGGTGCCGCTGGTGTTGCTGGGATTGCGTGGCGGCCTGCACCGCCCGATCGCGAGGATCGTTTCGCTGGACCAGCCCGCGGCTTCCACCCCGGCGCCGCCGGCAAGCGTGACGGCACCCCGCGTTACCGCGGTCACGCCCACGGTCGATGACACGCCTTACCGCGCGTCGATGACGCCGTTTGCAGCGATCGGCCTGAATGACGACAACGCATCAGCGCCCGCTCCCGGCACGCCGCCCGCCAGCCCCGCTCCCGCGGGCCAGCACACGCTGACGCTGAATGCCAGCGCGGACTGCTGGTTCGAGATCACCGACGCCGATGGCAACAAGGTCGATTCGGGCATGCTGCACGCGGGTGACAGTCGCAGCTGGCATTCGGCAGGCGCCCTGCACGTGACGCTCGGCAACGCGGGCGGCGTCAGCGTGATGCGCGACGGGCAGCCGTATGCGCTGGATTCGGTCAGGCACGCCAATGTCGCCCACTTCGACGTGTTCGGATCGTCGGGCGCGAGCGAAAACGACTGAATCTCTTGTATGCTTTCGCGTTTCCGCGCGGTTTGCCGGGCGCGGGTGTCCGTATGCGAGTGAACAATGGCCTTTGAAGATTACGACGAGTACGAGCAGGGCGAACAGGTTCGCAAGTGGATCAAGGAAAACGGCATTGCCGTGGCGACCGGCGTGGTGCTCGCGCTCGCGCTCATCTTCGGCTGGCGCCAGTGGCAGGCGCACACGGCGAATACCGAAATCCAGGCCGCTTCGCAGTTCGCGGTGGTGCAGAACGCAGTGCAATCCGGCAACAAGCAGGCCATGGGCGCGGCGTTGGGCGACCTGCAGAAAAATCATGCGAAATCACCCTACGCCGCTTTCGCAAGTGCGGCGGTGGCCGAGTACGACGTCGGCAAGAACGACTTGAAACAGGCGGTGCAGAACCTGCAGTGGGCCGAAGCCGACAGCAGGCAGCCGGCGCTGCAGGCGCTGTTCTCGCTGCGCCTGGCACGCGTGTTGCTGGCGGATGGCAAGCCGCAGGATGCGCTGGCCGCACTTGGCAAGGTGCCCCCCGGCGACTACGCGGCGATGGCCGCGGAACTTCGCGGCGACGCGCAGCTCAAACTCGGGAAGGCCGACGCCGCGCGCGCCGATTACCAGGATGCGCTGGCCAGGCTGGACAAGGATGCACCGGGCCGCAGCGCCGTGCAGACGAAACTGGACAACCTCACGCAGCCCAGCGCTGCCTCGACCGGGAAGCAGGGCCAATGAAGCGTCGCCATCTTCTGTTGTTGCCGCTGCTGGTCGCTGTGCTCGCGCTGTCGGGCTGCGGTCTGTGGAACAAGATATTCAATCGCGGTGGCAACCTGCAGCCGCCCAAACCGCTGGTGGAATTCACGCCGACGGTACAGGTGCAGAAAATCTGGTCGACGCGGATCGGTGACGGCGCCGGGCGTTCGGGCGTGCGCCTGCAGCCCGCTTTCGCGGACGGCAAGCTGTACCTGATCAGCACCGATGGCAAGCTCGAAGCACTGGATGCCGCCACCGGCAAGACCCTCTGGAAGCAATCCACGCGTGTCGGCGGTGGCATCTGGCCCTTCAGGCACAAGAAGCCCGGTCCGGATGCGCGCTTCGCGGGTGGCCCGACGGTCTCCGGCAACCTGCTGGTGGTCGGCACGCTGGATGGCCATGTATATGCGATGGATGCCACGACCGGCAAGCAGTTGTGGAGCGCCGAGGTCGACAATGAAGTGATCTCGCCGCCCGCGATCGATGCAGGCGTGGTGTATGCGCGCACCAATTCCGGGAACGTTTACGCGTTCGATGCGAACAGCGGTGAGCGCAAGTGGGTATACGACCAAGGCAACGTGCCGCTGTTGAGCCTGCGCGGCAACGGACCGTTGCTGGCGGCGCACGGCGTGGTGATGTTCGGTACCGACGACGGCAACGTGGTGTCGCTGCGCAGCGACACGGGCGCCATCCAGTGGAAGCTGCCGATCACCAAGGGCCTCGGCCGCACCGACATCCAGAAATTGAACGATGCCGATGACAGCCTGCAGCTGGACGGCAACACCCTGTACGCCACGGCATACCACGGTGAGCTCGCGGCGATCGACGCCCAGCAGGGCCAGCTGGCGTGGGCGCGCGCGTTCTCCAGTTACGTCGGCGTGGGCGTGGCCGACAAGGAACTGGTCGGCACCGACGATGATTCCCTCGTCTGGGCGTTCTCCAGGGACGGCGGCGGTGACATGTGGAAGCAGGATGCGCTGCAATACCACTGGCTCACGGCGCCGGCGATCCAGGACAAGTACGCCGTGGTCGGCGGCGTCGAAGGTTACGTGCACTGGCTCGACCTGTCCGACGGCAAGCTGGCCGCGCGCGTGCGTCTGTCAAAGGACGCGATCCGTGCCCGCCCGGTGGTGAACGGCGATACGGTGTACGTGGAAGACGTGCAGGGGCATGTAGCGGCCTATCGAATTTCGGGCGATCATCCCTGATCGCGGTTTCTGCGAAGCGCGCGCAAGCGGTACCGTCCCAAGCTCGGGAAGTCCAGGACGGCCTTCCCTGGCCTGACTTTCCACAACGGCCGCTTCGAATGGACCATTCATCAACAGCTTCTCGAAGCGACAAGCCATGCTCCCGGTAGTGGCTCTGGTCGGACGTCCCAATGTCGGCAAGTCCACGCTCTTCAACGCGTTGACGAAGAGCCGTGACGCGCTGGTCGCGGATTTGCCCGGCGTTACCCGCGATCGCCACTACGGTGTGTGCCGGACCGGCGAGCGCCCGTTCGTACTGGTCGATACCGGCGGCCTTTCCGGCGAGCGCGTGGACATCGACGAGCTCACCGAGAAACAGGTGCATCTCGCGATCGACGAAGCCTGCGTCTGCGTGTTGCTGGTGGACGCGCGCGAAGGCCTGCTGCCGCAGGACCGCGCCATCCTCGACCGCCTGCGTCGAGCGGGCAAGCCGGTATTGCTGGCGGTCAACAAGACCGACGGCATGGACGCGCAGGCCGCACTGGCCGAATTTTCGACCCTGGGTGTCGCCGCCACTTTCGCGATCGCCGCGGCGCACGCGCGGGGCATGGATGCGCTGCTGGCCGCCACGTTGCCCTTGCTGCCGCCCGACGCAGATGCGGAAGCCGCTGGTGCAGAGGAAGCAGCCGGCACGCGCGTCGCCATCGTCGGACGTCCCAACGTCGGCAAATCCACGCTGGTCAATCGCCTGCTGGGCGAAGAGCGCGTGGTGGTTTCGGACATCGCCGGCACCACCCGTGATTCGATCCGCGTGCCGTTGGAGCGCGACGGCAAGCAGTACATCCTGATCGATACGGCCGGCGTGCGCCGACGCGGCCGCGTCGAAGACGCGCTGGAGAAATTCAGCGTCATCAAGACGCTGCAGTCCATCGCCGCGGCCGACGTTGCAGCGATGATGCTGGATGCGGGCGAAGGCGTCACCGACCAGGATCTCGCGTTGATCGGACAGGTGCTGGATGCCGGCCGCGCGCTGGTGATCGTCGCCAACAAATGGGATGGCCTGGAACAGTACGACCGCGAACGCTGCAAGGCCGGGCTCGAACGCAAGCTCGATTTCGTGGCGTGGGCCCGGATCGTGTTCCTTTCCGCGAAGCACGGCTCCGGCCTGCGCGAATTGATGCGCGCGATCGACCGTGCGGGCGCTGCCGCCGCCCGCGAACTCGGCACGTCCGACCTCACGCGATCATTGGAGAAAGCCGTCGCGGCCCACCAGCCGCCGCTGGTGCGTGGGCATTCGCCCAAGCTGCGCTTTGCGCACCCGGGCGGCGACCACCCCCCCACCATCGTGATCCACGGCAGCCGCACCAAACACATCGCGGACAGCTACCGGCGCTATCTCGAGAATTTCTTCCGCAAGCGCTACAAACTCGAAGGCACGCCGGTCCGCATCGAGTTCCGCGAGGGCGAAAACCCGTACGCCGGCAAGCGCAATGTGCTCACGGAAAGTCAGCGGCGCAAGCGCAGGCGGATGATCCGCCACGTGCGCGGACACTGACGATGGTTTTTGCCACCCCTGGCAGGGGATCCCGCCCAGCCGCCGCCGCCCATGGCCAGGAGCTCCGTGGCCGGGATGACATTTTGGGAGTGGTGCTCGCCGGTGGCGCCGGCAGCCGCATGGGCGATGCGGACAAGGGGCTGCTGCCGTTGCGTGGCCGCCCGCTGGCCGACCACGTACTGGAACGGTTGCGCCCTCAGTGCGCGCGGGTGCTGATCGTCGCCAACCGCAACATCGAAGACTATGCGCGCCTCGCGCCGGCGATCCGCGACGAGATTTCCGGGCACGCCGGCCCGCTTGCCGGGTTGGCTGCGGCATTCGGGTTCCTGCGGGCCAACCTGCAGGCCTTGCCACAGTGGGTTTTGACCGTGCCGGTCGATTGTCCCGATCCGCCGCGCGATCTGGCAACGCGGCTGCGCGCAGGGCTGACGGAGAACGGCAACGCGATGTGCGCGCTCGCCAATGTCGCCGGCAAGCGGGAGCCGTTGTTCGCGATGTATCGCGTCGGCTCGGCCCCGGAAACATGGCATGCCTCCGCGCAGACCGCCTTGCACGAACACGGCTCGCCCATGCGCTGGCTTGCGGCAAACGAAGCCCTTGCGGTCGATTTCAATGGCACGGGTGGCGCGTTCCATAATCTCAATACTCCCGAAGACTTCCGCGACTACGAGCGTACGCGTGGCTGACCTTTCGTACCCGACCCGCATCGGCCTCGAGCAAGCGCTGCAGATCGTCGCGGGACGCGCGGCGCAGCATCGCCTGCCGGTCGAAACGGTGCCGCTTGCCGGTGCGCAGGGCCGCGTCATGGCCGGGGACATTCGGGCGCCGCATCCATTGCCACCTTTCGCGAATTCCGCGATGGACGGTTTCGCGCTGCGCGCTGCCGACCTGCCTGCGCGGGGTGAACGCAAGTTCATGCTGATCGGCGAAGTGTTCGCAGGCGCAACGGCGGCACCGGAAGTCGGGGAAGGCCAGTGCGCGCGAATCACGACCGGTGCGCCGATTCCGCCCGGCGCGGACACCGTCGTCATCCGGGAAAACGTGTCGGTTGAGGGCGAACACGTGGTGGTGAAAGCCGGCGAGAAGGCCGTCGCCAATGTGCGCGCGGCGAGCGAGGATTATGCCGAAGGCGATCTCGCGCTCGCTTCGGGAACGGTGTTGGGCGCCGCGCAGCTGGCGGTGCTTGCCGCACTCGGCGTCGATCGCGTATCCGTACGCCGGCCACCACGCATGGCGGTGATCGCCACCGGCAATGAGCTGGTTGCGCCCGGGCAGCGGCTGGGATTCGGGCAGATCCATGAATCCAATGCGCTGATGCTGGCAGCGCAGGCGCGCGAATCGGGCGCGCGAGTCGTGGTGCCACGCTGCGTGCGCGATGACCCGGAAGCATTGCGGGTCGCACTGCTGGATGCGGCGGCGGACGCCGACGTCATCATCACCAGCGGTGGCGTATCGGCGGGCGCGGCCGACCACTTGCCGGGCGTTTTGCGCGGCATGGGTGAAATCCATTTCCACAAGGTGCGGGTGAAGCCCGGCATGCCGACGCTGTTCGGCGAGATCGGCGCGTGCCTGTACTTTGGCTTGCCGGGCAATCCGGTCGCATCGGCGGTCACCTGCCGGGTTTTCGTCACTTTAGCGATGCGCGCGATGTCGGGAATCACCACCGTGCCGAAACCGCGCCGCGCCCGCCTCGATGCGCCGCTGCACAAGCGCCATGCGCGCGCGGAGTTCGCGCGGTGCGCCCTGCACGTCGACGACGCGGGCGTGCAATGGATATCCGTGCATGCGAAGCAGGGCTCCGGCATGTTGCGCGGTCTTGCGGAAACCGACGCACTCGCATTGCTTCCGGAAGGTGAAAAAGAGTACGCACGCGGCGACGTCGTGACGTTGTGGCCGGGTTGATCGGTGATGTTGATCGGCGATAATCGGCGCATGACCATTCGTGAGCTTTCCCCGCGCGAAGCGTTGCAGCGCCAGCAGGCCGGCGCACTGCTGCTGGACGTGCGCGAAACCTTCGAGCACGCCACCGGCATGGCCGCGGGTGCGGTACCGCTTCCGCGTGGAGAGATTGCACAGCACATGGGCGAAATTGCCCCCGGCCACGGCACGGAAATCCTGACCATTTGCGCGCATGGCCAGCGCTCGCTTGCGGCGGCGCACGCCCTGCTGCAGATGGGCTACACCAACGTTGCTTCGATCGCGGGCGGCACCGCGCGCTGGATTGAAGAAGGCTTGCCGGTCGCCAAACCCGGGGGTGACGAGGACTTCTATGATCGCTACTCGCGGCACTTGCGCCTGCCCGAAGTCGGCGAGGCCGGCCAGCGCAGGCTGGAGTCGGCGCGCGTCGTGGTGTTGGGCGCGGGCGGCCTGGGTTCACCCGCGGCTTTCTACCTCGCCGCAGCGGGCGTCGGCACATTGGTGATCGCAGACGACGATGTGGTCGAGCGCAGCAACCTGCAACGCCAGATCCTGCACGCGGACGATCGCATCGGGATGCCGAAACTCGATTCGGCCGCGCAGGCGCTGCACGGATTGAACCCGCGCGTGAACCTGGAAGGCCTGCGGGAACGCGTCACTTCGTCGAACGTCGACGCATTGCTCGACGGCGCCGACGTGGTGCTGGATGGTGCCGACAACTTCCCGGTGCGTTACCTGCTCAACGACGCCTGCGTAAAGCTCGGCATCCCGCTGGTGTACGGCGCGGTGCAGCGCTTCCAGGGTCAGGTGAGCGTGTTCGACGCCGGCCGTCAGCGGGGCAGGGCGCCGTGCTATCGCTGTCTGTTCCCGCAGCCGCCCGCGCCGGAAGACGCGCCGAACTGTTCCGAAGCGGGGGTACTGGGCGTATTGCCGGGCGTGGTCGGAATGCTGCAGGCCACCGAAGCGATCAAATTGATCCTCGCTATCGGTGAGCCGCTGGTCGGCCGCGTGCTGATGTTCGACGCGCTCATGATGCGCTTCCACGAAACGCGGCTCGCGCCCGACCCGGAATGCCCGGTTTGCGCACCGGGCAGGCCGTTTCCCGGCTACATCGATTACGCCGCGTTCTGCTCGGGCGGCTGACCGGCCGGTTCGCTACGCCGCATGCCCGTCGTGCTGCCGCGCGGCCTGGAACGCGGCCAGTTGTTCCGGCGTTGCCTCTTTCTGGTGTTGTGCCTTCCATTTCTCGAAGGGCACGCCGTAGATGGCATCGCGGGCTTCTTCCCTGGTCAGGTCGAGGCCCCGCTCGGTGGCGGCTTCGCGATACCAGTCCGCGAGGCAGTTGCGGCAGAATCCGGCGAGATTCATCAAGTCGATGTTCTGAACGTCCGGACGCTCTTCATTGAGGTGTTTCAGCAGGCGGCGCAGGACCGCGGCCTGCAATTCGGTGGCTTCGATCATCGCTTCACTCTGAGGGCAAGGGGTTGCTCAATCCTGTTCCTGATACGGTACGCTAGCCGGATGGGCAGGGGCCATGCCGTGATCTGCGTAACGAATGCGGATGGCGGCGCCGGCGTGATGCGTGATTGTGTGCTCTGCGCCACGCCCTGATAATGGGTTTTTGGGCGGCCCCGACACCATGACTGCGCGCATTCTCGACGGACGCAAGATCGCGGGTGAAGTGCTGGACCGGGTCGCGGCCGGGGTAAAGGCCAGGCTGGATGCAAGCCGCGCGGCACCGGGGCTCGCGGTGGTGCTGGTCGGCGCCGATCCAGCCTCGGCCGTTTACGTGCGCAACAAGCGCAAGGCCTGCCAGCAGGTCGGCTTCAAATCGTTCGATTTCGACCTGCCGGCGCAGACCAGCGAAGCCGAACTGTTCGCGCTGGTCGATCGCCTGAATGCCGATCCGGCGGTGCACGGAATCCTGGTGCAACTGCCGCTGCCGCCGCACGTCAATGCCGCCGCACTGATCGACCGCATCGATCCGTGCAAGGACGTGGACGGTTTCAGCGCGATCAATCTAGGGCATCTTGCGCTGCGCCGTTTCGGCTTGCGGCCGTGCACGCCCAAGGGCGTAATGACACTGCTGGGACATACCGACCACCCGGTGCGTGGCCAGCACGCGGTGGTGGTGGGCGTGTCCAACCATGTCGGGCGTCCGCTGGTGCTGGAACTGCTGATCGCCGGATGCACCACAACCTGCTGCCACAAGTTCACGCAAGGGTTGGAGCACTACGTGCGCGAGGGTGACATCGTGGTCGCAGCGGTCGGCAGGCCCGGCATCGTCAAGGGCGAGTGGATCAAACCCGGCGCGGTGGTGATCGACGTCGGCATCAATCGCATGCAGGACGGGCATCTGGTCGGTGACGTCGAGTTCGCGCCCGCCGCCGAACGCGCGTCGTGGATCACGCCGGTGCCGGGTGGCGTGGGGCCGATGACCGTGGCGACACTCATGGAAAACACACTGGAAGCCGCCCAGGCCATCGACGCACGTTGAAACTCAGACTTCGACGCGAACGCGCTTGCTGCGCGATCCGGCGCCGGCCTTGATCGTCACTGCCGAACATGGGCAGCCGAAGTGGCGCGCCACCAGCGCCACCAGTTCCGCATTGGCCTTGCCATCCACCGGTGGCGATTTCAGCGCGGCGCGCCAGCTTCCATCGGGCTGCTGTTCCAGCATGGACACATGGCCGCCGGGTTTGACCTTGACAGTGAGCAGCACGGGCATGGGCGATAGGCGAACGGGCGGGCTTGGCGTATAATCGCGCATTGCATTGCCGGACTCCAATCAATGCGCATCCTCGCCGAGGCCCTGACCTACGACGACGTTTACCTCGTCCCCGCCCATTCTTCCGTTTTGCCGCGCGATGTCGATATCTCGACCCGCCTGACCCGCGCGATCCGCCTCAACATTCCCTTGATGTCTTCGGCCATGGATACCGTGACCGAGGCGCGCCTTGCGATCACCATGGCGCAGTGTGGCGGCATCGGCATCATCCACAAGAACATGACCGTCGAACGCCAGGCCGCGGAGGTGCGGCTGGTGAAGAAGTTCGAGGCCGGCGTGATCCGCGACCCGCTCACGGTCGGCCCGCACACTTCGATCGGCGAGGTCATGCACATCACGCGCTCGCACAACATCTCCGGCGTGCCGGTGGTGGAAGAGGGCAACAAGCTGGTCGGCATTGTCACCAGCCGCGACCTGCGTTTCGAAAAGAAGCCGGACGACCCGGTCAAGAACATCATGACCCGCAAGGACAAACTGGTCACGGTGAAGGAGGGCGCGGACGAAGATGAAATCATCGGCCTGCTGCACAAGCATCGCATCGAGAAGGTGCTGGTGGTCAACGACGCGTTCGAACTGCGCGGACTGATCACCGTCAAGGACATCCAGAAGGCGCACGACAATCCGCACTCTGCCAAGGATTCGCACGAACGCCTGCGCGTCGGCGCTGCGGTGGGCGTCGGCGGTGATACCGAAAAGCGCGTTGCCGCGTTGGCCGAAGCCGGCGTGGACGTGATCGTGGTCGATACCGCGCACGGACATTCGCAGGGCGTGATCGACCGGGTCGCGTGGATCCGCAAGAACCATCCCGGCCTGCAGATGATCGCCGGCAACATCGTCACCGCCGATGCCGCGCTGGCCTTGCGCGACGCAGGCGTGGACGCGGTGAAGGTCGGCGTGGGTCCCGGCTCGATCTGCACCACCCGCATCGTCGCGGGTGTCGGTGTGCCGCAGGTCACCTCGATTTCGATGGTGGCGGACGCGCTCAAGGATTCGATCCCGTTGATTGCCGACGGTGGCGTGCGTTATTCGGGTGACGTTGCGAAAGCCATCGCTGCGGGTGCGTCGACCGTGATGCTGGGCTCGATGTTCGCCGGCACCGAGGAAGCACCGGGCGAGATCGAGTTGTACCAGGGCCGTTCGTACAAGAGCTATCGCGGCATGGGTTCGCTGGGCGCGATGCAGAGTGGCTCGTCCGACCGCTATTTCCAGGAACAGGCCGCGGCCGACAAGCTGGTGCCGGAAGGCATCGAGGGCAGGGTGCCGTACCGCGGCCCGCTGCGCGCGATCGTGCATCAACTGGTCGGCGGTCTGCGCGCGTCGATGGGTTATTGCGGCTGCGCCAGCATCGAGGAGATGCGCAGCAAACCGCAATTCGTGCGCGTCACCGGTGCCGGCGTGCGCGAGGCGCATGTGCATGATGTGCAGATCACGAAGGAAGCGCCGAATTACCGTTCGGACTGACGGGTTGCTTCCCTCTTCCCACGGGAGGGGATGGCGCGAAGCGCCGGGTGAGGGTCCGGCACTTCGCGCAGACTCTCGAACGCATCCGCGAACACGAGCCCTCAGCCCGGCGCCACGCGCCCGGCACGCGGACGCCCCTACCGGCGGGAGAAGGGAGAAAGCATGCAAGACCTCCACACCGACAAAATCCTGATCCTCGATTTCGGATCGCAGTACACGCAGCTGATCGCGCGGCGCATCCGCGAGATTGGCGTGTACTGCGAAATCTGGGCATGGGACCACGAGCCGGCCGAGGTCGCGAAATTCGCACCGAGGGGCGTGATCCTTTCCGGCGGCCCCGAATCGGTCATCGAAGCCAATTCGCCGCGCGCACCCGAGCAGGTGTTTGCGCTTGGCGTTCCGATTCTCGGCGTCTGCTACGGGATGCAAACCATGGCCGCGCAGCTCGGCGGCAAGGTCGAAGGGGGACATGCGCGCGAATTCGGACACGCGCACATCGAAGCGACGACGTGCGCGCTGTTCGACGGCCTGCCGGGTCAACAAAACGTGTGGATGTCGCACGGCGACCGCGTCACCGCGATGCCGCCGGGCTTTGCGCTTGCCGCTTCCACCGAATCGGTACCCATCGCTGCCATGGCCGATGAATCCCGTCATTGGTACGGAATCCAGTTCCACCCCGAAGTCACGCACACCGAACATGGCATGGCGATCCTGCGCCGCTTCGTGGTCGACATCTGCGGCTGCGCCAAGCTGTGGACGCCCGCGCGCATCATCGACGACGCGGTCGCGCAGGTGCGGGAGACTGCCGGCAACGACAAGGTGTTGCTGGGGCTTTCCGGCGGCGTCGATTCGTCCGTGGTTGCGGTGCTGCTGGAAAAGGCGATCGGCGACCAGCTGACATGCGTGTTCGTCGATACCGGCCTGCTGCGCGCGGGCGAGGGCGACCAGGTGATGGACACGATGGCGCGCCACATGGGCGTGCGCGTGATCCGCGTCGATGCTTCGGAGCGTTTTTTCGGCGCGCTCGCGGGCGTGACCGATCCCGAAGCCAAGCGCAAGGTCATCGGCAGGTTGTTCGTCGAAGTTTTCGACGAGGAAGCGCAAAAGCTGCAAGGCGTGAAATGGCTGGCGCAGGGCACGATTTATCCCGACGTGATCGAATCGGCGGGCGGCAAGACTGGCAAGGCGCACGTGATCAAGAGCCACCACAACGTCGGCGGCCTGCCCGAGAAGATGAATCTCAAGCTGCTCGAACCGCTGCGTGAACTGTTCAAGGACGAGGTCCGGCGCATCGGCGTGGAACTCGGCCTGCCGCGCGATATGGTCCATCGCCATCCGTTCCCCGGTCCCGGCCTGGGCGTGCGCATCCTCGGCGAAGTGAAACCCGAGTGTGCGGAAATCCTGAGACAGGCCGACCGCATCTTCATCGAGGAACTGCGCGCCGCGGATTTGTACGACAAGGTCAGCCAGGCCTTCGCGGTATTCCTGCCGGTGAAGTCGGTTGGCGTGGTCGGCGACGGCCGCGCCTACGAATGGGTGATCGCGCTGCGCGCGGTCGAGACGGTCGACTTCATGACCGCGCACTGGGCGCACCTGCCGTACGAATTCCTCGGCCGGGTTTCCAGCCGCATCATCAACGAACTGCGCGGCATTTCGCGCGTCGTTTACGACATATCAGGCAAGCCACCCGCGACGATCGAGTGGGAGTGAAGATCAGCGGTGATCCCCGGGGCGCCGCACGACCCTGATCCTGCCGCTGTTCCCGCCGCCGCACAGGAGGCGGCCGGCGCCATCGGCTTCGAGCCCGGAGACGGCGATGTCTTCGGGCATGTCGATTTGCTCCAGCACCTCGCCCGATACCGGATCGATCCGCCGCAAATCGCTGCGTTCTTCCTCCCACGTCCCGTGCCAGAGTTCACCGTCGATCCAGGTGACGCCGGTGACGAAACGCCTGGATTCGATCGTGCGGCGGACCGCGCCGGTTTCTGGATCGATCTGGTGGATTTTTCGAGCGCGATATTCGCCCACCCACAGGCTGCCCTCGGCCCACGTCAGTCCGGAATTGCCGCCTTCGCCGGGTGCTGGAATCGTGGCGAGCACGCGCCCGGTGGCGGGATCGATTTTCTGGATGCGATCCTCCGCGATCTGGTACAAGTGTTTACCGTCGAACGCCGTGCCGGCATGCGCGGCAACGTCGATGGACCGTTGCGCCTTCCCGCTCACGGGATCCACCGCGTTCAACTTGTCACCCGAAGCAAACCAGATGCGCTCGCCATCGAATGTCACACCGTGCACGCGATCGGTGCCGGGAAACGGGCCGTATTCGCGGACGATTTCAGCCTTTGATCGTTTCATCATCGCACCCTCGCGGTCCCGGGATGGCGTCATCCTAGTCGCCCGGCAGCGGGGCAGGGAGCAACAATGCTGTCGCGAATCCCGGCAGCGGGGAGACCAGCCAGTGGCGCGCACGGCCGCGGCCGATGGCCTGCACTTTGCCCGACGCGGCCAGATCATCCAATGCACGCTGCACCATGCGCTGGCTGATGCCAAGCGCCAAGGCAAGCGCGGAACTCGACCACGCTTCGCCATCGGACAATACGGCCAACACGGCCGCATGTTTTTCTTCCATCGGCCGTGCGAGGACCACGACCTTGCGCAAGGAGCGTGGCACCAGTTCGAATCCGCGCGCCGTCGCACGAATGTCGGCCACCGTTCGCAATGCCCGCCGAAGCCGTCCGATTTCAACGCGCAAGCGCGCGCGATGGGTTTCATCCGCATGGCGGATCCGGAATGCATTCGTGATCAACGCGTTCCGCAGCACGTCGCACGGCCACGCCTCCGCCAGGGCCCGCACGAGCGCGAACAGCACCGGGCGCGAAGCGAGCGAAATCACCGAATCCGCATTGCGAACGGCATAGCGGCAGGCATCCACGATGAAACATTCCGACGCCAGCAACGCTTCGACTTGTGCAAGCGTGAATGATTGTTCCCGGCCTTGCGAGATTTGGCGCGCCGCAGGTGCATCCAGTGCGCGGACCAGCGCATCCACTTCCGCCATCAATGCCGGAATGCCGGCCTCCCGCGCTGCCACTCCGGCGCGCTCGAGCGCCGCGCGCGCCGCGCCGGCGTGGATGCGGCGCATCGCGATACCGGCAAGGCTCAACTCGTGGATGGCGCGCGGTGCGGGCGACAGGAGCGCGGGTTCCGGTTCGGCAAGCAGACGCTCCGCCTCATCGAGACGTCCGATCAACAGCAGGCGCCGGATCGCAAGGTAACGCGCATGCGCGGCGTTGATCCGGTCGCCGTGTGCCTCCAGTGCCGCGCGGGCCATGTCGAGTCTTTTCGCCGGCCAGCCGAGGTCGCGTGACGCCAGCGCGATCTCGGCTTCGGCAAGCACGCAACGCGCACGCGCCATGGTTTCCCTGGCGCCGAAGGCACGCTTGGCGCGGTGCACCAGCGACTTCGCACGCCCGAAGTCGCCCAGTTGCGCCATCGCTATCCCGCGCAAAGCCAGGGCGGAGGCATCGTCGCGCAACGCGATGCGCTTCAGCGCGCCCAGCGGATCGCCCGCCGCCAGCGCGCGCGCCGCAGCCGCGATCAGCGTGTCCACCCGGTCGAATCCGTTTCAAATCGCGCCACGATTGTCACTCCCACCCGCAAGACATTGCTGCCTAATCTGGACGCGTCGATCAACCAGCCGCATCGTAGCGGCGGATCATCCCGGAGGAGACAAACCATGACCACGCACAAGACCGGAACACGCGACGAATGGATGAAGGCGCGGCTTGAGCTGCTGGAATCCGAGAAGGCCTTGACGCACCAGAGCGACCTGCTGGCGCAGCAACGACAAGCTTTGCCGTGGGTCCGCGTCGACAAGGATTACCGGTTCGACACGGAGCAGGGCAGCACTTCGCTGACGGACCTTTTCCGCGGACGCTCGCAGCTGCTCGTCTACCACTTCATGTTCGGACCCGACTACACGGCAGGTTGTCCATCCTGCTCGATGATCGCCGATGGCTTCAATGGATTCGTCGAGCACCTGGCCAATCACGACGTGATGTTGTGGGCCATCTCCCGCGCGCCGCTGGCCAAATTGCAGGCATACAAGCAACGCATGGACTGGACGTTTCCCTGGGCATCCTCGCAGGGCGGCGATTTCAACGCCGACTATGGCGTCGGCCTGAGCGAGCAGCAGCAACGGGAAGGGTACGAATACAACTTCCGCAAGAATCCGCCCATGTCGCGCTCGACGCCGGACGCCCCCAACCAATTCGCGGCAGCAAGCGGCGTCGACGGGCGAACCTTCCTGCGCGAACTACCGGGCATGAGCGCGTTCGCACTGGCAGACGGCGCCGTGTATCACACCTATTCGACTTACGCGCGCGGACTCGATGGCCTGTGGGGTGCTTACCAGTGGCTCGATCGTGCACCACGCGGCCGAAACGAAGCGGGCGGGATCTGGTGGCGCCGGCACGATGAATACGCCCAGAAATAAAGCCGGCGATTTGGCGGAGGCCGGCGGCTGGCTGCACCTCGCCGCCGCACCGGCGTTCGCGGCCATGACATTGGCCACCGCTGTCGCGGGTACCGATCCGGGGCACGTGCTCTGCCAGGCGGCGGCGCACGGGCCTTCATGGGTGGACGGCATGACCTTCATGTACCTGCTGATGACCATCTTCCACGCAGCGCCATGGTGGAAATGGCTCGTGCTGCGAACCCGCGCCCGCAGACAGGCGGGCAGGGATTGCACGGCCAATCCCGCAGCGGTCGAATCCCGGTGACGATAGAATTTGCAACGCGCTCCTTTTTCAATCAGTCACGCATGGCCACACCGCTTTTGTCGACAAGCTCGTTTTCGCCCGAGGACGCGGCTTTCATGCAGCGCGCGCTCGAGTTGGCAATGCATGCGCGTGATGCCGACGGCGAGGTGCCGGTCGGCGCGGTATTGACGCTGGACGGCGGGATCGTCGGCGAGGGCTGGAATCGCAACATCATCCTGAACGATCCCAGCGCGCATGCGGAAATCGGCGTGCTGCGCGACGCCGGGCAGCGACTCGGGAATCACAGGTTCCCGGGCTCCACGCTGTACGTGACGCTGGAACCCTGCGCGATGTGCGCGATGGCGCTGGTGCATGCGCGCGTCGCGCGCGTCGTGTATGGCGCCACCGACCCGAAGACGGGCGCTGCCGGCAGCGTATTCGATACCTTGACGTCAGATCGCCACAACCACCGGGTCGAAGTTCAAGGCGGACTGCTGGCCGATGAGTCTGCCGTGATGTTGCGGGATTTTTTTCGTGCACGGCGCAAATCAGAGGGCGGTTGATCGCTCCCTTCCCGTTGGCGCAGCGCGCAATCGCGTCGGCGTCACCTGATCCGATAGATCCGAGAGTTCGTACAGCGGCCGCAGCGCGCCGGAAGCTTCGTCACTGTGGATCAGATAGCGCCGGGCTTCGCCTCCGTAGCACTGGAATAACCAGAGTGCACATTCGAGCGTTCTGGCGCTGCACTTGTAGCCCGAAGCCGTGTAGATCGTTCCGCGTTCATCATATGTCCATCCGGCCAGCGGGCCGGGAAGTTCTTCGTATCGCATCAGGGGTCTCCCCGTAAGGTGATCACATAATTTTACACAATAGGCATTTGCATCAATCAAGGGAGGCGCACACCCCGCCATTGGGCGGCTTCTTCGCGTCCACGGGATCAGAGGCTTCACCCGCTAAATCGTCTACTGCGACAATTTGCCGCATTGCGTGATCGCCCGCGACCGCAATACTGGGAACCCGCACTTCGCTGGTCCTAGACAGGCGGAACCCTGCATTCCGGCCTCCACACCAATTGCTGCTTTTAGCGGCACCGGCGTCTGCCGGTATACGCCTTGTCCCGTTAGAGGTTCACGCAGGATGCAACTTCGGTTGGTTCGAACACGCTGGTGGATGCTCGCAACAACCGTCGCACTGCCTCTCATCGGCACGCCGCCGGCCCGCGGTCACGCCATCGCCGGGCAACGCCTGTTCCCTTCGACACTGACCTTCGACGACCCGGGCATCGGCGCGGAACTGCCACTGGTCTTCAGCCAAATTCGTATCGACGGCGTGGAACAGAGCGATCTGGGTATTGCCGTCGCCAAGCCGATCACGCCCGGTTTCTCGCTGACCGCAGGTACCGATTACTTCGGGGCAACCGGCGGCGGATTTCCTGCGGTCCACGGCTGGAACAACTTCAAGCTTGGCGGGGATTGGCAGGTGTATTTGAATCCCACCACCGAGTCGATCGGTTCGTTCGAGATCAGCCGTACTCTCACCCACACCGGCAGCCGCGCCGTGCGTGCCAACTACTCGACATGGTCGACGCAGTTCAACTTCGGACAGGGGTTCGGCTTTGCTCACGCGAACTGGCTGCGTCCGTTCGCGATCACCGGCGCGATCGGGGCCGACCTGCCCGGCGATGCGAACGTGCCGCGCATGTTGAACTGGGACCTGTCGCTGCAGTACAGCATTCCTTATCTACAGAATTTCGTGAAATATGTCGGCATCGGCGCGCCCTTCAACAAGATGATCCCGATCATCGAATTCCCCATGCAGACTTGTCTTGATCGCGGCTGCCACGGCCAGACCACGGGTTACGCCGATCCCGGCGTGGCCTGGGTCGGACACTACTTCCAGTGGGCCATTGAAGCGCAGATACCCATCAACCGCCGCACCGGCAATTCGGTCGGGGTCCTGTTCGAGTTCGACTTCTATCTCGACGACCTCGCACCGCACGGATTCGGCGCGCCCTTGTTCCACTGATCCACGAGGTTTCCATCATTTCGTGCGTACCCTGTTTGCCCCTGCCTTGATCCTCGTACTTGCCGCGCCCGCCACTGCGTTCGCCCATGCATTTCCAGACAACTCCTCTCCGCACGTCGGGGCTACGGTTGCCACCGCGCCGAGAGTCGTCAAAGTCTGGTTCGATGGCCAGATTGAACCGGTGTTCTCGACCTTGATCGTCAAGAACGCAGCCGGCCAGCAGGTCAGTGAGAGCAATGGCGAGGTCGACCCGTCGACGTCGGTGCTGCTGGAAACATCGCTCAAGCCCAATCTGCCGGGCGGCGAGTACATGGTCTATTGGAGCGTGATCGCCCACGACGGCCACCATACCGCAGGGCACTTCGTCTTCACGGTAAAGTGAGAGCACCGCCACGCCCCTTTCGATCGCCCTCAGCGGATTCGACATTCTCACCCTGATCACCGCGATCGGGTTCGTGGCGTGTGATCTTGCGGTGCTGCCCCGGGCGGCGGCTGGTGTCCGGCGCAGTCTGCTGCGCGCGACCGGTATGGTATTCCTGTTGGTGACGGCGGCGACCTTTGGGATATTGCTCTCGCGTACCCTCGAGATGAACGGTGGCGCGTGGGCTACCGTTTGGCACGCGATGGGTTTGGTGCTCCGCGTTACTCACTACGGCCACATTTGGGTCTGGCGAGTACCTGCGCTGGCGCTGATGTGGCTAGCATGGGGCTGGGCCCGGCAGCACCCCGAGCACGCGCTGGCGGGCTGGCTGATGGCGATTGCGCTGGCCGCGATCGTGCTCACTCGCAGCAATACCGGACACCCTGCCGATCATGGCGATTTCCAATTCGCGGTATGGGTCGACTGGGCGCACATGCTCGCGGCAGGCACTTGGGTGGGCAGCTTATTCGGGATGACATGGGTGGTGTTTCCGCGGCTCCGTTTGCAGGGCGAGCCACTGAGCACCGTCGCGGCCATCTTCCAGCGCCTGTCGACGCTGTCCGGTGCCGCCTTGGCGGTAGTGCTGGCAGCAGGCATCTACAACGCGATAGGACAGCTCGGCAGTTTCGCGGCGTTATGGACCAGCCGCTACGGCATCAACCTCGACGTCAAGATTACGATCGTGCTGTCGATGATCGCCATCGGCGCCCACAACCGCTACATCAAGCTGCCGCGATTGCTGGAATGTGCCAACACGCCCGCAAGGGCGTCATTCGCGCCACGATGGCTTCACCATCGTGCGTCGAACGGGTCGAATGTGGTGGATTCGAGACATGTTCTCGCGTCCTGCATCCGCGCGGTCATGCTCGAAAGCCTGCTCGGCATTGCCGTCATCGGCGCGGCTGCCTACCTGATCCACAACATGCCTCCGGCAGACATGCCGGCCATGCATATGCTGCAAACCGCTGACCCGATGCCGGGGCGGACAGTGACCGCGGTGAAGCTGTCTCCGGCCCCGCACGGAGTTTGATCCGGAAACCCACGCTGGTGACCATGGGCTCGGCCTCGCCCCGTTCGATCACCGAACCGCCGCTGTTGCCGTGGCTACCTGACATCGGCGAGCATGGCCAGCGCGTCGGCCATCAAGCCCGATGAATGCGCCAGCCAACCGGCCACGATACCGACCATGAACATCATTGCGTTGAGACCAAGCGCGATCGCCAGCGCACGCCGCCGGGCATGATCTAGTGCTCCATGCTGGCATCCACAATCGGTCATGCTGCGGATTTTGTCATGCAACACATCCCAAAGCATGACGAGTGCGGCAAGGCGGCGCCCTCTACACGTTGATGCCGAAGCGTAACCGCGATCGTCGCTCACTGAGGAATGGGTATTGCTTCGATCGAAAGGACCGCGTATCCGCAGTTCAAGCGCAATCCTCGGGGTCAATCCCCTCCCCTACACGCAGCAGGCGCGGGCAACGATGGATCAGAGTGGGTTCTTTCCTGCGGCGAAGGCGATATGGCGTCCGAAGCGCGGTGCTTGTTGCGCAATCGACCCGCCCCCATGTCGCGTCCATGCTCGACACCGAATTCCTGCACATCAACGATCCTTCCGACGGGACGCATTCCGCCCACCCGTCTGCAACCGGCGCCGGCAACGACGAACTCGGCGACGCAGCCGCGCTCGACGCCTATTCGTGGGTGGTCACCGGCGTCGCGGAACGTGCCGGACCGGCGGTGGTCGCGATCACGGTGCCGGACCGCCGCGATGCGAGCGGACGCCGACTGCCGGGCGGCGGCGGTTCCGGCTTCCTGTTCACGCCGGACGGGCTGATCCTCAGCAACGCGCACGTGGTGGAAGGTGCGCGCAGGATCGAGGTACTGACCACGACCGGCCACACGCTCGCAGCCGATCTGCTGGGCGCCGATCCGCATACCGATCTCGCATTGTTGCGCGTGGCCACGCCGCAGGCGCTGCCCGCGCTGACGCTCGGTTCGGCGCGCGCGATCCGGGTCGGGCAGCTGGTGGTGGCGATCGGCAATCCGTTCGGTTTCGAATCCACCGTCACCGCCGGCGTGGTAAGCGCGCTGGGACGCAGCCTGCGCGCGGTGAGTGGGCGCCTGATCGAGGACGTGATCCAGACCGATGCGGCTTTGAACCCCGGCAATTCCGGCGGCCCGCTGCTGGACGCGGGCGGCCGCGTGATCGGCGTCAACACGGCAATCATCGCCACGGCCCAGGGCATCTGTTTCGCGACGTCGATCGACATCGCGCAGCAGATCGTGCCGCAACTGATGCGCCACGGCCGGGTGCGGCGCGCCTCGCTGGGCGTGGGCGCGCAGAACCTGCGCCTGCCGCGCCGCTACGTGCGCCACTTCGATCTTTCGATCGAGAGCGCCGTGCGGCTGATGGAAATCACGCCGGTCGGTCCGGCCGCGCGCGCAGGCCTGGAGGACGGCGACATCGTGGTCGCTTTCGACGGTCAGGCGGTGGACGGCATCGACAGCCTGCACCGTCTGCTGGATGCCGAACACATCGAGCGCGCGTCGTCGATTGCGGTGCTGCGTCGCGACCGGCGACTGGAACTGCCGATCGTGCCCGGCGAATTGCCCGAGCGTTGAGCGCGTGTGATCGGCAGCTTATGAAGCATCACGCCACGATTTCGATTTCGACCTCGGCCCTGGTCATGAGCTTGTGGACTGGACACGCTGCAACCGCCCGCGTGAGCGCACTTCGCTGCGCGTCACTCATCGGTCCGTGAAATTCGACCCGCACGCGCAGTCGATACTTGCCTATGCGTTCCTCGCTGTCGTCCCGTTCGACATGCGACTCCACCCGCTCCAATGGAATGCCATGGCGTTTCGCGTACCACATCGCGGTCAAGGCCTTGCAGGCCGCAAGTGCTCCGTCAAAATAATCGTGCGGACTCGGCGCGGAGTCACTGCTCCCGGCTTCCTGCCCCACGTCGGCGCGGAATGCGTGCGCTCGGGTGCGCAAGATTTGCGGGTAGCCACCGCTCTCCTCGGTGCTGCAATCCACGGCGTTGTTGATCTTCGTGGTCACGGCGCAAGACCTCCCTGGACGCAACTGCATCCAAAATGCCCAAAGTACCGGCCGGCAGCACCGCTAACCACGGTCGATCGAATACTTCCCGGGTCCGGTAAGGCCGAGCAGCAGCAATCCGCCCGTGATCGAGATGTTCTTGTAGAAGTTGATCAAGTTCTCCATGTGTTCGGTTCCCGTGAGCGTCCAGTAATGGTGGCCGATGAAGGCGGTTGCCAACGTGTACAGTGCGAGCAACAAGGCCAGTGGACGGGTCAGGAAACCGAGCACGATCGCGATGCCCACGAAGAATTCGCAGACCACCGCGATGATGGCGGCAACGGTCGGGGATGGCAGGCCGATCGCCGTCATCATTCCGACCGTGCCCGGGAAGCCGGTCAGTTTGCTCCAACCAAACTGGATGAACAGGATCATCAACAGGATACGGGCGACCAGCAGGACCTGGTCTTTGTAGTTGTCCAAGGGGGCATAGCGCATGATGGCTTTCCTTCTGTTAGTGGAACGCAGGCTGGGCAGCGACGTAGCGTACTCTCTCTGGATGGGATGTGGCCGTCCCATTCGTGGAACAGAGTGTTCCAGCCCCTGCACCTTCCCACGGCGCACAATGCCATCACTTGATTCAGGTGCCGACGGAACCCCACCTATGCACCGATCGGCACCATGATGTTTGGCGGAGGGTTTGCGCATGAGCATCTGCAACGCCGAGCGTTCCATCAGCAACCCCGCCTCGGGGCCCGTCAATCGCAGTCTGTTCATCGCGTTCGCCGATCTGCCTCGAATCATTGCCATGCTGAAGAAGACGATGCCCCGACTGCATTGGATGGTTCTGCTGCTCGGTGCGGTCACATTAAGCGGTTGTGCGCTGACGCCGCGCCGCCCGCCGCCGCCGGACTTGATCAACGACGCGGCGCCCGAAGGGTTCTCACCCGACATCCGCATCCTGACCGTCGACCGCGCCCGTTTCGCGCAACAGTCGCCCATCGTGATAAGCGACATACGCCGTGCGGCCGGAAAACGGCCGATCAACATCCTGGTCCTGTCCGGCGGCGGCGCCAGCGGCGCGTTTGGCGCGGGTGCGCTGTTGGGATTGACGCAGGCGCATGCGCGCCCGCAGTTCGAGCTGGTGACCGGCGTCAGTGCCGGCGCCCTGATCGCGCCGTTCGCCTTCCTCGGTCCCGACTGGGACCCGCAACTGCGGAAGGTGTTCTCCGGTGGCGACATCGAGCACCTGCAGCACTCAATGACGCTGGGATTGCTCGCCCGGGTCCTGTTTCCACTTGGTACCGGCCGCAGCTCGCTGGCCGAGCTGGTCGACCACAACGTGACCGACGCGATGATCGACGCAGTGGCGCGCAAGGCCGCGCAGGGCAACAAGCTGTTCGTCGCCACCACCGACCTGGACAGCCAGGAAACCATGCTGTGGGACATGTCGGCCATTGCACTTCACGGCGGACCCGCGGCGCACGCCCTGTTCCGCAAGGTGCTGATCGCGTCGGCCAGCATCCCGGGCGTGTTCCCGCCCGTGCTGTTCCACGTGCGCGACGGAAGCAAGGTCTATGACGAAATGCACGTCGATGGCGACGTCACCACGCCGTTGTTCGCCGCGCCGCTGATCGCGCACATCCTGTCGTGGGATATCCCGGAGTTGCAAGGTGCGAATTTGTACGTGATCGTCAACGGCCGCCTGGCCATGCAGCCGGAGGAAACACCGGTCAACACGATCAAGGTCATGGCAAGCAGCTTCTCGGCCCAGCTCACCTACAAGACACGCGATGCGCTGGGGTTGATCCTCGACCTGACGCGCCGTGACCACATGAACTTCCTCCTCACCGAGATTCCGGTGGAGTATCCGTTCGGAAATTTTCTCGACTTCAGCAGTGGGCACTTGAATCGGTTGCTGGACTACGGCGAAGGCTGCTCGGCGCAGGGACAGCTCTGGACCACCCCGGAACAATCGCTTCGCCACAATCTGGACCGCTACGCCGACGAGGCAACGATGCGAACCGCCTGTCCCGGCGCGTCGCTGCAAGCTTCACGGTGATTCGTCTACGTACGACAACGCAGGTCAACGTTCGCATGAACCTCGCATCCGGAGCGCTTATGAAAGACACAGGCATCAATCCGAAGGCAGCGCCCAGCGGAACCGGCTGCGCAGAATGCATGAAGGCGGGACAGTGGTGGCTGCATTTGCGCCGCTGCGCCGAATGCGGGCACATCGGTTGCTGTGACGCATCCCCGCATCAGCACGCCTCCAGACATTTCCACGCGACCGGGCATCCCGTGATTCGCAGCTTCGAGCCCGGCGAGGACTGGTTCTACGATTACCGCACCGGAGAATTCTTCGAAGGCCCGGGACTTCAACCGCCGAACGCGCATCCTCTGGATCAACCGGTGCCCGGTCCGGAGGGTAAGGTACCCGGGAACTGGCAGGATTTGGTCCATTGACCGGGATTTTCGACAACGTGCGTCTGACCAAGGATCGTTTTTGCAGCGAGCCGGGCGGCGATACGCCTTTGCCGAGCGTCGTACCGAGGCGAGTTGGCAGGCGGCTCCGGCTCGTATTGACGAAGGAGACAGCGCGTCAATGTTCGAAGACCTGACCTACGAGGAATTGAAACGGCGCGCCAATGCGCCGTTGTCGGATCGAGTCGTCGCAACCCTCGCGGCGCGCGGCACGCGGCGTTCGGTATCGGCCGGCGAAATCCTGACCCATGTTGACGATCGCCAGTACCCCCTCGCCTATTCGATTTCCGCCACGCTGCAGATACGCGATCCGGACGGGATGGTCCTGGGTACCATGGATCCTGGACAGTTCACGGGCGAATTCGGCCTGTTGCTCGGCCAGACGGCCTTCGCCGATTATGTCGTCACCGAGCCCGGCGAGGTCCTCCTGGTCGCTCCGCAGACGATCGCCGAACTGGTGCATGTCGATCCTGAAGTGAGCGACGTGCTGCTGCCGGCGTTTGCCGCACGCCGCCTGATGCTGATGCGACGGCAACAAGGCACCCTGACCCTGGTGGGACGCGATGGATCGGCGAC
>DATFGL010000081.1:0-6406 GCA_035249465.1 Rhodanobacteraceae bacterium | reverse complement strand
GGCGAGCCGACCGGCGCGCTGTTCGGCGTGGTCAACATGCTGCGCGAAACCCTGAACGCCAGGCCCGATTACGCCGCGTTCGTGATCGACGCGCCGGGACGCACCTTCCGCGACGACCTGTATCCCGAATACAAAGCCAATCGCCAGCCGATGCCCGACGACCTGCGCGCGCAGGTCGAACCGATGATGAAGATCGTCGAGGCGCTCGGATTCCCGATCCTCCGCGTGGCCGGCGTGGAGGCCGACGACGTGATCGGCACGCTGGCGGCGCGTGCCGCGGCGGACGGCATCGACGTGGAAGTTTCCACCAGCGACAAGGATTTCGCGCAACTGGTCGGTCCGAACGTTTTGCTCGTCAACACCATGACCCGCACGCGCATGGGACGCGCCGGCGTGGTCGAGAAGTTCGGCGTGCCGCCCGAGCGCATCGTCGATTACCTCGCGTTGATGGGCGATTCCATCGACAACATCCCGGGCGTGCCGAAGTGCGGCCCCAAGACCGCGGCGAAGTGGCTGAACGAGTACGGCTCGCTCGACGGCGTGATCGCGCGCGCGGACGAGGTGAAAGGCAAGGTCGGCGAGAACCTTCGCGCCGCGCTCCCGCAACTGCCGTTGTCGCGGCAGCTCGCGACCATCAAGACCGACGTCGGGCTGGACGAAGGCCCGCGCGACCTGAAATTGCGCGAACGCGATGCGGACACGCTGCGGGAGCTGTATGCACGCTACGAGTTCCGGCAGGCGCTGGCCGAGCTGGACAAACAGTCATCCGGGGGGAGCGATTCAAAATCCTCCGTCATCCCGGGGCAGCCCGCAGGGCCGAACCCGACTGCGTTTGCAGGACTGCAAACGCGAACGCCGGAGGCGGCCCATGGGGCGAACGCTATGGATGGCGTGAGTCAACCCGGTGACTTGGGACACACGAGCCGAAAGACGCTGGATTCCGGATCGCCGCTTCGCGACGTTCGGAATGACGAAGCTGGTGTTTCCACGGCGGGAGCCTACGAACTCGTCACCACCCAATCTCAACTCGGCACGTGGCTCGCCAAACTGCGCGACGCCGGGCTCGTCGCCTTTGATACCGAAACCACTTCGCTGGATCCGATGCGGGCGCAATTGGTCGGATTGTCGTTTTCCGTGAAAGCCGGCGAGGCCTGCTACATCCCGGTCGGCCACGATTATCCGGGCGCGCCGCGGCAACTCGATCTCGATGAAACCCTGCGCGCACTGCGGCCGATCCTGGAAGATCCGAAGCGACCCAAACTCGGTCAACACGCCAAATACGACTGCAACGTTCTTTCGAATTATGGCATCGAGGTGCACGGGATCGCCTTCGACACGATGCTGGAATCCTACGTGCTGAACGCGACTGCCAACCGCCACGACATGGACACGCTGGCCAAGCGCTGGCTCGGCTACGACACGGTCCACTACGAAGACGTCGCCGGCAAGGGCGCCAAGCAGATCCCGTTCTCGCAGGTCGATCTCGACATCGCCTGCCGCTATTCGGCGGAAGACGCCGACGTCACCCTGCGCCTGCACCACGCGCTGTGGCCGCAACTCCACGAGCAGCCGTCACTCGAAAGGGTATTCACCGGCATCGAAATGCCGCTGGTGCCGGTGCTCGCGCGGATGGAGCAACGCGGCGTGCTGGTCGACGTTGCGGCACTGCGCCGTCAGAGCAATGAGCTCGGCAAGCGGATGCACGCACTGCAAGCCGAAATGCAACAGCTCGCCGGACGCGAGTTCAACGTCGATTCGCCGAAACAGCTGCAGGCGCTGCTGTTCGACGAACTGGGCCTGCCGGTCGCGGTGAAGACGCCTACCGGCCAACCTTCCACCAACGAGGAAGCGCTGGAAGCCATCGCCGGACAGCACGCGCTGCCGCGAATGATCCTCGACTATCGCCAATTCGCGAAGCTGCGCTCGACCTACACCGACAAGCTTCCCGAGATGGTCAACCCGCGCACCGGCCGCGTGCACACCAGCTACCACCAGGCGGCGGTCGCGACCGGGCGCCTGTCGTCCACCGATCCGAACCTGCAGAACATTCCCGTCCGCACCGACGAAGGCCGCCGGATCCGCGAAGCGTTCATCGCACCGGAAGGCTGGCGCGTGCTGGCGGCGGATTACTCGCAGATCGAGTTGCGCATCATGGCGCACATGTCGGGCGATCCCGGTTTGACGAGCGCGTTCCGGCACGACCAGGACGTGCACCGCGCCACGGCCGCCGAGGTGTTCGATGTCGCGCCCGGCGCGGTCACGCCCGAGCAGCGCCGCGTGGCCAAGATGATCAATTTCGGGCTGATGTACGGCATGAGTGCGCACGGGCTTGCGCAGCGGCTGGGCATTCCACGCGGCCAGGCGGCGGAATACGTGCAGCGCTATTTCGAACGTTATCCCGGAGTGAAGACGTACATGGATTCGACCCGCGAGCGGGCCAAGCGCGACGGCTATGTGGAAACCCTGTTCGGTCGCCGGCTGTATCTCGACTACATCCATTCGCGCAACGCCGCGCAACGCGCCGGCGCCGAACGCGCCGCGATCAACGCGCCGATGCAGGGCACCGCGGCCGACGTCATCAAGCGCGCGATGGTCGCAATCGATGGCTGGCTGCTGGAGCGCGGCGGCGACGCGCACATGCTGATGCAGGTTCACGACGAACTGGTGTTCGAGGTCCGCGCGGAAGCGCTGGAGGCGGTGCGCGACGGCGTGCGCAGGCGCATGCAGGGCGCGGCGGAACTCGATGTGCCGCTGCTGGTCGATATCGGGTCGGGGAGTAGTTGGGGCGAGGCACACTGACCGTTTCGGCCACCGAACCAGGACACTTTGCCCCCACCCCGGCGCCACGCGTCCGGCCTGCGGCCGCCCCCTCAAGGGAGAGCGAGAGTGATCGTCGCGCTTCGCGCGACAGCGGCATTGGATGGAGCGGGGGCGAAGCGCATCGAGCACGCCTTGACGATTCGATAACAAGCCGGGGCCGACCGCATGTTGAACGGTGGCAGTGTTTCGCCAGTTATGGCTTTTTCATGGCAACATGAAAGCCATCCCACAAGACAAGAGGTTGCGCGCGCCGGCCGCGCCATGCGCGGCATCGTTTGGACGTCCAAACCCTGCCGAAAGTCATGCACGAACCGGTGGGTGAACGCTCTCTGAATCCGCACAAAAAAAGAATTTGAACTTCCCGGGGACAGCCCCATCTAACGCTTCGGACGCACGCAACGGCGTCCCCGGTTCACTCACCTCCCTGAGCGAACCCCCGGAGCCGGACCCCTCCCCAGGTTCGGCTTCGTCCGCCCCGAGAGCTCCCCCCTGGCTCTCGGGGCATTTTATTTCCGCTTCGATCAATACAGCTGCCGCGCGAAGCGCGACACATCGGTTCCCCTCTCCCTCGAGAGAGGCGGCCGCAGGCCGGGCGCTGGGGCGTGGGGGCGAGTCGCGGACAGTCATCCCTCCACGCCTGCGCGGCACACGCGTCACGTCGAAATGGCCAGCCGTTCGCTGCGGTACACCCACGCGGTAATGACGCCCACGATCGCCGCGCAGGCGAATCCGCTCACCAGCGCCATCCCGATGCTGGCCGCCGACACGGGCGTGCCGCGCAACAAGTCGCTGACGCCGATCTGCTGGGCCAGCAACGGCACAGCGTACATCCACGGCGCGGCCTTCACCGGCATGAAGCTCATCACCATCGACGGCAGGATCGGCACGATCATCAGCAGGCTGAGGTAGGTCTGCGCTTCGCGGTAACTCTTTGCGAAGGCGGCGACCAGCGTTTCCAGCACCGCGAACAGCGCGATCAGCGGCAGCTCCATCAGGATCGCGTCGGCGATGAAACCGGGGCCGAGATCGAATGACATGCCGAGCTTCTCGGCCGGCAGGAAGTGCCCGGCGATCGAGAACGCGACGGCAGTCAGCACCAGGCTGGCCAGCGAGAACGCACCGATCGCACCGAGCTTGCCGATGAGGATTCGCCAGCGCGCCACCGGATTCGCGAACAGGGGTTCCAGCGACTGCCGTTCGCGTTCGCCGGCAGTCAGATCGATGGCGAGGTACATGCCGCCGAGGTACACCGCGAACACGAAGAAGTACGGCAGGATTCCCAGTATCAGGCCCGCACGCGACTGCGGCGTCGACTGGTCGCGATTGCTGACAACCAGAGGCACGGCCACGCTGGGCGACAGCCCGCGCGCCAGCAGACGCAGCGCGCCTTGTTCCGCGCCGTAGCGTTTCAACATGTCCTGCAGGCGTTGCCGTGGCGTGCTGCTGCCTTGCTGCGAAGCGTCGTAGATCAGTTCGACCTGCGCCGGCTCGCCCTTCGTCCAGGCCTTGCCGTAATCCGCCGGAATGCGCAGCACCACGTCGGCATCACGCTCGCGCACCGCCTTGTCGGGATCGGCGAGCGGCGCTTGCGGCACCAGGCCCTGCTGCTTCAGCGCCTCGATCAGGTTGGGCGCGTACTGCGCGCCGATCACCGGCACCTTCAGCGGACCTTCCGCCTTTTTCAACTCGTGCGTGACCAGGGTGTTCATCATCACCGCAAAAAACACCGGCCCGAACAGCGGCCCCCAGACCAGCGCACTGAACACGGTACGCTTGTCGCGCAGGTTCTCGCGGACCTCTTTCCACCATACCGTCAGCATTGCGCTCATGCCGCAAGCCCCTCTTCCGTGCCGATCAATTTCACGAAAGCGTCCTCGAGGTTGGCTTCGCCCGTTTGCGCGCGCAACGCGTCCGGCGTTTCGTCGGCGACCACGCGTCCGGCCGCGATCACCACGATGCGATCGCACAACATCGCGACCTCCTGCATGATGTGGCTGGAGAACAGCACGCAGCGGCCCTCGGACTTGAGATTGCGCATGAACGCGCGCAAGCCCCGCGTGGCCATCACGTCGAGGCCGTTGGTGGGCTCGTCGAGGATCACGTTCTTCGGGTCATGCACCAGTGCGCGTGCGATCGCGGTCTTGACGCGCTGTCCCTGCGAGAAGCCTTCCGTGCGGCGGTCCAGGATGTCGCGCATCTCGAGCGCATCGACAAGTTTGTCGCGGCGCTGGCGCATCACCGTGTTCTCGACCCCGTGCAGGCGCGCGAAGTATTCGATGTTCTCGCGCGCGGTGAGCCGCTTGTACAGGCCGCGCGCGTCCGGCAACACGCCGAGTTGCCGCCGCACGGAGATGGGATCCGCGGCAGCATCGATGCCGTCCACCAGCACTTGTCCGGAGTCGGGTTTCATCAGCGTGTAGAGCATGCGCAGCGTGGTGGTCTTGCCGGCGCCGTTGGGCCCGAGCAAGCCGGTAATTTCGCCGTCGCGGGCGGTGAAGGTGACGCCGTTGACGGCCTTCACCACACCGAAGGCCTTGTGCAGATCTTTTACTTCGATCATGGCGCGGCTCCATTGAAATTCACGAAAGCAGGCACCGGCCCGATCCGGTCGGTGCACTGTGCCTGCAGCTGTTTCGGCTGCAGTTTTTCGACGAAGTCATCCACGAGGTCCGGCACGCATCCCGCGCTTATCGCTTCGGCGTGGCCCAGGCCCTTCACGACGAGCGAACGGCCATTGGACAGTCCCTTCAACACCTCGTCAGCGTACGCGGGTGGCGTCACCGGGTCGCGTTCGCCCGAAATCAGCAGGGTGGGAATCGACGACTCGAAGGGCGCGTGGAAGTCCTTCGGCATCGGGTTGTGCGGCCATACCCTGCACTCGGCGATGAAGGCCTTGATGATCTCGTCGCCCAGCAGCAGGCCCTCGTCCTGCGGGCGCGGCGCCAGCTGTGATGCATCCTCCGTGCAGATCACCGACATCTGCATGCCGCCCTCGATGGAAGTCGAAAGGTCGCCCGTGAGCAGCCGGGCTTGTCCCATCAGGGGCGCATAGTTGCCGTGCGCAGCTTCGTTCACCGCGAGCGGCAGGAGCGCGGCGGTGACCGCGTTGTAGGAGAACATCCGCACCACGCCGGCCAGGGTGTCGGCGTCCAAGGCCCTGGTGACCGGCTTGTAGCTGTACGGGTCCTCGAAAGTCACCTGTTGGGGTTGGCCCGCCTTCAACCTCGCGTACAGCTGGTGCAGCGTGTCGTACCAGTCGCCGAAGGCCTTTTTGCAGGCGGGCGTCTCGTCGCACGCCGTCGACTGCAGCATCAACGAATGCTGCAACGCCACCGCGAACGTTTCGCCCAGCACCATCTGGTTCGGCACCACGCCATCCAGCACCATGCTGCGCACCGCGTCCGGGTGTGCGGCGGCGTAATGCTGCGCCACGCGCGTGCCGTACGAAACGCCCACGAGGTCGAGCTTTGGCGCGCCCAAGGCCTGGCGCACGGCTTCGAGGTCGGCCACCGCGTCACGGGTCGTGTAATAACGGGGGTCGGCGGTCTTCCCGACTTCCTGCGCGCACTGGTCAAGCCACTGCACG
>DATFGL010000080.1:0-2992 GCA_035249465.1 Rhodanobacteraceae bacterium | reverse complement strand
GGTAGCTGGCTGAGGCGAACGGCGGTGGCCTTGAACTGCTCGCTGTAGCGCGAGATGGTTCGGGGTCCGGGTCTTGGCATGGGGACACTCCTGAAAAGTTAGTTCAGGGTGTCCACTAAACCGTAGGAACTATCGCGTCCGGTTGACCGAATTGTTAGCTACCAACCAGCCAAGCGCGGCGCCTGCGGAATGCGGGCCGCGGCCGATACCAATGTAGTAGACGAAACCAGCAGCTTGGCTCACCGCATGGATACCCGAATGCAGGGCGCGAATGGGGCTGGCAATTCGTGTTTCCTTCGCAGCAGGTGTCGCGCGATCCGCTGGACGGCGTGCTGCGCCGCCATCATCTGGATGAAGCCGGCCTGCAGCGCGCAATCAAGCGCGCGGTACACGTCGCCGGCATCAACAAACCCGCAACCTGCCACACGCTGCGCCATTCGTTCGCCACGCACTTGCTGGAAGCCGGACACGACATCCGCACGATCCAGGAACTGCTGGGCCACAAGGACGTTTCCACCACGCAGATCTACACGCACGTGCTGAATCGCGGCGGGCGCGGTGTGTTGAGTCCGCTGGACCGAAGCTGAGTCGGGTTACGCCGCGCGCAACAGGAACTCGACCTTGACGGCATCGTATGGAAACACGATTCCCCGGCCGGGCGCGCGATCCACGATACCCGCTTCGATCAACGCCGATATGTCCCCGTGAACCGCCTTGACGTCACGCCCGACGCGTCGCGCGGCCTCGCGGATGGAAACAGGCCCTGCTCCGCACAGCACTTTCAGAAGTTCCCAACGCTTGGCGGTCAGCACGCGCCACAGGATCTCCTCGCTGGCGAAGGCGATGCGCGGACCACGCGCGGCACGCCCCTTTTTCCACGCGGCGGCAAAATCGGCAGCGGCATCCTCGGGCCTGCGCACTTCAAGCGTCACGGTTGTCATGATTCCACCTCTCGATGTCGCGCATGAAATCGGCGAGCAACTGCTCTGGCGTCGTGAACGCGTAGGTCCTTTGACGTGAAAGCAGGTGTCGATGATCGCCCTTGCCACTTTCATTGTCGTAACGCAGGACACAATTCCCGCGAACGACATGCGCAAGCCTGTATTTGTACGGATGCGCGGAACCGGCAATGGGACGCGGCAGCCGCCACAGCACCAACTCTGCGAAGGAGATTTCGGAGTACACGACACGCGTGTGCAACAACTCGATCGCAGCCATGTTGGAGATGATACCAACACATCGGATGTTGTCAACAGGTCCAACACTGCTGCTTGAATCAACCATGAAGCGGGGACGGTGGGTGCGCATGCCGTCACCGACCGGCCCGCGTACACTTGCGCGACTTTTCCGCTGAAGCGCGCCCATGCACGATCTTGTCAACGTCATCCTGCTCGGCATCATCGAGGGCATTACCGAGTTCCTGCCGATTTCCTCGACAGGGCACTTGTTGATCGCCGAGCACTGGCTGGGCGCGCGCTCGGACCTGTTCAACGTCGGCATCCAGGCCGGCGCGATCCTCGCGATCACGCTGGTGTATTGGCAACGCATCTGGCAATTGCTCACGCAGTGGCGCGATGCAGGCACGCGCGACTACCTGTTCAAGCTGACCGTCGCGTTCCTGATCACCTGCGTGCTGGGTCTGATCGTGACGCACTATGGCTTCAAGCTGCCGGAGACGATCACGCCGATCGCTTGGGCGCTGATCATCGGCGGCATCTGGATGATCGCCGCGGAACAAGCCGCGGCGCGCATGCCGGACCGCAGCAAGGTGACCTGGCCGGTCGCGGTCCTGGTCGGTGTCGCGCAAATGGTGGCGGGCGTGTTCCCCGGCACCTCGCGCTCGGGCGCGACCATTTTCGCGGCGATGCTGTTCGGCACCTCCAACCGTCCGGCCGCCACCGAGTTCGCGTTCCTGGTCGGCATCCCGACGATGTACGCGGCCACCGGCTATGAATTGCTGAAGGTGTGGCACGACGGCGGCGCGGCACACGAGGACTGGACGGCACTCGTGGTCGGCTTCGTCGTGTCGCTGATTGTCGCCTTCATCGCGGTGAAGTGGCTGCTGCGCTACATCCGCACGCATCGCTTCACCGCGTTCGCGGTGTACCGCATCCTGTTGGGCGCGGTGCTGCTGGGCGCGATCTACGCTGGCTGGCTGCAGAACATCGCGTGACGGATGAATCCAGTAGGGCGGGTGCCAACCCGCCATCATCGAGCCGGCCGGCGGGATGCGCTGCGCTTCTCCCGCCCTGCACAAACTGCAGAGCGTCGCGTGATCCGCCGGGCGTCGGACCTCGGCCGATTTCAGCATCATTCCGTGCGACCTTCTTTCCCCCAGCTGGTCATTCCGGAGCGGGCCGCGGGCCCGAATCCGGAATCGGTTTGGGCGAGCTGGCACGCGCCTGAAACCGATTCCGGGTTCTGCCCGCCGCGGGCGGGCAGCCCCGGAATGACGACAGGGTTCAATCCGCCGGCGGCGCCGCGACCTTCGCAGCGTGATTGAAATCGCCGATCCCGCCGACCAGCAGCGCGACGGCCTCGCGCTCGGCTTCGGTGAGGTCGGGGTGCCAGGAATCCAGGATCATCACCGCACGCACCTTGTCGCTGCGATTCCACGCTTCGTGCTCGAAGGTGTCGTCGAAGGTGACGCAGCGGCCTTCCTGCCACGCGTGTTCTACGCCGCCGACGCTGATCGCGCAATCCTCGGGAATGATCAGCGGCAGGTGGGTGACCAGCCGCGAATTGGTGACGCCGTGGTGTTTCAGGATGTGCGAGCCCGGCGTCAGGATCGAGAACAGCACTTCCGGCGCGTGGCCGCGGATGTGCACCAGCGGCAACGATTCCAGGATTTCGGTGGTACGCGGGCAGCGCCGCGCGTTCTGTTCGAACACCTCGCCGTGGCGATGGAAGAAGAACGAGTTCCACTCCGCCTTGCCGCGTGTGCCGGCCAGCAGGCTGTGTTCCTTGAGCAGGGTGTTGTCGTTGGTGCCGA
>DATFGL010000079.1:0-15403 GCA_035249465.1 Rhodanobacteraceae bacterium | reverse complement strand
TGGATTGGTGGGCGGCGGAACCGAGCTGGTGGATTCCGACGCAGAGCGCGGCAGTACCGCGAAGTTCGGATAGTTGTTGTACGCGTTGGATCCCGAAGGCTTCACGCTGCGTGAATCGAAGATGCTCCATGCGGTCGCGGCGTTCGGTAACCCGGAGTCGGCCGCCGCTGCGATGCCGATCTGGAAATTGGCGGGGAAGCCCGTGCTGGAGTATGGATAGCCGTGCATTTCGCCAGCCTGCCACGGTTTGTTCTCCAGCCGCGCCATTTCGGTCACCATGGCCGGGGAGTTGCACTCGAGGCCCACGAGCGTCGGAAAAGTCGCGGCGTACGCCGCCGTGAATGACGGTAACCAGCTACCGGACGCATCTTTCACTTGGACGGCGTAAGCCGAAGCCTCCAGCCAGCAATACCCTTGAGAAGAATTGTTCTGCCAATCGGTCATCAGGCCGATTTCGAACTTGGCCAGCCAGTTGCGCAGCGGTATCGCATCGGCAAAACCCAACTCGGCAGCATGCCCCGCCGACCAAGTCAGGAAATTGTGTTGCCAGGGCGCAACGCCGTTGCGCTTGCCGCCGTTCAGGCTGTAGACCGCGCTGTCATCCATGATGCGCAATGGGTTGGCGCTGGGATTGTTGCTGTACTTCGCGTTCCAGTCGGCCAGCGAGTTGTGGACGACGGCGTTGAACTCTGCCTTGAGCGGGTAACTGTCGGGCAGCAGATACGCGGCTTCGGCCATGTTGCGCAGTGTCCACGCCTTGGCGCGGGCAGCTCCATGTGATCGATCGATCAGTCCTTGGGAAAACCCGCGGTACCCCTCGTTCGACCACAGGTCATTCAACGAGGCACCGAAGGCGAGTTCGGACATGTAGTAGTAGTCGCCGGTCACCATGTACGGCACGTACGACATCGCCGGCTGGTGCTCGTTGTCCCACCTGTATGGATTGCCTGTGCTATACCAAGACGTCGTGCAGTTCGTGACCACCGTGTTGTTGGTGCAGTTCGGCAGTAGGTCAGGTTCGTAGAGAGCAGCCTTTGTAGTTGCTTTTTGAACCATGCTGTTGGCATACGCCCAGTCGATGATGGTTACGTAGGGATGCTTCTGGATGCTGACCGGCCAGCCGGTCGCGGCGTCGCGGTAATGGACGCTGTAGGTGCCAAGTGCGTCGGTATTGGCGAGCATCCAGTTGTAGGCGCGTACGTCGGGATAAGTGATGTACACGCTGGTCCAGCGCGGCAGCGGACCGATCGCAGGTTGCGCACCCGTGTTCGACATGGCCTTGGTCTGGTCGCAGTAATCCAACGGTGCGCAGGACTGCCGCACACCGGCCAGGAAGGATTCGTCGGGCTGCAGCGTCTGGTAGCGCGACACCGCCATCGAATTCTGGATGTACTGGGTGTCCTGCTGCAGGTAGACCTGTGGCTGGGCGTTGTTCCACCACAACAGCTTGTGCCAGCGGGTGGCGGTGTACTGGGTCAGCTCGGGGCTGGTGTAGCTGGCGCTGCCGGAGGTCAACGTCGCGGTGTATTGCGGCTGAGCCTGTGGGGCGAAGGCATCGGTGTTCTCGACGATGATGTCGGTGCGCACGCTGGCGACCGTGCCCGGCGTGTTGCCGGCGTAGGCGCGCACGGCGAAGTAAATCTTGAGGTTCGGGTAAGCCGAGCCGGCCGAGGACGTCACTGGGCCGTTTACCACCCACTCGCTGGTCAGCGGACCGGAAAGCCATTGGTCGCATTGTGTCTTCCACGTGCCGCACGCGCCCGAAAGGTCCGCGGCCTGCAGCAGCCCGCGGGCATTCACTGAATACGTCATGCCGCCGAGGTTGACCGACACCTTCGCGTCATAGCCGGTCGCGAGCAACTGCGACAGGCTGACCGGCGCGCCCTGCGCCATCGAGGCGGCGGGCGACCCTGCGGAAAGCGCCAGCGGCAGCGTTCCGCCGCCCGGCAGCGACGGCACGACCGCCGTCAACACCGCATGGCGCAGGCTGCCGTCCGGGTTGGTCGCCTTGGTGTCGACCTGCAGGGCCACCGGCTGGCCGTTCAAAGTTGCCGTGACCGTCGAGCCCGCGGGAATGTCGCCGGCCTTGAAAATCTGGCCGAAGGTGACCGGAACGCTGGCTTGCGAGCCCGTGGACTGGCTGACCACGCTGTCGGTGACCACTGTGGCCGCCTGCGCCTGCGCCACCCCCAGCAGCAGGGCGCAGGCTGCGCACGCCGCCATCAACTTTCCGGAGATCCGAGGAAGCGGGATGTCTTGGTGGAGCGCGCGAGATTGTCGGCCTGTAGTCATCGTGATTGCCTTGCGTGGGAGGAATAGCGCCGGAACTCCATCCCGAGGATGGCCGGCTGCATGGATGCCGCTCCATGACCCGCGCAGGATCACTTCGGCCTTTCGATCGGTGGCATCGGAAACGCGGCGCCGCCGACCCCCCTTATTTGAAGCAGGGGTGGACCTTACACGTTGGAATTTGTGACGAATTGTGACCGCCGCCGCAGCTTGGCCAATCCGCATGCGGTTTCGACGTCATTCGGTGACACGCGACACATCGAGCGCATTACGTCAGGACGCGCAAAGCGCGCTCGGGATCCGAGACGTGCGGATTTGTTCCGCCCGCGCGCAGCCGCGATCGTTCAAGACATTGTGATGATGGCGCCGCCATCTTCGACGGGACGGTGCCGGGCCCCGGCATCAGCCCGAACTGCATGAAACTTTTCCGGCACCATCAAGCCGGCCAGCATCAACGTGCCGGAACCCGCTGCGCTCGCCATGTTTGGCTTGGGCGTGCTGCTGATCGGCGTGTTCACGGATTGGCGCTGACGCGTGGGCTGATGCCTGTCCTGCCGGTTCGCACCCAGGCAACCCTCCGGAAACGGGGTTGTTTTTTCAGGGTCCGTTGACACGCCATGCCACGCGGTCGCGCAAATCCGAATCTGGAGGGGAGAAGTGTCGGCAGGCTTTACATTTTTCGATTTTTTTGGCTGGTAATTTACATGAATATATTTGAAAATCAATGTGTTAAGTTATTGGCACGGGTATTGCTTTGTACAGGCGCCTGACCAGCTTGTGTAACCCCACAGTCGTCACCCAACGGGAGCTGCAACATGAACACCATCAAATCACTCGGGTTCGTCGGATTGGCTGCTGCGGGCCTGTTCGCGTCCCAGGCGTTTGCCACTACCTGCCCGACCGCCCCAGTCACCGGCCAACAAACCCAAGGTTCGCCGGTTTGCATCGCGCCGTACGGTCTTGATGGTTCCGGTACCGGTCTCGTCAACATCCTCGACACGTTCAACGCCACCACCAATCCGCATGGCATCGTGAAGAGCGGGCCGACCTATAACCCGTACACCCAGCAGGCCGTTCCCAGCTCGTTCTGGTCCATCGGTGCGACGGGCGCCAGCGAAAACAAGATCGTGCTGGAGCTCGCTGGCAACGCCAACACCAACACTTTCGGCATTTTCGACCCCACCAACCCGAGCAACTTTCTGCAGTTGTTCAGCGGTCCCGCGAGTGCCGGTTGGACCACCACATTGATCAATACGGGCAGCGGCAACTACACGGCTACCTATTTCGACGCTGGTGGCATATTTAAGGGTCAGAGCAGCGTGCATTTCGGTGTCACCAACCTGTTCGGCTATTACCTTGGTGCCGCCTCGAACACGCCCACGTTCTACTCCGATCCCAAGTTGAACCAGGATCCGGGCAGCACCTATGCCAACGGCACACCGCACATGGTGGCTTACGATGGCAACAACAAGACCGTGCTGAAGACCGGGAACACCAGCGGCACCTTCCTGTCCAACGAATGGCTGCTGGCTTGGGAAGACACCGCGTTCGCGAACTCGGATCTGGACTACAACGACTTCGTGGTGCTGGTGGAATCGGTGCATCCGGTTCCGGAACCCGCAGTGCTCGGCATGTTCGGACTCGGGGTGCTGCTGCTCGGTGGTTTCGCGGCGCTGCGCCGCCGCGGCTGGAAGGCCTGAAACTTCCAGACTGAGCGCCGGGCAGCCCCCGTCCCGGTTCGCAGCAAGTTTCAAATCACGTTATCGCATGGCCCGCCAACTGGCGGGCCATTTTTTGGGGTATCCGGATTTGACTGTGGGTTGCAGCGCGGCGATCGTTTTAGGTCGTTTGGGCTAGCGGGGCATCAGTGTTTGACCTCGCGCCCGGCAATGCCCAGTTCCTCGGCAACTGTGTGCAGGCGTCGATCCCGCGTCCAAAGTTGGGCGTGCCCCGCCAACAGGGCGCTGGCCAGCAGGTGCACGTCGATCCACCCGATGCCGCGGCCACCCAGCGCACGACGCTCGACGAGGCCCAGCACTTCTGCGTGCGCCACGACCGGCGCGTGAGATAGAGCCGCAAGCTCGGCGAGCAGCGGTGCGTGGTTGGGAAGAGCCCCACAGGCCAGTTCACCGATCACGAATGGGTGTACCAGCACGACATTGGCCGCGAGTGCCGCAGAAAGCTGCCGGTCTGGCCGTCGCAGGTGGTCAATCCAGACCGAGGTATCAGCCAGGATCACGCGCGCTTCCGGTGCGCCGTGGCGGCTGGCTCGGGGCGACGGCGTGGCGGCAACTGTGCATCCGGCACACTTCCCCCCAACTGGATGAGGCGTCGCGCCGCTTCGCGCTGGACGAGCGCCTTCAGCCCTTCATGGATGACTACCGAGCGTTCGTCGGTACCAATGGCTTGTCCTGCCTGTTTCAGTAATTTGTCATCCAAAGTAATGGTGGTTCGCATGGCGTTTCCTCACAGCGGTGTCCTGTTGTCACGGAGCATTATACGTCCATTTGTGCATCAAATGATGCACAATGTGATGTTGCACAGCGGCCTTTCGCGAGCAGTCGTTGCGGCTGAACGGGGAACGGGCATAGCGGATGAGCAAACCGGTCCCACACCGGAATCCGGGTCCCCTTTTTTCACCGTTCGCCGTTGCCGCCCTCCGGATTCCGCTGTCGGCGGCAGAAAGAGGAGCAGGCGATGCACACCACCCGCGGCGCTGTGGTCGAGGGCATCCGCGGTCCCGCACTGGTACATTTCGTGCATAATGCCAACTACGTCACAGAATCCGGGGGATAGTTGTCATGGAGCGGCTCGGGATTGATTTGATCGCGGCCGCGCGGCCGAACTTCATGAAGGTGGCGCCGCTGTTCCATGCGCTGCGCGGGCAGCCGTGGTGCAAGCTGCGGCTGGTGCATACCGGCCAGCACTACGACAGGAACATGTCGGAGGCCTTCTTCCGCGACCTGAAATTGCCGTCGCCGGATCTGCACCTGGGTGTCGGCAGCGGCAGCCACGCCGAACAGACCGCCAACGTGATGCTCGCCTACGAACAGGCCTGCGTGGCCGACCGCCCGGACTTGGTCGTGGTGGTGGGCGATGTCAATTCGACGCTCGCGTGCGCCCTGGTCGGCTCGAAACTGCGCATCACCGTCGCGCATCTGGAAGCGGGACTGCGCAGCCGCGACCGCGACATGCCCGAGGAAATCAACCGGCTGGTCACCGATACCGTGGCCGACGTCCTGTGGACGCCTTCGCCGGACGGTGACGAAAACCTGCTTGCCGAAGGCGTGGCGCCGGACAAGATCACACGGGTCGGCAACATCATGATCGATTCCTACGAATTGATGCGTGGGGCCATCGAGGCGAGCGGCGAACGCAAGCGCTTGGGTTTGCAGGGACGCGAATACGGCGTGGTCACGCTGCATCGCCCCTCCAACGTGGACGAACCTGCGCCGCTCGCCGCACTGGTGCGGCAACTGATGAGTGTCGCGGCACGCTTGCCACTGGTGTTTCCCGTGCACCCGCGCACCCGCAAGAGCCTCGAAGCCTTCGGGCTGTGGCCGGAACTGGCCGGGGCCCCCGGTGTCGCGCTCATCGAACCGCTGGGCTACGTGGATTTCATGAACCTGGTGTGCGGCGCGCGCCTGACCGTCACGGACTCGGGCGGCGTGCAGGAAGAGACCACTTATCTCGGCATTCCCTGCCTGACCCTGCGTACCACCACCGAACGGCCGATCACCGTGACCGAGGGAACCAACCGGCTGGTGGCGGTGGACGCGCTGGCGCGGACGGTCGAGGAGATTCTTGCCGGCCGCTGGACGCACGGACGCAAGCCCGCGCTGTGGGACGGACACACGGCGGCACGCGTGGCCGCCGACATCCGCCGGCGCCTGCTGGACGAGTCCGACGAAACGGAGCTTGTCGAGGCCGCCGTCCGGCAAGCAGTGGGCAGCGCCTGAACCGGGAGACGCGCGCTCGGCCGGACAGCGCCAACCGGCGCACGCATCACACGACATCCAGCCATGCACAGCATCGTCATCGCCAGCTACCTGACCGCCGCCTGCGTGTTTCTCGCGGGCACGGTATTGCTGGCAGTGAGTTGGCGCGGCCAGCGCACCGGCGCGCTGTTGATCCTGGCCACGCTGGTTTCGGTGTTGTGGGGCGCGTTGCTGGCTTACGCCGAGAGGCGGCGCGACGTCGCGGTCAACTGGGTGATGCTGGCCGAGGCCCTGCGCTACGGCGCGTGGCTGGGTTTCGCGGGCGCGCTGGTCGGGGCCTTGCCCATGTCCGGGCTGCTGCGCGGTTTGCGCACCGCCGCGCACGCGTTGTGGATCCTGCTGGCGCTGTACTGCCTGTGGCCGGTGATGCGGCTGGCGCAACCGGCTGCATTGCAATTCAACATCGGTATGCCCTTGTTCGGCTTGCTGCTGCTGGCCCTGATCGGCGTGGTGTTTCTGGAACAGGTCTATCGCAACGTCGATCCCGAGCAACGCTGGGCGCTGAAATTCCTGGTGATCGCACTGGGCGTGCTGTTCGCCTACGACGTGTTCCTGTATTCCTTCGCGGTGCTGTACCGGCAGGTCAATCCGAGCGCGTGGGCGGCACGCGGCTTCGTCGATGCGCTGCTGGTGCCGCTGCTGGTGGTGGCGGCGGCGCGTAACCCCGGATGGTCGCTGGATGTGCGGGTGTCGCGGCGCGCGGTGTTCTATTCCTCGAGCCTGCTGGTGGTGGCGTTCTACATCATCGCCACCGCGGTGGGCGGTTATTACGTGCGCCTGTACGGCGGCGACTGGGGCCGGGTCGCGGAAATCACGCTGATCTGTTTCGCGCTGCTGATCGTGCTGTTGCTGGCATCGTCCGGACAGGCCCGTGCGCGCCTGCGGGTGTTCCTGCACAAGAACTTCTTCAGTTTCCGTCACGACTACCGCGAGGAGTGGCTGCGGCTGACCGCCACGCTTTCGGCCGGCGACACGGAACTGCCGTTGCGCGCGGTGCAAGCGCTGGCGCAGACCATGGACAGCCCGGCGGGCGTGTTGTTCATGTGCGGCGAAACCGACGAGTTGCTGCCGGAGGCACAATGGAACTTGCAGACGCCAGCCGGCCTCAAGTTTTCGATACACGCGCCGGCGTTCGAATTCATGCGCGAGCGCCACTGGATCTACGACCTGACCGAGCCGCCTCCGCTCGACGACGAACGCCTGCGGGCGCCGGACGGGCTGGCCGCTCTGCCACGCGCGTGGCTGCTGGTGCCGTTGCTGCTGGGGGACAGCCTGATCGGTGTCGTGCTGCTGGCCCAGGCGCGCGCGCGCCGCGTGTTCGACTGGGAGGACATCGATTTGCTGCGGGCCGCGGGCAGCCACGTGGCCGGTGTACTGGCGCAGGCGTCGATCGCACGGCGGCTGGCCGAAGCACGCCAGTTCGAGGGTTTCAACCGGCTCACCGCATTCCTGATGCACGACCTCAAGAACGTCGCAGCCCAGCAGTCGCTGTTGCTGCAAAACGCCGAACGCCACAAGCGCAACCCGGAATTCGTCGACGACATGCTGGCGACGGTCGCCAATTCGGTGCGCCGCATTTCACGCTTGCTCGAACAATTGCGCGGCGGCGCGACGCCCGCCACGCGCGGACGTGCGCTGCTTGCGGCTGCGATCGACAAGGCGCTGGGCGAGTGCCGGTCGCAGCCGCCCAAACCCGATTACCAGCCTGCCGCGGAAAACCTCTGGGTACGCGCGGATACCGAGCAGCTTGCCATCGTGCTGGGGCACGTGCTGCGCAACGCGCAGGACGCGGCGCAGGCACACGGGCATGTTACGCTCAAAGTGAAACACGCGGCCGGCGAGGCCGTGGTCGAAATCGAGGATGACGGGGGCGGCATGGATGAGACATTCATCCGCGACAAGCTGTTCAAGCCGTTTTACACCACCAAGGCCAGCCGGGGCATGGGCATCGGCGCGTACCAGGCGCGCGAATACGTGCACTCGCTCGGTGGTGCCGTGAGCGTGGACAGCGTCCCGGGCCGCGGCACCGTTTTCGCGATCCGGTTGCCGCTGGCGGAAATCACGGACGAACCCGGGGTGGCCGATGACAAGTTGGTGGCAGCGCCATGAGCGAGCCACAACGCTGCCTCATGATCGTCGAGGACGATGCCGGCCTGCGCAGCCAGTTGCGCTGGAGCCTCGAGGACTACGACGTGGTGATGGCGGGTAACCGGTCCTCCGCGCTCGCGATGCTGGAGCGCCACAAGCCAGCGGTGGTCCTGCAGGACCTCGGCCTCCCGCCGGACCCGGCCGGTACGACCGAGGGCTTCGCCGCGATCGCGGAAATCCAGGCGCAGGCGCCGCATGCCAAGATCATCGTGGTGACCGGCAATGGCGACCGCGACAACGCCGTCAAGGCCATCGGTTGCGGCGCCTTCGATTTCTGCTCCAAACCATTGGACCTGGAAGTGCTGCGCCTGATCGTGAGCCGCGCGTTCCGCGTGCACGAACTCGAGGCCGAAAACCGCAAGCTGCGCAGCCAGTCCAGCGTGGCGCTGGAAGGCATCATCGGCGCCAGCGAACCCATGCGCGACGCGTGCCGGCTGATCGAGAAGGTCGGCCCTACCAACGCCAGCGTGATGCTGCTCGGCGAAACCGGAACCGGCAAGGAACTGTTCGCGCGCGCCTTGCACCGGCTGAGCGTGCGCCGCGACGGGCCGTTCGTGGCGATCAATTGCGCGGCCATTCCCGAGCCCCTGCTGGAAGCCGAACTGTTCGGCTACGAGAAGGGCTCCTACACCGGCGCGCACAAGCAGACCAAGGGCAAGATCGAAATGGCCGTCGACGGCACGTTGCTGCTCGACGAAATCGGCGACATGCCGCCGGCGTTGCAGTCCAAGCTGCTGCGGTTCCTGCAGGAGCGCGTGATCGAACGCATCGGTGGCCGCGAACCGATCCCGGTGGATGTGCGCATCGTCTGCGCGACACACCAGGACCTGCCGGCGCTGATCCGCGAGGGACGCTTCCGCGAGGACCTGTTCTATCGCGTGAGCGAGGTAAGCGTCCGGTTGCCGCCACTGCGCGATCGCGCGGGCGACGCGGTGCTGCTCGCGCAGCATTTCCTGGAACAGGCCGCCAGCCGCCATCGCCGCGCGGTGCGCGGTTTTTCCGCCAAGGCGATCAGGGCCATCGAGGCGTATCCGTGGCGCGGCAACGTACGCGAGCTGGAGAACACCATCAACAGCGCGGTGATCATGGCCGAAAGCAAGCAGATCGGGCCGCAGGACCTGCGCCTTGGCGCGATCGGTGGTGCCGACGTGCTGGATCTGCGCCAGGTGCGCAGCGAGGCCGAGAAGCGCGCCATCCAGAGAGCCATGGCCAACGTCGGCGGAAACCTCTCGCGGGTTGCCGACCTGTTGGGCATCAGCCGGCCGACGCTGTACGACCTTCTGGAAAAGTACGGCCTGAAGAAACCCGCCGACGCGGATTGACGCGGGGAACGAGAACGAGGACATGCGCATGATCAAGCTGAACTCCTGGACCGCGCGCCGGCGCTTTGCGCTGTTTTGCATTGGCCTGTTGCTGGGTGGTTGCGGCCTGACCGGGCGCCACGGCAGCCTTGCAGCGGGAGTCAAGTACCAGTCCAGCGGGCAGTACCGTGCGGCCTACATCGAGGCCAAGAAGATCCTGCAGCACGACAACAAGAACGGCGACGCCTGGCTGCTGCTCGGGCAGGCTTCGTTGATGCTCGGCAACCCCAAGGATGCCTTGAGCGACTTGCAGAACGCGCAGGCCAACGGTGTGCCGCAGGCGCGCTGGGCGGTGCCGATGGGACGCGCGCTGCTGGTGACGAATCAGAACGACACCTTGCTCAACACCTTGTCTGTCGACAAGTCCCTCGAACCTGCAGTCAAGGCGCAAGTAGAGGTGCTGCGTGGTGATGCGTATCGCGGGTTGAAGCAATTCGACAAGGCCAAACAGGCGTACGCCGCCGCGTTGGTGCTGGAGCCCAGGGAAGCGCGCGCATCGGTGGGACTGGCCAGGCTGGCGGAGGGCGCGGGCGACAAGGATTCCGCCAACCGCTACGTGCAGCAGGCGCTGGCTGCAGCCCCGGAAAATCCGCATGCGTGGGTGGCGAAAGGTGATCTGGCGTTCCTGGGCGAAGATTACGCGGGGGCCGAATCCGATTACCAGAAGGTGCTGGACTTCAAGAACCCCGACTGGCTGCCGCAGGAGCGCTTCTACGCGCTGGGACGCCTGGTCGACGCCCAGGTCCGGCAGAACCATTTGGACAGGGCCTTGGCCAACATCGAGACGCTCGAGAAGATGTCCCCGGAGCAACCCTACCCGCACTACCTGCATGCGGTGGTGCTGTACAAGCAGGGACACTTGGATGACGCGGTGGACCAGCTTCAAAAGGTGCTCCAGGTGAGTCCCGACAACCCGCAGGCACAGTTGCTGATGGGTGCGGTCAATTACGCGCAGGGCAACTACGGCCAGGCGCAAATGAACCTCAGCAACGTGCTGGGCGTGGACCAAAAGAGTGTGCCGGCCCGCAAATTGCTGGCGCTCACTTTCTACCGCGAAGGCAACTCGCAGCAGGCGCTGAACACGCTGCGGCCGGCGGTGCCCGGCAACGCGACCGACGCCGAGTTGCTGGCGGAGTTGCAAAGGGCGGCCGCCGAGGGTGCCGGGATGCCGCGGGCGAAGGCACCTCCACCAGGCAGCAGCCGGCCGCCCGAGTCGCCGTTCGCGCGTGCCGGCGAGGCGCTGGCAGGCGGCAATGCCGCCGAAGCCATCCGCCTGTTGCAGCAGATGCCGGCCGGCGATGCCGCCAGCGAGGCGCAGCGCAATCGCATGTTGGTGATGGCCTACGTGCGCGACCAGCACCCCGGCACGGCCGTCAAGACTGCGGCTGCATACGCCGCGAAACATCCGGACGACATTGACGCGCATCTGGTCTATGGCACCGCGCTCATCGCCGACGGCCAACACGACGTGGCGCGTACCCAGTACGACCAAGCCACCAAACTGGATCCCAAAAATGTTGCGGTGCTGCTCAGCCTTGCCAGCCTGGACTCGCTGGAGGGACATTACAAGGATGCCAATGGCCGTTATCAGACGGTGCTGAAAGTCGACCCGCGCAACGCGATCGCCATGACCGAACTCGGCCGCCTCGCCGCGGTGCAAGGCGACAAGGCCAGTGCCATCAAGTGGTTCAAGCAAGCCATCGCCACGTCGCCCAACGCCGCCACCCCGTACATCGCGCTCGTGATGCTGTACAGCGAAGGCGGCCAGTTCGAGGAAGCCGTGAGCACCGCCCGGGAATTGGCGGTCGCCAATCCCGGCAATCCGGCGGCACTCAATGCCCTCGGCGCGGCCGAACTCAATGCGGGCCACCACGGCGAGGCGCTGCAGCCGCTACAGCAGGCCGTGAAGCTCGCGCCACAGGTGTCGCTGTACCGGATCAACCTGGCGCGCGCGCAGGTGCTCAACAAAGACGGCAAGGGTGCCGAGGACAATCTCGAAAAAGTGATCAAGGCCGATCCGGAGCAGTTGCAAGCCGTGACGCTGCTGGCGTTCCTGAAGCTGCAGGACCACAACCTGGCGGGCGCGCTCGCGCTGGCGAAGACGCTGCAGAAGCAGTCCGCCGTCGCCAGCCGTACCGCGGGGTATGCCCTGGAAGGCGACCTGTACATGGCGAACAAGTCCTACGACAAGGCCGCCGAGGCTTTCCAGCAAGGCTTGAAGATCCAGTACGACCGCCCGCTGGTGGTGAAGCGCTATCTGGCGCTGAACGCGTCCGGCGCGAAGCAGCCCGACACCGTGCTGCGCGACTGGCTGGCCAAGCATTCCGATGATGCCGCGACGCGCCTGTTGCTGGCGCAGTACTACATGGACCACGCGCAGAACAAACTGGCTGTCGAGCAGTACGAGCAGGTGCTGAAGGCATATCCCTCCAACGTCGACGCGCTCAACAACCTCGCCTGGATCTACACCGAGCAGCATGATCCGCGTGCGCTGGCGTTGGCGGAACGGGCCTACAAGCTGGCGTCGACCTCACCCGGCATCATGGACACCTACGGCTGGGCCTTGGTCGCGCACGACCAGCCCAAGGTCGCATTGCCGATCCTGGAGAAAGCGGCCAGGGCGGCGCCCGAAACGTTGACGATCCGGTACCACTTGGCAGTGGCGCAGGCACGCAGCGGCGACCGCGTGGCTGCGCGCACCACGCTGGAAGCATTGCAGAAAACCGGCGCGAGTTATCCGGAAAAATCGGCAGCGGAAAAGCTGTATCAGGAAGTGGGCGGCGCCAAGGGAAATGCCGGCCAATAGTTTCCCGGTCCTCCCCGTTGGTCAGCCAGATGATTCGCCATTGCGGGACTGCGCGTACTCCCCACGTTTGTTCCGGCGAGCCTGGGCGAAGTCGAAGGGCTCCACCACGAACAGAGTCGGTGCGTGATCCGTTCGCATTGAGCTTGCCGAGGTGCGAACCACAAACCGGGCAGATGTCTTAATCGCTGGCCCCGCTCTCGTGCGTCAGCGGATCGTGCGCGTGGATCTGCTTGTAGCGGCCGCTGAAGAAAATCAGCGGCTGCGCCTCGGGGCCGTGCGCGAGATATTCGATTTCGGCGATGAACAATAGATGGTCACCGGCGGGGTGAATATCCACCACCCGCGCCACGATCTGGGCGAGGCCGCCGTCGAGCAGCGGCGTGCCGGCGTGATCCGAGAACCGCGCATCGACTTCCTGCTCGGGACGATTGGCGAAGCGCGGCCCGAGATGGCGTTGCTGTTCGGACAGGATGTTGATGCCGTAGCGGACGCCAATGCGGACGTGTTCGACGAAACGGGATGCTTTGCGCACCGAGATCAGCACCAGTGGCGGCTCCAGCGAAACCGACAGAAATGCATTGACGGTCATGCCGGCCGGCCGGCCGTCGCACAGGAAACTCACCACGGTGACGCCGGTGGCGAAACGCCCCATGACCCGCCGAAACAGTTGCGGATCGATGGTTTGCACCGAGGCATCGCCCTTGGGCATGCATCCCGCACAAGACAAGAATGATTCTCAATTACAGCATGGACGCAAGGCCAAGGTCAATCGGCAGCAGTGGTCCAGTTTGAAATTTTGAACCTTTCGCCCTGGGGTGTCGAAGGGCGAACTCGACTGAATTCGTATCCGTTCGTGGTTCGATACCTCTCCACGAACGGATATTTTTCAAACCAGACCGCTGCTCGATCGCCGTACACGTCCGGTGTGGCCGTGTTGCCCATTGGTTCGGTAGGGCACAGGTTGTCGCGTATAAACTTGCCGGGAGGTCGAGCCAGGGGAATCAGACATGGACAAGGCATATGAATAAGGATGCGGCACGGCAAACCATCCTCGTCACCGGTGGCGCCGGCTACATCGGCAGCCACGTGGTGCTGCAGCTCGTCGAGGCGGGCGAGCGCGTGGTGGTGCTGGATGACCTTTCCACCGGTTTTCGCGAGGCGGTGATCGGCGCGGAGCTGATCGTCGGCAATGTCGGCGACCAGGTGTTGGTGGCGAAGACCCTGCGCGAACACGGCGTCGTTACCGTGATGCATTTTGCCGCGCGCACCATCGTTCCGGAATCGGTGGCCGATCCCCTGCGCTACTACGGCAACAACACCTGCGCCACACGCAATCTGCTGGAATGCTGCCGCGATGCCGGCGTCAGGCACATCGTGTTCTCCTCGACCGCCGCTGTGTACGGTATTCCCGAAGGCGGCAGGGCTAGCGAAATGACCCCTACGGCGCCGATCAATCCGTACGGTTCGTCCAAGTTGATGAGCGAGTGGATGCTGCGCGATCTCGCCGCGGCCGGTGGCCCGCGCTACGTCGCGCTGCGTTACTTCAATGTTGCCGGGTGTGATCCGTCCGGGCGCATTGGCCAGTCGACAAAAAACGCCACGCTGCTGGTCAAGGTGGCCTGCGAGGCCGCGCTGGGCAAGCGCGGGCACTTGTCGATTTTCGGGACGGATTACGCCACGCCCGACGGCACCGGCGTGCGCGACTACATCCACGTCGACGATCTGGCGCGCGCACATCTGGACGCGCTGCGCTATTTGCGTGACGGTGGCGCCTCGACCACGCTCAACTGCGGCTACGGCCATGGCTATTCGGTGCGCGAGGTTCTGGCCGCGGTCGGACGCGCGCACGGCACGCCGGTGCCGTTCGTGGAAGAACCGCGCCGCGCCGGCGATCCTCCTTCCCTGATCGCGGTGTCCGACCGCATTCGCGGTACGCTCGGTTGGCAACCGCGTCATGATGACCTGGATTTCATTGCGCGCACGGCACTCGCTTGGGAACGCAAGCTGGCGCCCGTCAGGCATTCTGGCGCATGACCGTTTCGGTTTTTGCGACCTGCCCGTTGCCCTACGCGGTGGTCGGCGCGGTGGGGCTGGCTTTGTTCTGGCGACGGCTGCCACGTGGGTTACGGATTGCGGGTGTCGCCATCGAAGTGGCGCTGGTGGTGTTGATGACACCGTTGAGCGCCAATGCCTTGTCGGGATGGCTGCGTTCGCGCGTACCGCCGGCGAGCGCGTGTACGGCGCCGGCCCCCAATGCGATCGTGGTGCTCGGGGGCGGTGCCGAACGCCGGCCGATGGCTTCCGGCGATTATGCAGCCTTGCATCTTGTCAGCCTGCAGCGCCTGTTCGCGGGCGTGGCGCTTTGGCGCCACCTGCCCGGTGCGCGTCTCGTGATTGCCGGCGGCAGCCGCGGACACATCCCCGAGGCCGTGGTGCTGGCGAACCTCGCCGCCGAGATGGGGGTTCCGACCAAGGCCATCGAGATCGAGGACCGGTCCCGCAATACCTGGGAAAATGCGCGCAACGTGGCGATGCTGTCGCCGCCGGTTCCCCAACGCATCTGGCTGGTCACCTCGCCGGTGCATCTGCCACGCGCGCTGGGCGCCTTTCACGCGTGGGGATTCCAGCCGTGTGCTTGGCCGGCGGACGCGATCAAGGGCGCGTCGGGCCTCGAACCGGGATTCATCATCCCGACGGGCGACTCGGTGGAAACGACGACGGTTGCCCTGCACGAGTTGTTGGGCGGGGTGGAATACGCGTGGCTGGAATGGCGACACGCGCGTCGGTCGACACACGAACAC
>DATFGL010000078.1:0-2963 GCA_035249465.1 Rhodanobacteraceae bacterium | reverse complement strand
CTTCAGCTCGTCGATGATCGCGGCCGGATCGGTTTTTTCGGCCAGGATTTTTTCCCACGCCTGCCAACCGCCCGTCTGGCGGTAGCTGTCGATCGACCACGGCGTATCGAAATGCAGCGTGGTGTAGACGACCTGGTGTTCAGCGGGTTCGGGACCGTATGCCATGTTCATTCACTTCTGGTAGGAGCGGCGGAAGCCGCGGCCGCATCTCTCATGCGACGCCGCGACAACCTGGCTCGGGCCTTCCGGCCCTCCTACATCGTCATTTCAAGCCATCGAGGATTTCATCGACCTTTTCGGGCGTCAGCTTCTCGTGGTAGTGGCCATCGACCACCATCATCGGCGCACCGCAGCACGCCGCGAGGCACTCCTCTTCCTTCTTGAGGTAGATGCGCCCGTCGGTGGTGCTCTCGCCCAGCTTCACGCCCAGTTTCTTCTCGCAGTGCTGCACGATGCCGTCGGCGCCGTTGAGCCAGCACGAAATGTTGGTGCAAACCGCGACGTTGTGCCGCCCGACCGGCTGGGTCTCGAACATCGAGTAGAAAGTCGCCACTTCATAGGCATACAACGGCGGCAGACCGAGATATTTCGCCGTCGCCACTGTCAACTCATCGGTGAGGTAACTGCCGTTCTGTTCCTGCGCGGCCATCAAGCCCTGGATCAGCGCCGAGCGCTTGCGCTCGGGCGGAAACTTCGCGGCCCAGTGGTCGATGTGCGCGCGTGTTTCCGCGGTCAGCACCGCCATCGGGTCGACGTCCTTCACCTTGTCGAAATTGTTGGTGGCTTTCATCGATCGACCTCCCCGAACACCAGGTCATAGGTGCCGATCATCGCCACCACGTCCGGCAGCATGTGCCCGGCGGTGATCTCGTTGATCGACGACAGGTGCGCGAAGCCCGGCGCGCGCAGGTGCACGCGGAACGGCTTGTTGGCGCCGTCGGAAACCATGTAGCAGCCGAACTCGCCCTTGGGCGCCTCGACCGCCGCGTAGGTTTCGCCGGCGGGCACGCTGTAGCCCTCGGTGAACAGCTTGAACCAATGGATCAAGGCTTCCATCGATTCCTTCATGTCCTCGCGCCTGGGTGGCGCGACCTTGTAGTTCTCGATCATCACCGGGCCAGGATTCTTCTTCAGCCAATCCACGCACTGGCGGATGATCAAGGCCGACTGGCGCATCTCGGCCACGCGCACCAGGTAGCGGTCGTAGCAATCGCCGTGGGCGCCGACCGGGATGTCGAAATCGACTTCGGCGTACTTCGCATACGGCTGCTTCTTGCGCAGGTCCCATTCGATGCCGGACGCGCGCAGCATCGGCCCGGTCATGCCGAGCGCATACGCCTGTTCCGGAGTGACGATGCCGATGTCGACCGTGCGCTGCTTCCAGATGCGGTTGTCGGTCAAGAGTTCTTCGTACTCATCAACCTTGTGCTGGAAGTCGGCGCTGAACGCATCCAGGAAATCCAGCATCGAACCTTCGCGCCACGCGTTCATGCGCTTCAGGTCCTTGCCCTTGTGCCACGGCGATTCCTTGTACTGGATCATCTTGCCGGGCAGGTCGCGGTACACGCCGCCGGGGCGATAGTACGTGGCGTGCATGCGCGTGCCCGACACCGCCTCGTAGCAATCCATCAGTTCTTCGCGCTCGCGGAACGCGTACAGGAATACCGCCATCGCGCCGAGGTCGAGCGCGTTGGAGCCGATCCACATCAGGTGATTGAGGATGCGGGTGACCTCGTCGAACAGCGTGCGGATCCACAGCGCGCGCTCGGGTGGCGTGATGCCCACCAGCTGCTCGATCGCGCGCACGTAGGCGTGCTCGTTGCACATCATCGACACGTAGTCGAGGCGGTCCATGTAGCCGATCGAATGGTTGAACGGCTTGGATTCGGCCAGCTTCTCGGTGCCGCGGTGCAGCAGCCCGATGTGCGGATCGATGCGCAGGATGGTTTCGCCTTCCATCTCCATTACCAGGCGCAGCACGCCGTGCGCGGCCGGATGCTGCGGACCGAAATTCATCGTGTAGCTGCGGATTTCGCCGGCTTTGTCGGTCGTGTCGGCCACGTCAGTTGTCCTTCCAGTCGTCGGCGGCTTCCTCGCGCGAAGTCGGCCAGCGCGAGTCCTCGCGCACCACGCGCGCCACGGTCACGCGCGGCGTCACCGAGGTAACCGGTTCGTAAACCACGCGCCGGGCTTCCGGGTCATAACGCACTTCGACATTGCCGATCAGCGGGAAATCCTTGCGGAACGGATGCCCGACGAAACCGTAGTCGGTAAGGATGCGGCGCAGGTCGGGATGGCCTTCGTAGACGATCCCGTACAGGTCGAACGACTCGCGCTCGTACCAGTTCGCGGACGGCCACACACCGGTGAGCGTCGGCAATACCGGCAACGCATCCTCCGGCGCGAAGCAGCGCACGCGCAGGCGGACGTTGTATTCATAGGAAAGCAGGTGCACCACCGAAGCAAAGCGGCGCAGGAACTGCGGATGCCGCGGCCGGTTGTCCCAGCCGAAGCGGCCCTGCACGCTGTCGCCCTGCACACCACGGCCGAAGCCCTGGCTGGTGGCGGTGTCGGAAGTCGCCCACTCGTCTTCGCCGAAGGAGAGGAAATCCACGCCGCACAGGTCGGTCAATTGCGCGAAGCGGAAATCGGCTTCATCGCGCAGCGCGGTGCAGACCTCGAGCAGGTGCGCCGGCGCGACCTCGACCGCCGCTTGCGCACGCGAAACACCGACGTTGTCGATTTTTTCACCGAAGCGCGCACGCAGGCGGTCGGTCAGTTGTTCGGGGGCGGTTTGGGCCATGGGCGGTCAGCGCGCGATCGTGTTGGTGCGGCGGATCTTCTTCTGCAATTGCAGAATCCCGTAAACCAGCGCCTCGGCGGTCGGCGGACAGCCCGGCACGTACACGTCCACCGGCACGATGCGGTCGCAGCCGCGCACCACCGAATACGAATAGTGGTAA
>DATFGL010000077.1:0-5312 GCA_035249465.1 Rhodanobacteraceae bacterium | reverse complement strand
TCCGGATGCGCAAGCACACCCTTGAGTTCGGACGCGAACACCAGGTCGCCGGCGCGCGTGCAGCCGTAATACAGCGGTTTGACGCCGATGTGGTCGCGTGCGAGATAAATGCGCGATTCGCGCATGTCCCAGATCGCGAAGGCGAACATGCCGCGCAATCGCGCAAGGCATCCCTCGCCCCACCGTTGCCAGGCGCGCAGCAACACCTCGGTGTCGCTGCGGCTGTGGAATGCCACGCCCTGCGCTTCCAGTTCGGCCTTGAGCACTTCGAAGTTGTACAACTCACCGTTGTAAACCAGCGCCAGTCCGGCCGCTTCGTCCAGCATCGGCTGCTGGCCGTGGCTCAGATCGATGATGGACAGGCGCCGATGGCCCAAGCCGACGCCCCCACCGATATACAGCCCGGCCTCGTCCGGTCCGCGATGGCGCTGCACGTCACGCATCGCCAAAAGGATGCGTTCGTTCACGCTTCCATTCTTCGCCAGCACGATTCCGGCCACGCCGCACATGTCAGTGCTCCCCGCGTCCGGCGAGACCGGCCGCGACGCGTGGTTGCGACGCGCTTGCCTGCCGGCCAAGCAGTTCATCGTAGAGAGCCGTGTACGCCGACAGCATGGCATTCAAGCTGAAGCGCGCAGCGACGCGTGCGCGACCGGCGTCACCGTGACGATGACGCAGTGCCTCATCCGTTACATAGGCGCCCAACGCTTCGGCCAGCGCCTGCGCATCGCCGGGGGGAACCAGTGTGCCGGTTGTGCCGTTCTCGACCACCGCCGCCACGTCACCCACGCCGGTCGCGACCACCGGCAGTCCGGATGCCATGGCCTCCATTAGCGTGACCGGCATGCCTTCGGCAATCGACGACAGCACGAACACATCGCTCTCCGCCAGCAGCGTCGCCACGTCGCTGCGGTTGCCGAGCAGGCGCACCGTTCGTGTCAGGCCAAGCTGCTCGACACGACGCTGCAGTGCTTCGTGTTCCGGTCCGCCACCGACGATGATCAAGCGGAAATCGGAAATCTGCTGTCCTGCACGCTCTTGCAGCAGCTTGAACGCGGCGAGCAACCCCGCCTGGTCCTTCACCTTGTCCAGGCGCGCCACGTTCGCAATCAGCACGCTGCCGGGTGGCGCGAAGTCACGCAGCAGCACGCGTGGCCGCGGCGGAACACCCGGTACGGTGAAGGCCGCCACATCGATCCCGTTCGGGATGCACGTTACCTTGTCCGGCCGGATGCGCGCACGCTCCACGAGCCAGTGCTGCAAATCGCGGGACACGGTGATGAAGCGATCGATGAAGGGCGCCATCCAGTGCCGCAGGCGGAGATACCTCGGGTTGTCTCCGTTCGGATCCGTCACGTCACGGCCGTGTTCGGCGTGCACGATCCGGCGTACGCCGGCCAATCTGACCACGGGCGCCGCGTCCAGCGCACCGATGTTGTAGGTCTGCACCAGATCCGGCTTCAGCGTTCGCAAGGCACGCCACAGCCGCAGATAACAGCCCGGATCCTTGCCCGGCCGCTTGTCCAGCGACAGACAGGGGACGTCGGCGTCCACGATCTCGCTGCGCAGCGTGCCGTAGCCAGCGAGACAGATGACCGCATGGCGATAGCGTTCGCGGGTGTGGTTGATGACCGACAGCGCGACGCGTTCCATCCCGCCGGTGTCGAGGCGATAGAGCACGTGCGCGATCAGCGGCTTGTCATTCATCGCGTGGCTTCTCCCGCGACGGTTTTCCCGCGGATCTGCGCATCTGGGCCGGGCAACGCACGCGCGAAGGCGCGCAAATCCGTGCGCGCTTCGTCACCATTGCCGACCCGTGCCGACAGCGCCCACACGGACGATCGCGTTGGACGACCACGCAACACACCCCACGCCTGCAGCAACTTCGTCAGCACGGGCGAAGCAGTGCAACGCGAGTCGACGCAGTACCAGTACCACACCACACGTGGACCTTCCGCACCGGCAAGCTTGAGTTCGCGCGCTACCACGCTTGCGCCGCCCGCGAGTTCGACGCGCAGTGTGGAGCTCGCGAGGATGCGCGCCTTGTCCGGGTCGTACACGTTGTTGCCGTAAGTGATCAGGCTGTGCCCGCGGTGCGGTTTGCCGATATACACGGCATGGAACAGGCCGACTTCTCCGGCGTGAATTGACGATCGGTAATTTGCTTGCACCTCGCCCGCGGCACCCCTGAACGAGGGGCGCCAGTCGGCCGTAGCCGCGTGCGACCCCGACCATCCGGCCAACGCCGGCGCGGCAAGCTGCACTTGTTCCGGTCGCGTCACCGTCGATCCGGTTTCGGCGGTCAAGGCCGGACCCGCGATCAACGCTGCCAGCGCCGCCGCCCAGACCACTGCGCGCACGCCCACCGGTCTGTCGTCTCTTGCCGGCGGCACTTCGCGTGCCACGAAGCGATCACGGAAAAACCATCCGGCCAGCAACAGCAGCACCAATACCGTGCCGAAGAACTGCCAGCCGAAAATCATGTGATCGGTGCCGGTGGCGTAATGGATGCCCCAGGTGTCCCCGATCAGCACCGTGAAATACACACGGAAGCCATTGGCGATGATCGGCACCACCGCCGCCAATACCACGAACAGCACGCGCTTCCACCAACGCCGGTACATCAACCAGGCGTACAGGCAACCGAGCGCGGTGCAGGCGAGGAAGAATTTCACGCCGCTGCACGCGTCCGCCACCATCCACACTGCAGAAGGCGTGACGATTTCGCGGCCGTTGAGCAGCACCGGCGTGCCGGTCAATTCCAGCGCGTTCACCGCGAAGTGCGCGGTAATGTCCTGCAGCGGACCCACCATGCCATCACCCCACGGCACAGCGAACATCACCAGATACGCGAGCGGGAAGACCAGTACCCATAGCGCGCGCCAGCCCCAGCACGCCAGCACCAGCGCGGGAAACAAGGCCACGAAAGCGAAGTGCTGGGCCAGATTGACGTCCAGAAGCCGGCCCGCGTACCACACGCACACCAACAGGGTCACGGCCGCGAAGCCCCACACACTGGGCGCCGGACGGTTCGCGCGCACCCGCTGGCGCTGGTCGAACGCGATCCATAGGCTCAGCGGGAAGATCAGGAACGCGTACTGATACGTACCGTCGTGCGCCCATACGCCGACCAGCGATTGCATCGTTTGCCGGTAGCAGACCAGCAGCACGATCGTGGCAGCCGCGAACGCGATCACCGCCAGTGCCCAGCCGGGCGCGCGCTCGAAGATGCCGGACCTGGCCGCGAGCACCCGGTTCATGAATACACCTCCGCCCGCTCGTTGCACATGACGGGCATCGCCGCGTCGTCGCGCCGTCCGCCACGCAACACGGCTTCGTATGCGTCGAGATTGCGCGTCCAGTCGAAGCGAGACTGCACGGCCGCGCGGGCCGCCGGCACGCGCACGGGCTGCGGCTGATCCAGCCAACGCAAGGCCTCCGCTGCGATGGTCTCTGGGGAATCGGTGATGCAGCCCAGCCGGCCGTTGAAATCCTCGATGCCTTCCCAGGCCTGCGGCGTCGCGAGCACCGCCTTTTCCATCGCCAACGCTTCCAGCACCTTGTTCTGGATGCCGCGGGCGATGCGCAGCGGCGCCGCGACGACGTGGGCGTGCGCGAGGTACGGCCGCATGTCGTCGACGCGGCCCGTAACCATGATGCCCGCGCGTTGCGCCAGCGCGTGCACCGCTGCCGTCGGATTGCTGCCGACGATGTAGAAGCATGCATCCGGCCGCCGCTCGAGGACGCGCGGCCACACTTCACGCGCGAACCACTCCACGGCATCCACGTTGGCGCGGTAATCCATCGCACCCGTGAACACCACCGCCCGCGCGCCGGCGGGGTAGGGGTTGGCGTAGACGAGGTGCGGATCCCAGTACCCGCCGTCCACACCGTTGGCGACGCCGTACGCCTTGGCCGCCGCCGCGGGAACCTGCTTGCGGAAGAACGCCGCCTCGGCCTCCGAAACGAACAGGCTCGCATCGAACCGAGTGGCGATCGCGCGTTCGAGCGTGGCCAGCCGACGCGCTTCACGCGCGTAGACCATGCGCGCGATGCCATCCCGCGCTTGCGCGTACTGGCGCCACTTGTCGGAATCGGCGTCCACGAAATCCATCACCCGGCGCAGCGTCGCATGCCGCATCACGAACGGCGCCACGCCGGACGAATAGCATAGGGCCATGTCCGGCTTGTGTTCCGCAACTACTTGGTCGACCCAGCGCCGCATCACGCGATCGCGGTAGCACGCGACCGTCAACGCGTCGCCCCGCGGCAGCGCCGTCAGCGCGCGCCAGCGCGCGCGCCACGACTGCAAGGGCCGGATGCAGGTTCCGGCGCACACGGCTTCGACCGCACCGGCGTACTGCCAGTCGGCCGGATCGTCCACGAACGTGCCGAGGTACACCCTATGGCACTCCGCCAGCCGCCGCAGCACGTGGTACGAGCGGATCTTGTCGCCCTTGCTGGGCGGCCAGGGCAACCGGTGGCAGAGGAACAGTATCGTGCTCATCTGGCTAACCCAGATTCCGCGCGAGCCACGGACCCAGCGCACGGCTCACCGGCAGCGGCAGCCGTTGCCAGCCCTTGATGAACCATTGGTACTTGCTGTTGGTGGGACTGACGTTGGGAACCTCCCGCGCGCGCACCAGGTGATAGGCATAAGGCAACGGCACGGGTTCGAAACCCCAGTGTTTCTTGAAGTGGTACGACCCTGTGTCCTGCTTGCTGCGTCCGAAGTCGAACAGCCGCGCACCGCGCACCGCGGCACGCTGCATCACCGCCCAATACATGAAGTCGTTGGCCGCGAGGTCACGTCCGTGCCACACGCTGCCGCCGTAATACGGGTGCACCTCGTCGCGAAAATAAAAGCTCATGACCGCCGCGACGGCCTGCCCCTGGTGGCGGACCACGGTGATCTCGCAATCCTCGCCGAAGGTCTGCTGCAACCGTGCGTAATGACCGCGCGGCAACACGGGCGTGCCGAGGTTGCGCACGCTTTCGGCGTACACCCGGTAGAAGTCGTCGAGGCCGCCGTCGTGGCGCGCTTCCAGGCCAAGCCCGATGCCCTTGCGGACCATCGCGCGCTGCTTGCGCGGGATCGCCTTGAGATTGGCGTCGTCGTCCGGCTCGATCGCCTTGCGGAATCCGACGTACAGATCCTTGACCGGCCAGTCGGGATGGCGCAATTCACGGTCGCGCATTTCCAGATAGTCCACGCGCAGTTCGCCGGCGAGCGCTACCGCGGCCTCGGTGAGGCACGCATCGCTTTCCGCATCGGCCGCCACCACGCCGCCGTACACGCAGAACGGCGTGGA
>DATFGL010000076.1:0-7472 GCA_035249465.1 Rhodanobacteraceae bacterium | reverse complement strand
ACGCAGCGGGCTACGCTGCTTGCACTCGCTGGAAATCTCCCCTCTCCCAAAGGGAGAGGGGAAGAATTGGCAACGCCACGTTACGTGTACCACTTGCCTTCCGTGCGCGCGCAGGCACGCGCGTTGCACGCACTGCAATCGGTCGACCGGTTGTATTACGCCATCAAGGCCAATCCGCATCCCGCCATCTTGCGCACGCTGGCGCAGGAGGGCCTGGGGTTCGAATGCGTGTCGCCGGGTGAACTGGACGCCGTGGATGCGGTCAGCGAGACGCGTGAATCGCCGCGCCTGTTCACGCCGAATTTCGCGCCGCGCGCGGATTACGCGCAAGGACTGCAACGCGGCATCACCACGACGCTGGATGCACTGCATCCCCTGCAGCAATGGCCGGGTTTGTTCGCCGGGCGCGAGGTGATGCTGCGGGTGGATCTTGGCCGCGGGTTCGGCCATCACGACAAGGTTCGCACCGGCGGCGTGACCAGCAAGTTCGGCTTGCCCCTGGATCAGCTCGGCGCGTTCCTGGAACTGGCGCGCGCCCAGGACGTGCGCGTCATCGGGCTGCACGCGCATCTCGGCTCCGGCATTCTGGACGTGGCGCATTGGTCGAGCGTGTGCGCGCAGCTCGCGAGTCTTGCCGAACGGATCGGCAACGTGCGCACCCTCAATCTCGGCGGCGGGCTGGGTGTTCCGTCGCATCCGGGCGAAGCGGAACTCGATCTCGGTGCCGTGGACGCCGCGCTCGCGGAAGTGAAGCGTGCCTATCCGCAATACGAGTTGTGGCTGGAACCGGGTCGCTGGCTGGTCGCTGACGCCGGCGTGCTGCTGGCGCGCGTCACCCAGACCAAGCACAAGGGCGCGCTGGAATATCTGGGTTGCGACGCGGGCATGCACGCGTTGATTCGCCCCGCGTTGTACGACGCATGGCACGAGATCGTGAACCTGACCAGGCTCGACGCGCCGGCCGACACGCTGTATCAGGTGGTCGGGCCGATCTGCGAATCCGGCGACGTGCTGGGTTCCGACCGGCGCCTGCCGCGCAGCGAGGAAGGCGCCGTGCTGTTGATCGCGCAAGCCGGCGCCTACGGCGAATCCATGGCGTCGCACTACAATCTGCGGCCACTTGCTGAAACGGCGGTCATTGAATGAGCTCGCTTGCCGACCCCCGCCAGGCGCAAGCTTTCCGTTTCGTGCGCTGCGATTACGCCGATGGCGTGGCGGAATTGGTGTATGCGTTCGATACGGGCCCGGAGCTGGTCGAGCGCATCCGTTTTCCGGATGCGCCCGCGTTGCCGGAAGCACGCCAGGCTGCGTTCGAAGTCGCGCTGCGCATGCTGCACTTCATCGCGGGCATCAGTTATTACAAGGCTGGCTTGCCGCCGCGCATCGAGGTGGAAACTGCTGCGCCGGATGCGGCGACGGCCGACCTGCTGGATGCGCTGTACCTGCACGGACTGGGTGAGTTCGCGTATCGCAATGGACTGGACCTGCGTGGCAGGATCGCGTTTCCTGTTTCTTCCGTCCCTGGTACAGGGTCCCGGCCAATCCATGGCCGGGATGACGGTGGGGCAATCGGGCTCGATTTGCCACAGCGTGCACTGGTGCCCATCGGCGGCGGCAAGGATTCGCTGGTGGTGGTCGAGGCATTGAAGAAGGCCGGCACCGAAGCCACCGCGACCTGGGTCGGGGCGTCGCCGTTGATCGCGGACGTCGCCGCGCGCACCGGCCTGCCGATGCTCAACATCGGACGCGAACTTTCGCCGCTGCTGTTCGACTACAACCGCATGGGTGCGTGGAACGGCCACATTCCGGTCACCGCGATCAATTCCGCCATCCTTGCCGGCGCGGCCATCCTGTATGGCTTCGATGCGATTGTATTCGCCAATGAGCGTTCGGCTTCGGCGGCGACGCTGGAATACGAAGGACGGCAGGTCAATCACCAGTGGAGCAAGGGCTGGGCGTTCGAAAAAATGTTCGCGGCGTGGCTGCGCACGCACGTCACTGCCGATCTGGATTATTTCTCTCTGCTGCGGCCGTTTTCTGAACTGGCTGTGACACGCGCCTTTGCAAAATCCGGCGCCGCGTATTTCGAAGCGTTCTCGTCGTGCAACCGCAATTTCAGGATCCTTGGGCCCAAGCCCGCGGATCGCTGGTGCGGCCAATGTCCGAAATGCCACTTCGTGTTCCTGGCGCTGGCACCGTTCGTACCCAAGCCGAGGTTGCTGCAAATCTTTGGCCGCAACCTGCTGGACGATGAGGCGCAGGCAGCGGGTTTCGATGCGCTGATCGAATACCGCGACCACAAGCCCTTCGAATGCGTGGGCGAAGCCAGCGAGGCGCGCGCGGCGTTCGCGGCATTGGCCGCGCGTCCGGAATGGCGCGAGGATGCGCTGGTGGCCCGGTTCCGCGAAGACGTCGCACCGCAACTCGACGCGGCGCGACTGGACCTGCAGCCATGGCTGGAACCGACGGGTGAACATGGCGTGCCCGCGCGCTTCGCGGGGGCGCTCGATGCGATTCGCGGAGCTTGAGCACGCCGACGTTGCGGTATGGGGCTACGGCCGCGAAGGGCGCAGCGTGCTGGCCGCATTGCGACGGCGTTTCCCTGGCAAGCCGCTGACGCTGTACTGCGGCCGCGATGAAGTGGAGGCCGCGCGATCGCACGGCGACGCAGGCCTGCGCGTGACCGGCGCCGCGCCCGGTGCGGATGCGCTGTCCGCGCACGGCATCGTGATCAAGTCGCCCGGCATCAGCGCGTACAAGCCGGAAATCCTGACGGCGCGCGAACGCGGCGCGCGCTTCACCTCGGGCACCGCGCTGTGGTTCGGCGAAAACCCTGATGCGCGCGTGGTCGCGGTCACCGGCACCAAGGGCAAGAGCACCACCACCGCCTTGATCGCGCATCTTGCGCGTGCGCTGCAGGTTCGCACCGCGCTGGCGGGCAACATCGGCCTGCCGTTGCTGGACCTGGACGGCCAGGCCACCGAGCTCTGGGCGATCGAGCTTTCCAGCTTCCAGACCGGCGAAGCGGGTCCGCTGGAACTCGGCGTGGTCGTGAGCCTGGCCGAGGAACACCTGGACTGGCACGGCACGCGCGAACGCTACGTTGTGGACAAACTGAAACTCGCGGACGTGTCGCGCACGCTGCTGGTGGATGCCGAGACGCCGTTGCTGATGCGGCGCACCGCTGCGCATCCGCAACGCCGGACCTTCGGCGACGCAGCGGGTTGGCACGTGGCCGGCGGATGGATCATGCGCGGCCGCGAGCGCGTGTTCGAAATCGCATCGCTGCCGCTGCGCGGCGCACACAACGCCCACAACGCATGCGCGGCGTTGGCCGCGATCGACCTGCTGGGCTTCGACGCGCGCGTCGCCGCCGCTTCGCTCGCCGCGTTCAAGCCGCTGCCGCACCGGCTCACGTCGCTGGGTGTTCGCGATGGCGTGGAGTGGGTCGACGATTCGATCAGCACCACGCCGGACGCGGCATTGGCCGCGCTGGAGAGCTTGCGCGGCCGCGCAGTGACGCTGATCCTGGGCGGGCACGATCGTGGGCTGGACTGGGACGGCTTCGCGCGGGCGCTTCGCATGCATTCACCGCACGCCATCGTCGCCCAGGGCGCTGCGGGTCCGAGGATCGCACGGACCCTGCGGAATGCCGGATCTGCCTGTGCTGTCGAAGAGGCCGCCGATCTTGCCGCTGCAATTGCGCATGCAAAAAAGACCGCCCCGCAGGGTGGCGTCGTACTGTTGTCGCCGGGTGCGCCCAGTTTCGACCGGTTCCGGGATTACGCCGAGCGCGGCCGCGTGTTCGCGCAGCTCGCGGGGTTCGACGCCGATGCCATCGGCGAAATCACGGGGTTGGGAATAGCCTGACCGTTACTTCGCGGTCGCGGTGCGGACGGTGCAGCCCGACAACCGCCACTTCGCGATGCCGTGGCATCAGGTGACCGGCCGGGCCGGCGTCCGCGCCAAGGACGTCTACTTGCACAGTCCGGGCTTGGGGAATCCCCGGTTTTGCTCGTCATCCCGGAATTACTCGCGCCATCCATGGCGCTCGCGCTGCGCGTCGCCGCAGCCTGCCCCGGACTCGATCCGGGGGCGTTCGCGTTTGCAATTCCCCGATCAGGTCGGGGACAGGCTCTGCAAACGCAGTCAGGTTCCACCGCGATGAATCTGCGGTGGCCCCGGGATGACGGGCAAAATCGGAGCACACCTGGGTCGCGACCGGACGCTCCTGCATGTCATACATGCGTCGAATACCATGCGCGGATGGAATCCAGGCACCGCACGCGTGATGGGCATCCGCCCAGCCCGCGCGAACTCGATCGCCTGCTCGATCGCGCGTTGACGCGCGATGCGGGCAAATTGCGTGCGCGCCTGCGCGGAGTGGATCGCAAGCGGCCGCCGTCGCCGGACGCGTTGCGCAAGCTGACGCAGGAAATCGCGGCATCGGTGGCGCAGCGCGAGGCACGCGCGGCGCTGGTGCCGCCGGTCACGCTGGACGAAACGCTGCCGATCACGCAGCGCGCGGACGAAATCACGCGCTTGATCCGCGAGCACCAGGTGCTGGTGATCGCCGGCGAAACAGGGTCGGGCAAGACGACGCAACTGCCGAAGCTGTGCCTGGCGGCCGGACGCGGGGTTGCCGGCCTGATCGGCTGCACCCAGCCGCGACGATTGGCCGCACGCGCGATGGCGCGTCGCGTTGCCGAAGAACTGGGCGGTGGACACGATGGTCAACCGGGCGGCGTGGTGGGCTTCGAGGTGCGGTTCGCCAAACAACTCGGTGAGAACACACTGGTCAAGTTCATGACCGATGGCATCCTGCTGGCCGAGATGGCGCATGACCGCTGGCTGTCCGCGTACGACACGCTGATCATCGACGAGGCGCACGAACGCAGCCTCAACATCGACTTCCTGCTTGGATACCTGAAGCAACTGCTGCGCAAGCGTCGCGACCTCAAGCTGATCGTCACCTCCGCCACCATCGATACCGCACGCTTCGCCGAACATTTCGATGGCGCGCCCGTGGTGACGGTGGAAGGGCGCGCGTATCCGGTGGAAATACGCTATCGGCCACCGGAGCAGGAAGCGGGATTGACCGAACGCGTCGTCGCGGCGCTCGACGAGGTTACCCGCGAGGATCCAAAGGGCGACGTGCTGGTGTTCCTGCCGGGCGAACGCGAGATCCGCGACGCGCATCTTGCGCTGGCGCGCCGGCAATACCGCCATACCGAAGTGCTGCCGCTGTATGCGCGCCTGTCGGTGAAGGAACAGGATCGCGTGTTCAATCCGGGCCGGGCGCGGCGCATCGTGCTGTCCACCAACGTCGCGGAAACCTCGCTGACCGTGCCCCGCATCCGTTGGGTCGTGGATTCCGGCGATGCGCGCGTCAAACGTTATTCGCGCCGCAGCCAGATCGAGCGCCTGCATATCGAGGCCGTGTCGCAGGCCGCCGCCAACCAGCGTGCCGGCCGCTGCGGGCGCGTGGGTCCGGGCATTTGCGTGCGGCTCTATGATGAGGCGGAGTTTGCTTCGCGACCGCCGTACGGCGATCCCGAAATCCTGCGAAGCGCGCTTTCCGACGTGATCCTGCGCATGCTCGATCTCGGCCTCGGCGACGTCGAGGCGTTTCCTTTCATCGACCCGCCCGATCCGCGCGCGGTCAACGATGGCTGGCGCAGGCTCGCCGAGATCGGCGCGGTGGACGACGCGCGACGGCTGACGCCGCTCGGCAAGCAACTGGCGCGCATTCCGATCGATGCGCAACTGGCGCGCATGCTGGTCGAGTCGCGGAAGCTCGGCGTCGCGCAGGACGTGCTGCCGATCGTCGCGTTCCTCGGCACCCAGGACCCGCGCGAGCGCCCGGCGGACAAGCAGCAACAGGCCGATGCCGCACACGCGGAGTTCGCCGATCCGCAGTCCGATTTCATCGGCGTGTCGAACCTGTGGAACGCGTATCGCGCGGCGCACGAGGAATTGACGCAATCGAAGTTGCGCGACTGGTGCGCGAAACGCTTCGTGTCGTTCATGCGGATGCGCGAGTGGCGCGAGCTGCACCGGCAGTTGTTGCTTGAAGCGGGTGGGGCGTCACGCACGATTGCTGCGCCCGATATTTACGAACCCGTCCACCTCGCGCTGCTCTCCGGCCTGCCGACCAATGTCGCGCGCAAGGACGAGCAGGGCGTGTATCGCGGGACGCGCGAACGCAGGTTCAAGGTATTTCCGGGTTCCGCGCTGGCGAAGAAACCTCCGGCATGGCTGTTCGTGGCGCAGATCCTCGACCTTGGCGGCAAGGTGTGGGGCATGCAGTGCGCGCGCATCGAACCGGCGTGGATCGAGCGTCAGGCCGCACATCTGCTGAAACGCACCTGCAGCGATCCGCACTGGTCGCGCGCGCGCGGCACGGTGCAGGCGTTCGAGCAGGTGTCGCTGTACGGACTGATCCTGGTCGAGCGGCGTGCGGTGACCTTCGCCAGACAAGACCCGGCGCTGGCGCATGCCATCTTCCTGCGCGAAGCGCTGGCGCGCTGCGACATCGACGGCCGCGCGGATTTCTTGCGTGCCAATGCGCGGGTACTCGATGAAGCGCGCGAGATCGAGGCGCAGCAACGGCGCGAGGGCCTGCTGAAGTCCGACGATGATCTGGCAGCGTTCTTCGCCGGCAAATTGCCGGAGGACATCGCCTCGGCCGCGGCGCTGGATGCCTGGTACAAGCGTGCCCCGGCGCCGGAACGCACGGCGCTGCGCTGGTCGCTGCGCGATGTGCTGGAAGCCGGCGCGCACGGGGATGCAGGGGCGTTTCCCGAAGCGATGGAAGTCGGCAACCAGCGCCTGCGGTTCGAATACCGCTTCGTGCCGGGCAACGAGGCCGACGGTGTCACGCTGCGCGTGCCGCTGCCGCTGTTGAACGCCATTCCTGCGGCGCGTTGCGAATGGCTGGTGCCGGGACTGCTGCAGGACAAGGTCGCGGCACTGATCCGCGGCCTGCCCAAGGCGCAGCGCCGCAACTTCGTGCCGGCGCCGGAATTCGCGCGGGCCTTCACCGAAGCGGAACCATCGTGCGACGAGCCGCTCACGCGTCGCCTGTCCGCCTTCCTTGAGAAAATTACGGGCGTTGCCGTGGACGCTGCCGACTTCGACGTGGCGGGACTGCCCGCGCACCTGCGGATGCGCTTCGAGGTGTGTGACGAGTCCGGTCGCGTGGTTGCGGAGGGGCGTGACCTGGATGCGTTGCGCGAACGCTGGGCCGAGCGGGCGCGCGCCGCGTTTTCGCGCAACGCGGCGGTGCCGGTGACGCGCGAGGACGTGCGCGACTGGGACTTCGATGCGATTCCCCGCGTTTCGGAAGCGCGCGGCGGTTTGCCGGCCTACCCGGCGCTGGTCGACCTGGGTGCGGCGGTGGCGCTGCGGGTGTTCGAAACCCGCGGCGAGGCGGACGCGGCGCACCGTGGAGGCGTCGAGCGTCTGTTGCG
>DATFGL010000075.1:0-6837 GCA_035249465.1 Rhodanobacteraceae bacterium | reverse complement strand
CCAGAGGAATACATAGATGAAGCAGATCATGCGGCCGAGCCTGGCCGCCGTTGCCGTGATCGCGGCGCTCGGCATTGCCGGCGTTTCGCAGGCGCAGACTCAATCCACCACGGTCAACAAGGCGCAGGCCAGCGAGATCGTTGGCTACGAACTCGCGGGCCGTTATCCGGACTGGGCGCGCAGTCTGATCGATCCGCAACAGGTCGGCGCGGCGGTCACGCGTGCGTTGCAGGGCCAGAAGCCCAGCATGAGCGAGACACAGGCGGAAAGCGTTGCCAAGGCGTTCGGCACCGAGTTCCAGGCCAAGGCCAAGCAGCATTACGACCAGGTGTCGGCGCAGAACAAGACTGAAGGCGCCGCGTTTCTGGCCAAGAACAAATCCCAGTCTGGCGTGCACACCACGTCCGACGGTCTGCAGTACCAGGTGATCACGCAGGGCACCGGTGCCAAGCCGAAGGCCACCGACACCGTGCAGGTGAACTACTCCGGTTCGTTCGTCAACGGGCAGGTGTTCGATTCGTCCGCACAGCACGGCAGCGGCCCGGCCAAGCTTGATCTCGCCAACGTGTTCCCGGGCTTCAAGGAAGCGTTGATGATGATGCCGACCGGCAGCCACTACAAGTTCGTGATCCCGTCCGACCTGGCTTACGGCGCGGATCCGAAGAACGGCTTCCCGCCCAACGCGACACTGATCTTCGACGTCACGCTGGTGAAGATCGGCGCGCAGTGATTGCGGCGACTTTTGTTGCAACAAAGAACGCGGCCTTCGGGCCGCGTTTTTTTGTGCCGCGATTTGTCGAAGCGAGTACGGGGTAAAAAGTAAAACGCAAGGAGTAAAAAGAAGGGCGGCAAGCGCCAAGGTATTGCTTTTCCTCTTTACCCTTGACAGTTTTACGCGTGCGCGATGACTTCAACGCGGGCAGCGCAGATGAAATCATTCATCGACAGTCCGCCGACGTCGTGCGTGGACCAATGCACCACGCAGCGGTTGTAGCCGACTTCGAGATCGGGATGATGATCCTGCCGGTTGGCCATCCAGCCGATCGCGTTGACGAAGGCCAGTGTCTCGTAGAAGTTCTTGAAGCCGAAGGTCTTGGCAATCGACTTGCCATCCAGTGCGACCTGCCATTCCGGCAGCGCCGCCAGCAGCTCGCGGATGCGTGCCTCGCTGAGCGCGTGTTCCTTGCCCTTGCGGGGTTCGCAGCGCAGCGTGGCAAGTTCGTCGCGGGTCACGGCGGGTTCCGATCAGTCGCCGCCGTTGACCTTGCCGTGCAGGTCGGACAGCTTGCCCGGCATGCTGGAGAAGTAAGCCGAGAGGTCGTCGATGTCCTGGTCGCTCAGCGGCGAGGCCATGCCATTCATGATGGCATTCGTGCGCTGGCCATCCTTGTACTCGTGCAGCACTTGCGCGATGTAATCCTGGTACTGGCCGGCGAGTGCGGGATAGTTCGGCGCGATGCCGTTGCCGTCGGTGCCGTGACAGGCTTCACAGGCTGCGGCCTTGGTCTTGCCGGCGGCGGCGTCGCCCTTGGCCGACGCGGTGCCAAAGCCGATCACCAGTGTGGCGGCGAGCAGGGAAACGATGATGGTGCGTTGCTGCATGGTCGGTTCCCCCTGGTTACTTCTGCTTGGGCGCGAGGCTGGAAAGATACGCCGCGATGTTCTCGATCTGCTCTTCCGTCAGGCTGTTGGCCTGTGCGTTCATCGTCGGGAATTTGCGCGCGCCGCTCTTGTATTCATTGAGCGCGTCGATGATGTATTGCTCGTTCTGGCCGGCGATGCGCGGCACGTGGTATTCGGGGTACATCGTTTCGTAACCCGGGATGCCGTGGCAGCCGTGGCAGGTGTACACCTCGAGCTTGCCCTTGGCCGGGTCGCCCTTGGCGAAAGCAGTTGACGCGAAGCACGCGAATCCCGCCATCAGCGCGACGGTCAGCATCGATCGGATCATGTTTCCAGGTTCCCTGCAGGGGGCTTGCGCCGCGGTAGCAAAGTTCAAAGTATAGCTTGTGACGCCGCGGCGCTGGCAAGCAGTGGCCGCCGCAACGTCAGGCGCCGTGCGCGTGCTGCATGGTGTCGATGGCCAGCGCCGAGTGCGCGTAGGCGCCACCCGCACGCATTTCCGCAGCCACCCAGATGGCTTCCATGACCTGCTGCTCGGTGGCGCCGGCCTTCAGCGCTGCCTTGGTATGACCCTTGATGCAGTAGGGGCATTGCGTGGTGTGTGCGACCGCTACCGCTATCAACTGCTTGGTCACCGGTGGAAGCGCGCCGTCGGCGAACACCGCGCGGCTGAAGTTCTGGAAGGCTTCCAGCTGCGCGGGGGCCAGCTCCTTGCGCTTGCGGGCGATATCGACGGTCGATTCTGGATACATCGGGTGGTCCATGGCGGTTTCCCTGGGGTTTGCAAAAGCTGCAAACAGACCACTGTACGCCTTTCGCCGATGCTTGCAGTGATCTGGATCAGCGCCCCCGCCCGCTTCCGCGTTCGCGAACCCGCGGTTTGCCAAGAGCTGCTGGCGGTGGTGAGATGGGCACATGAAGGCGCGGCGATCCAGTTTGTGGGGTTTGATCGCGTTGCTGATGACGGCGGTGGCCTGCGCGGCCGCGCCGGCAACGCGGTCTGTGGCGGTGGTGTTGCGCGTGGATGGCGCGATCAGTCCCGCCAGCGCGGATTACGTGGTGCGCGGCATCGCACGCGCGCAATCCATGCACGCTGCCGCCATCGTGCTGGAACTCGACACGCCCGGCGGGTTGTCCAGTTCCATGCGCGGCATCGTCAAGGCCATCCTGGCGTCGGAAGTGCCGGTCATCGGTTACGTTGCGCCGTCGGGCGCGCGCGCCGCCAGTGCCGGCACCTACATCATGTACGCCTGCCACGTTGCCGCGATGGCGCCGGCGACCAACATCGGCGCCGCGACGCCGGTGTCACTGACAGGCGGCGGCAGTCTGCCGTTGCCGGCCGCGTCCAGCAGCGGCAAGCCGGCGTCCGCGCCCGCCGAAAGCACCGAAATGCGCAAGGTCACCAACGATGCCGTGGCCTACATCCGTGCGCTGGCCGAACGACGTGGCCGCAACGCCGACTGGGCGGACAAGGCCGTGCGCGATGCGGCCAGCGTGTCGGCCAACGAAGCGTTGCAACTGCACGTGATCGACCTGGTCGCGCCGGATATCCCAACCCTGCTGTCCGACCTGGATGGACGCAGCGTCCAGACGGCCGCCGGCACGCGCGTGTTGCACACGCGCGGCGTGGCCATCGAAACGCTGGCGCCGGGCGTGCGCAGCCAGTTCCTCGGGGTGATTGCCGATCCGTCGGTGGCATACATCCTGTTGCTGATCGGGCTGGGTGGCCTGGTGCTGGAAGGCATGCATCCGGGCGGCGTGCTGCCCGGCGTGGTGGGCGCAATCTGCCTGCTGCTGGCCTTGTACGCGTTCCAGCTGCTGCCGATGAACTACGCCGGGTTGGGTTTGATCCTGCTGGGCGTAATCCTGATCGTCTCGGAGGCGTTCGTACCGGCCTATGGTGTACTCGGGACGGGTGGCGTGATTTCATTCGTGATCGGTTCGGTGATCCTGATGCACACCGGCGAACCGAGTTTCGGCACAGCTTTGCCCGTGGTGGTCGGCGTCGCGGCGGCGGCGGCGGGCGTGCTGGTCGGCATCGTCTGGATGGCGGTGCGCTCGCATCGGCAACGGGTCGTCAGTGGTCGCGAGGAAATGGTTGGCGCCGTGGGCGAGGTCGTGGCCGATTTCGATGGCCGGGGCGTCGTACACGTGCATGGTGAGCGCTGGCAGGCCGATTCCACGGGCCCCATGCGGCGCGGCCAGCGCGTCCTGGTCACCGGCATTCACGGGCTGGTACTCGAGGTGCGGCCGGCAACGATTTCCAAGGAGACGGACAAATGACTTTTTACCCATTCATCGCGGTCATCGTGGTGATCGTGCTGATCATCCTGGTGTCGTCGCTCAAGATCCTGCGTGAGTACGAGCGTGGCGTGATCTTCCTGTTCGGGCATTTCCAGGCCGTGAAGGGACCGGGCATCATCGTGCTGATTCCCATCATGCAGCAGATGGTGCGGATCGACCTGCGCACGATCGTCATGACGGTGCCACCGCAGGATGTCATTTCGCGCGACAACGTGCCGGTCAAGGTCGATGCGATGATCCTGTACCGCGTGATCGACCCCGAGAAGGCCGTGATCCAGGTGGAGGACGCCCGCGAGGCCACCAGCCAGCTCGCCCAGACGACGCTGCGTTCGGTGCTGGGGCAACATGAACTCGACGAAATGCTGGCTGAGCGCGACAAGCTCAACCATGACGTGCAGATGATCCTCGACCAGCACACCGACGCGTGGGGCATCAAGGTATCCAACGTCGAGATCAAGCAAGTCGACCTCGACGACACCATGGTCCGGGCAATTGCGCGTCAGGCCGAGGCCGAGCGCCAGCGGCGCGCCAAGGTCATCAACGCCGAGGGCGAGTTGCAGGCTTCGCAAAAACTGATGCAGGCCGCGCAGACCCTGATGGAGCAGCCGCAGTCGATCCAGCTGCGTTACCTGCAGACGCTGGTCGAAGTGGCCGGGATCAGCGGCACCAAGACCAACACCATCGCGTTCCCGCTGCCGCTGGATTTGCTGGAGCCGTTGCTGGGTAAGGCACGTGCGCGGGCTGCAAGCGTCCCACCTCCCGATCCCGCCGTGCCGCCCGCACCTGATGCCGCCAGAACCTGACGCGCTGTCCGCGCCCGCCGACGGGCGTCGTCGCGTGGCAGCGCCGCGTCAAACCCGCGCGGACTTCACCAGCAAGTGCTTGGCGAACGCACCGTGCATGCGCCCGATCCCGCGCACGAGGTGCAGCATTCCGAACAGCAGGAAGAAGCCGGCGACGAACATCCCGATGGCATCGGCCCAACCCGGAATGTGTGCGCCGAAGCCCCAATCCACGGTCACGTAACCGCTGACGAAATCGTGGCCAAGCCCGAAAAAGTCGAACGCCATCGCGACGGGTGCCAGCATCAGCGCCAGCGACACAGTCGACAACGCCACCACGATGACGAAGTAGGCGATACCCAACGGCAACATCAGCAGCATGTACAGCAACGTAGCCCAGGTGCGCGGATCGGTCAGCATCGCCGCGATCCGTTGCAGCCACGGCCGTTCGCGCCCGGTGTAGGGCGGACGGCGCGGCATGCGCACACCGAGCATGCTTTCGACGATGCGGCTTTCGATCAGCGACAAGCCGCGCACCGAAGCCATGAACAAAAGGAAGAACGGTGCGCCGAAAATCAGCACGGCGAAGCCTGCCGACATCGACAATCCAGCGACGGCCCACGTGAAATAGAAGATCCCCGTGGCGAGCGCCAGCAGCATGTAGAACAGTGCACCGTAAGTATGCGGATCCGCCAGTACCCCGAAGAAGCGGCCGAATGCGGAACGCCGCGGGCGCGGCGGCGGCGTGCGCAGGGCGCGCGCGACGGTTTTTTCGGTGGTGCGGTAGATTTCCGCGACCTCATCGGGCGCGCCGTAGCTGGTCGAAATCTTCGCCAGCAACTCGGCCTCGCTCATGCCGGGGTTCTCGGCCAGCTCCGAGCGAAGGTGTTCTTCGGCGTCGTACAACGCATCCTGGATCATCGCCGGATCGGCGCCGGCCAAGGCCGCGCGCAGTTGTGCCAGGTATTGCTCGATGGTTTGCGGCGTGGTCATGGCTTCAATCCTTCAGTATCGAATCGACGAAACGGCGCGTGGAACCCCATGCATCGCTCCATTCGTGCAGAACTTTCCTGCCCAGTGGGGTGATCCGGTAGTAGCGGCGCGGCGGCCCGGCTTCGGATGGTTCGACGAAGGTGTCCAGCAACTCCGCCGCGCTCAGGTTGCGCAACACGGGATACAACGCGCTCTGCTTGCCGACCAGCACGCCGCCGGCATCGCGTTCCAGGCGCTTGGCGATCTGGTAGCCGTACAACGGTTCGGGTGCGGCCGCCAGCACAGCCAGCAGCACCAGCGACACCGTGCCGGCCGCAAGTTCCTTCTCGAATTTCTTCAGGTGCGCTTCGGTGTCGCTCATCGCAGTCAGGGCCTGCCAACGCTATGCCGCGTGAGCCGCGTTGCTTCCGCAGCGGCCGCCAGACGGCGGTGCGCGCCTTGTCTGGCGGCCGCTGCGGAAGCAACCATTCGGGCCGGGGCCGTTTGCCCGCATGGCTGTGTCATCGCTCGTCGATGTATCGACATACATCTTCCTCACTCTTCCTTGCCCTGCGGGCAAACAGCCGCCGGCGCGGCCACGTGGCATAGCGTTGACAGGCCCTGACTTGCATCCGTCATAGTCGCGAGTACACTATAGCGCAGTTGATAATAGCGTCATGGGCCTGAAGTCATGGGTTGACAGTCATGCTTCCGGTGCTGATTCGGGCGTGCATACTGTGCGTGCACATGCGTGGATGATCGTCCGCCACAGAGTGGTGAGGAGGTTGCAATGCTCAAGCTTGGCGTATTGGTGGCAGCCGTGATTGGCGTCTTCTGGCTGCTGACGGGCGGCTTGTTCAAGCTGATGTTCGGATTTGCCGGTGCGGTCTTCGGCGGCCTGGTCGGATTGTTCGTGGCCGGCATGCTCGCGCTGTTCGTGGTCCCGATCGTGCTGCTTGCCCTGTTGCCGCTCATGGTGCCGGCGCTTTGCGTCGCCGCGTTGGTGTGGGTGATCGTGCGCTCCGCGCAGCCGAAACATCCGGCACCCGTCACGCACTGACCGTTGTGATGCGCGCGGCGCCATGGTGGGCGCCATGCGACGGGCTGGACAAATGCCGCGCGTGCGACAGGTGTCGAGCGGAGGCGGTTACGCTTC
>DATFGL010000074.1:0-6838 GCA_035249465.1 Rhodanobacteraceae bacterium | reverse complement strand
CTCGACGAACTCGACGCGGCGATCGCGGTGCGCCACGCCGCTGCGGTCGCGCGCGACAGCGTGTTGCGTTATCTCGCCCGCTTCGATGCCAAGGGTGCGGCACGGGTTGGGCTGGTCGAAGTGCCGACATCGCACCCCGCCGCGCATCTGCTCGGCGCCGACAACCTGTTTGCGCTCAGCACGACGCGTTACGCGCAGCGACCGCTGGTCATCCAGGGCGCAGGCGCGGGACCGGAAGTCACCGCGCAGGCGTTGCTGGGCGATATCCTGGCGTTGAATTGATTCGGTCGGTTGCCATCAATCAATGATCGATGTTTTTGCTTTCGTCATTCCGGGGCCGCCTGCGTTGTTTGCGGGCGGAACCCGGAACCCAGTGACTTTTTCTTGCTGATGCATCGTAGAAAGGCGCTGGGTTCCGGCTTTCGCCGGAATGACGGACAAAAACAACAGCGCAGTGTGGCGACAAGTCGCATCAATTCTCGGTTCTGTCGAGGTGAGTTGCAGCCCGCTCCACGTCCGGCGTGCGCCAGCCGCAGGCGAGGCCCCACGCGAAGAAGCCGATCGCGACGACGGCAACAATCAGCAAATCCCAACCGTAGGGCAGGTAGCCGTGGCCGCCGAAGCGCGCGCTGCCCGCCCACGACAGTGCGGCGATCGCGGGCAAGTAGGAAATCAGCCACAGCGCGCCGCGCACCTGCTTCGTCAAATCGGTGCCACCACGTTTCACCGCGTACCACAACCACACCGGCAGCGCGACCACCATCAGCAGGATGATCTCGCCGGTGCGCGGCCAGCGCGCCCAGTAAAGCAGTTCGGTTGCGAACACGAACGCCAAGCCCGCGATGATGGGCAGCAGCGGGATGCGCAGCGGCCGATGGATTTCCGGCGCGGTGCGCCGCAGCACCGAGACACTGACCGGCCCGGTCAGATAGGAAATGATCGTCGCGACCGAAATCACTTCGGCCAGCGTCGCCCAGCCGCGGAAAAAGAACAGGAAGATGAAGGCCACGACGAGGTTGAGCCACATCGCCGGGCGCGGGATGCCGAAGCGCGGATGCACGCGGCCGAAGATCTTCGGCAGCGTGCCGTTGCGTTCCATGCCGTAAATCATGCGCGCGGTGGTTGCGGTATAAGTTGCGCCGGTGCCGCTCGGGCTGATGAAGGCGTCGGAGTACAGCAGCAGTGCCAGCCAGTTGAGGTTCAACGCCAGTGCCAGTTGCGCGAACGGCGAGGAGTGCTCGATCGCGGCCCAGCCGCCTTGGGCCAGTACCGCGGGATCGGTCGCGCCGAGGAAGGCGACCTGCAGCAACAGATAGACGATGGTCGCCAGCACGATCGAACCGATCACGCCGAACGGCACGTTGCGTCCCGGATTTTTCGCCTCGCCTGCAAGGTTCACCGGGCTCTGGAAACCATTGAAGCTGAACACGATGCCGCTGATCGCGACCGCGGTCAGGATCGCCGAAAGGTTGTACGCATGTGGACCGCCGTGTGCGCCGACGTGGAAGTTCTCGGGATGGAACGAAGTCGCCATCAGGGCGATCGCGGTCAGCGCTGGCACGATCAGCTTGTAGATCGTGATCCAGGTGTTGGTCTTGGCAAACAGCTTGACGCTCCAGAAATTCAGCAGGAAATACACGATTACCAGCAGCGCCGAAATTCCAAGCCCGGTCGCGCTCAACTCGCCCATGCCGCCCGGCGCGACGTGGTACAGGTCCTGCGCCCACTGCCACGGCCACGACGCCATGTATTGCACCGACGCTTCCGCTTCCACCGGAATCACCGAAGCGATCGCGATCCAGTTGGCCCACGCCGCGATGAAGCCCACCAGCGTGCCGTGCGAATACTGCCCATAGCGCACCATGCCGCCGGATTCCGGAAACATCGCGCCGAGTTCCGCGTAAGTGACCGCGATGAACAGGATCACCACCGCTCCGATCACCCAGGCCCAGATCGCACCGGGCCCCGCCAGCTGCGCCGCGCGCCACGCGCCGAACAGCCAGCCCGAGCCGATGATCGAACCCAGCCCCGTGAACATCAGCGCCCACGCGCCGACGTTGCGGCGGATCGCGGTTTCGTTGCTCATGCACCGGCCTTTTCAGAAGAAAACGAGGCCCGATCATCGCAGAACGCGCCGCGTGTGTCCGCGTGGCGGTGGTCATGCGCTTTGGATCCCTTTGAAACGGTATTGATGCGTGGCATCGAGAGAGGTTTACCTCCTTCCAAGGGAAGGGGGTCGCGCCGCAGGCGCGGTGGGATGTCGTCGCGTGCGCCGTGGCCTCTTTGCACACCGCGAAAGCGCATCCCCCTCGATCCCCGAAGGGGGAAGACAAGCCGCTTCCACGGAAGGGAGAACAAGACACTCCGGTCCTGCGCCAACCTGCGCCCCACGCGTCGATTGGGTACACTGCAAAAGACTGGAGGCCGGCTTGTAGCCGGCGGGAATCCCGATACGCGGTGACACCCGACAAGACCAGTTTCCTCGCGGAATTGAAGCGCCGCCACGTGTGGCGCGTCGCGGCCGCTTACGCCGTCGCCGGATGGCTGCTGGTGCAGGTCGCGACGCAGGTCTTTCCGTTCTTCAATATCCCGGACTGGGCGGTACGTCTGGTGGTGCTCCTGATTGTGATCGGCTTCCCGGTCGCGGTGGTGGGTGCGTGGGTGTACGAGCTGACGCCCGAAGGTATTCGTCGCACCGCACCGGCCGATTCGCCGAAGGCACGTCCCGCGCATGAACAACGCTCGGTGGGTCAAAAGCTCAATGCGGTCATCATTACGGTGTTGTTGTTGGCCGTCGCGTTGATGGGTTGGCGGCTTTACGCAGATCGCCACCCGGTCACCGCGGCGCGGATGGCGAAAGTGGGCAGCCCTGGTGCAGCGCAGCACAATCCGGGAAAGCCCGCCCCGGGTTCCGCCGCAGTCGCGGCTGCATCCGGGCTGCACGACGCCTCCGCGAACGCATCGCCGTTGCCCGCATCCACCGCGAACATTCCGGAAAAATCCGTCGCGGTGCTGCCGTTCGCCAACGAGAGCGGCAAATCGGACGAGCAATTCTTCTCCGATGGGTTGTCCGAAGACCTGATCACCACGCTGTCGCAATTCGCGGGTCTGAAAGTCATCAGCCGCAATTCGGCTTTCCAGTTCCGCAACAGCCAGGACAGCGCGGCCGACATCGGCCGCAAGCTGGGCGTGGCGCATCTGCTGGAAGGCAGCGTGCAGCGCGCCGGCGGCGAGGTGCGCATCACCGCGACCCTGGTGAACGCGTCCGATGGCACGGTGCTGTGGACGCAACGCTACGACAAGCCGTACACCGATCTGTTCGCGCTCCAGGATGCCATCACCGGCGCGGTGGCCGAGGCATTGAAGGCGAAACTGCTGGCGGCGCCGGGCGTGGCGGGGCAGAGCGATCGCCCACCCAACGGCAGCATCGCCGCGTACACGGCATACCAGCACGGGAAGGCGTACTACGCGCTCAGCAACGAAGCGGGCGATCGCCGGGCCATCGAGGCTTTTGGCGAGGCCATTCGCCTCGATCCGCGTTATGCGGTCGCCTACGCGGGGTTGTCCAACGCGTGGCGCGGCCTGGCAGCGCAGAATCTCGGCGGCGCCGAAGCGGTCCATGCGAATGCCAAGGCGCGCGAAGCGGTGACCGCCGCGCTGAGCCTGGATCCAGACTCGTCGGCGGCCCATCAGGCGCGGGCGTTTTTGCTGCTCGACGTGGACACGGACTGGACCGGGGCAGAAGTCGAGGCCCGGCGCGCTCTGCAACTCGCGCCCGGCGACGCCGACGCGAAATTCATGTTGGGCAATCTGCTCGCCACGCTGGGACAGGTCCGGCGCGCGGTGGGGCTGACCCGGGAAGCACTGGAAAGCGATCCGCGCCACGCGGGCTGGTACAACTGGCAGGCCACCTACGTCACCGGGCTGGGCCGACTCGACGACGCGAAGCAGGCGATCAACACCGCGATCGCGTTGCAGCCGGCCGCCTCGGGTTACTACGAGCAGCTTGCCGTCATCGAAATCCTGCGCGGCGATACCAAGGCTGCGCTCGCCGCTGCGCAAAAGGAAAACGACAAGACCTGGCGCGAAGCCGCGCTGGCGCTGGCTTTGCAGGCCGGCGCGGAGCGCGCGACCGCCGATGCCGCCTTGAAGACGCTGATTGCCGATCAGGCCGACATCGCGGCTTTCCAGGTCGCCGAGGTATATGCGTTGCGCAAGGATTCCGACAACATGTTCAAGTGGCTGGAGCGCGCGTGGAGCAATCGCGATCCGGGTATCGGGTACCTGCTCTACGACCCGTTCATCCTGCGCTATCGCGATGACCCGCGCTTTGCCGCGTTCTGCAGGAAGGTCGGCCTGCCCACCACCACCGATGCGGTGGCGATGAAGTAGCTGTAACACCCCCTTCGGTACGAAGGGGGTCGTTGCCGCCTGCCTGTGGCAAGCGGCAACGGGGGGATGTCACTGCGCGATGCAAAAGCGCATCCCCCTCAATCCCCCTTCCTGCGGAAGGGTGAAGACAAAGCAGCAGGGTTGCGGTTTACCCCGCCGCGAACGCCTCGCGCGTCAGGTTCAGCGGCGCGCCGTCGGTACACGCGACGTCGTCCTCGATGCGGATGCCGCCGTATTTGCGGAAGGCGTCCACCTTGGCCCACACGACGCCCTTCGCCGCCGGCTTGGCTTTCAGCTCCGCCAGCAGCATGTCGATGAAATAGAGGCCCGGTTCGATCGTGGTGACCATGCCAGGTTGCAGCGTGCGGGTCAGACGCAGGTAGGGGTGGCCGTCCGGCTTCGGAATCGTGCCGCCTTGTTCGTCGCGCGCGAAGCCGGCGATGTCATGCACCTGGAGGCCGATCAAATGCCCGAGTCCGTGCGGGAAGAATGTCGATGAAATGCCATTTGCGACAGCGGCTTCCGGGCTGCAGGTGATGAAGCCCTGCTCGCGCAGCGCCTGCATCAGCGCATGGTGCGCGTGGACGTGCAGCTCGGGATAACTTTGCCCGGCGCGCACCTTGGCGCAGAAATCCTGCTGCGCGGCCTCCACCGCATCGATCAGCGCCTGGAATTCGCTGGCATCGGGTGAGGCATACGTACGCGTGATGTCGGACGCGTAACCGTGGAAGCTGCCGCCGGCGTCGATCAGGAACGAATGCGCGTGCGTCGGCGGATTGCGATCGAAGTGCATGTAGTGCAGCACCGCGCCGTGCGCGTCCAGCGCGATGATGTTGCCGTAGGGCAATTGCGCTTCGGTGAGCCGCGTGGCCCTCAGGTACTCGCAATGGATGTCGAATTCCGACAATCCGGCGCGGAATGCCTTCTCGGCCGCGCGATGGCCGTGTACGCCGATCTTGCTGGCCACGCGCAGCATGGTGATTTCATACGGCGTCTTGAACGCGCGGCGGTAATGCAGCAGATTCAGGAGCGCCGGCGGGTTGTCCGGCTGGATGTCACCCACCGCGGCGTTGGCCTCGCCGACGATCGCGCAACGTGCAGCGTCTTTCGGCAGATGCGTGCGGGCTTCTTCGGGCTTGCGGACCGTCACGATGTCGAAATGCCCGGTCCAGTAACCCGCGGGCGCGGCGGGCACGACGTGCCAGTAATCGCGTGGTTGCAGGAATACCAGTTTGGGTTTCGCACCGGGCGTGTACGTGATCCAGCTGCCGGGCGCATCGGTCAGCGGCAGCCAGTTGAGAAAATGCGGATTGGCCTTGAAGGGGTAGCCCTGGTCGTCGAGGAACCAGTCGCGCGGCTGTCCGGCGGCGATCACCAGCGTGTCGCGGCCGCACACGGCCAGCGCATCGGCGCTGCGCTGTTCGATTTCGGCGAGGTGCGCGGGATACAGCGCGGAAAGATTGTCCTGCGGCGAAGCGGTCATGGCGTCAGCGCGTTGATCTGGAACCGCCATGATGCGGCGAAGTGCGCTGCAACGCAAAGCACCGAGTTGCGCCGAGGTGACCTGTTTTCAAGCCGTTCGCCCTGAGCGTGGGCCCCATCTTGAACAGAGATGGGGCCGGAGTCGAAGGGCAGAGGCGTTTCGACTCCGTCCGCTCCACTCGCGCAGCCCGCCCCGAGCGTGTCGAAAGGCTCAACGCGAGCGGCCACTCAAACCGGGCGAGTACCTCACGCCATGCTCGCGTCCAGCCAGCGATCGAGGCACGCCGCGGCAGCGCCGCTGATGGAGATGATCCTGAGGCCCGACCACTGGTAACCGTTGGTCGCTGCCTGGTCGGTCCACATGGTGTGCACGCCGGCTTCGATTTCCTCGTTCGCACCGCGCGGGCTGGGCAGCCGAAAGCGCAATTGGTACAAGGCGTCGTCGCGCAACGGCCGGTGGCAGATCAGCATCAAACCATTGCGGGAGAGGTTGCCGACGCGGCCGATGTTCTCGCCGCTGATGCTGTCGGTCACCTCGATGGGGACCGCGGTAGGTTTTCGCGCGGCGCTGCGACGTTCGTCGTTCATGTCGCGGAGTCCGTGGTGTCGTTGGTCTTGCTGAATTTGCGCAATCCTGCCATCAGTGCATTCCAGGCGCGGTCGATCATACCGCCATCCTGGTTCGGAAGGACACGTACCTGGCCGCGGGCCATCATCCGCGCGATCTGCTCCAGGGTACGTTCAGGCGATGCCGTGCCGCGTGCGTTCACCACCAGGCAGCGTCCGCTGGACGGCGTGTACCACGCCAGCTTGCGCGCGGCCTTCTGGCCCTGCTGGTTGAGGGTGAACTCCAGCCAGCTTCCGAACGGAAGGGTTTTCAGGGTTTCCAGTGCGCGGCGCTCGCTCGAAGTCAGCGGCAACTTGCGTGGGCCGGGTTGCGCCGGGCCGGCTTCTGCTTCCCCGG
>DATFGL010000073.1:0-2809 GCA_035249465.1 Rhodanobacteraceae bacterium | reverse complement strand
CTCGCTGTTGCTTGAAGCCGGGCTCGGCTGGCGGCAGATCGCGATGCTGCGCGGTTACTCCAGGTACCAGCAGCAGGTCGGCACGACCTTCTCGCAGAACTACATGGACGAGACGCTGGGCCGCTACCCGATGGTCACGGGTCTGCTGGTCGAGTTGTTCGAAGCCAAGTTCGATCCGCAGCGAGAAGCCGGTGACGCCGCCACCCGCAAGCACGCGCGCGAGGCACTGGAGCGCGAGCTCGGCTTGCTGACGCCCAGGTCCGTGCTCGAGTCCAACCCGGATTTCGTGGCGCGCGTTGCGGCGCTGCTCGAGAAGCCGCGCGACGAGCAGGTCGACGGCCTCGTCAATGCGATCAAGGCGCTGCTGGTGAATGTCTCCAGCCTCGACGACGACCGTATCCTGCGCGGCTTCATGGGACAGATCCGCGCCACGCTGCGTACCAATTATTTCCAGACGCACGACGGCAAGCCGGCCGAATACATCAGCTACAAGCTCGATTCGCACCAGGTTCCCGATGTTCCGAAGCCGGTGCCGTACCGCGAGATCTGGGTATACGCGCCGCGCGTGGAAGGCGTGCACCTGCGCTTCGGGCCGGTCGCGCGCGGCGGCATCCGCTGGTCGGATCGCCGCGAGGATTTCCGCACCGAGGTGCTGGGCCTCGTGAAGGCGCAGATGGTGAAGAACACCGTCATCGTTCCGGTGGGTTCCAAGGGCGGCTTCTTCGTGAAGCGCCCGCCCGCCGAGCGCGACGCGCTGCTGGAAGAGGGCATTGCCTGCTACAAGATGTTCATCAACGGCCTGCTCGACATTACCGACAACATCGACACGTCCGCGAACAAGGTGCTGCACCCGGTCGACGTGGTGCGCCATGACGCCGACGATTCCTACCTCGTGGTCGCCGCCGACAAGGGCACGGCGAAGTTCTCCGACATCGCCAACGGCCTGTCGATCGAGCACAAGTACTGGCTGGGTGATGCATTCGCCTCGGGCGGTTCGGCGGGCTTCGACCACAAGGACATGGGCATCACCTCGCGCGGCGGATGGGAATCGGTGAAATACCACTTCCGCACGCTGGGCCACGATTGCCAGGCCGAGGACTTCACCTGCGTCGGCATCGGCGACATGTCGGGCGACGTGTTCGGCAACGGCATGTTGCGGTCACGGCATACCCGGCTGCTCGCGGCGTTCGACCATCGCCACATCTTCATCGATCCGAATCCGGATGCGGAAAAGTCGTTCGTCGAACGCGAGCGCATGTTCGCGCTGCCACGCTCGTCGTGGGACGACTACGACAAGTCAAGGATCTCGAAGGGAGGCGGCGTGTTCGCGCGCAGCGTCAAGGCCGTTGCGATCACGCCCGAGATGCGCGAAGTGCTCGGCGTCGGCGCGGACGTGGAATCGCTGTCGCCGACCGACCTGATCAGCACGATCCTCAAGGCGCCGGTCGACCTGCTGTGGAACGGCGGCATCGGCACCTACGTGAAGGCCGCTTCGGAAACCAATGCGGACGTGGGGGATCGTGCCAACAACGCGCTGCGCATCAATGGCGATGACCTGCGCTGCAAGATCGTGGGCGAGGGCGGCAACCTCGGTTTCACCCAGAAAGGCCGCATCGAGGCCGCGCGCAAGGGCGTCCTGCTCAACACCGACTTCATCGACAACTCGGCGGGCGTCGATACCTCCGATCACGAGGTCAACATCAAGATCCTGCTGAACGACGCGGTACGGCGCGGCGAGATGGACATCGAGGCGCGCAACAAGCTGTTGCACTCGATGACGGACGAGGTCGCGGACCTGGTGTTGCGCGACAACTACCGGCAGAACGGCGCGCTCGGCGTGATGGAACACATGTCGGTGGGCCGCATCGGCTCGCAGGCGCATTTCATCCGCACATTGGAAGGGCGTGGACAACTCGACCGCCAGATCGAGTCACTGCCCTCGGATGCCGAGATGGCCGAGCGCCGCACCCACCACCAGGGGCTGACGAGGCCGGAGCTGGCGGTGCTGCTGTCGTATTCCAAGATCGTGCTGTACCAGCAGTTGCTGGATTCCGACGTGCCGGAGGACCCGTTCCTCTCGCACGAACTGGTGCGCTACTTCCCCGAACCGTTGCACCAGAAGTACGCGGCGCACATGCAGCGGCATCGCCTGAAGCGCGAGATCATCGCGACCGCGGTCACCAACTCCATCGTCAACCGGATGGGCGCGACCTTCGTGTTGCGCACGCAGGAAGACACCGGACAGACCGCCGCTGCGGTGGTGAAGGCCTACAACGCCGCGCGCCAGATCATCCACGCGCGCGAGCTGTGGTCGGGCATCGATGCGCTGGATGGCAAGGTCGGCCAGGCCGCGCAGATCGACGCCTTGATGAAGGTGTGGTCGCTGCTGCGCAACATGTCGCGCTGGCTGCTCAACCGTCCGGGTTCGACGCTCGGCATCACCGCGCTGGTCGAACGCTACCAGCCGGGCATGGACAGCCTGCGCAAGGCGCTGCCCGGCGCGTTGGGTGATACCGGCCGCGCCGCATGGGGCGTTGACCTCGAAAAGTGGCAGGGGATGGGTTTCCCGGCCGATCTCGCCCCCAAGCTCACTGCGGTTCCCGCGTTGGAAGTGGCGATGGACATCATCGAAACCTCGCTGGAATCGGGCAGGCCGGTGGAGCACGTCGCACGCGTGTTCTTCGATCTCGGCGAGGCGCTCGACATCGAGTGGCTGCGCGGGCAGATCGACAAGCTCGCGGTGGAAAGCCGCTGGCACGCGCAGGCGCGCGGTGCCCTGCGTGACGAACTTGCCGTGCAGCAACGCGCG
>DATFGL010000072.1:0-2087 GCA_035249465.1 Rhodanobacteraceae bacterium | reverse complement strand
CGAGCTGGCGGCCCACTTCATAGAGCGCTTGCGCGTCCTCGGCGACGCCCGAGAAATCCCACTTGGGATCGAAGTTGTCGTAGGGCGTGTGGTAGCGGTGCGCGGTGTAGTCGTCGAGCGCCTTGCGGCCTGCGGCGGTGCCGCCATGCACCATGTCGTCGCCGGTCTGGGTCATCAGCGCGGGTACGCCGGCCTTGGCGAAACTGAAATGATCGGAACGGAAGTAGAAGCCGTTCTGCGGCGTCGCATCGGGGCTGGCGTAGCGGCCCTGTTTCTTCAAAACGGCCTTCAGCATGTCTTCCAGTTGCGACTGGCCGCTGCCGATGATCTGGAGATTGCGGGTGGGGCCGATCACGTCCATCGCGTCCATGTTGATGTCGGCGACGGTCTTGTCGATCGGGAACACCGGGTGTTTGGTGTAGTAGAGCGACCCGAGCAGGTTGGATTCCTCCAGTGTCACAGCGGCGAACAGCACGCTGCGCTTCGGCGCGGGCTTCTGCGCCTTGAATGCCTTGGCGATTTCAAGCAGTGCCGAAATGCCGGTGCCGTTGTCGATCGCGCCGTTGAAGATCTTGTCGCCCTTCAGGCTGTCGTCCTCGCCAAGGTGATCCCAGTGCGCCGAGTACACGACCACCTGATCGGGATGCGTGGTGCCTTCGATCATGCCGAGCACGTTGTTGGCCGACCCGTGGCCGATCTTGCTGTCCAGCGTGATCGACGCGGTCGCCTTCAGCGGCACCGGCTTGAAGCCGCGATGGTCGGCGGCGGCTGCCAGCTTGTCGAAGTCGAGGCCGGCCTTGGCGAACAGGCGTTGCGCGGCCTCGCGGGTCAGCCAGCCCGCGACCGGCAGGCGCGGCGCCGGGTCCTCACTTTGAGGCAGCGCGAGTTGCGGTCCGCCCCAGCTGTTCATCACCACCGACCACGGATAGCCCGCCGCGTCGTTGGACGTATGCACGATCAGGCACATCGCCGCGCCCTGGCGCGCGGCTTCCTCGTACTTGTAGGTCCAGCGGCCGTAGTAGGTCATGGCCTTGCCCTTGAACAGGCTCGGGTCGTTGTCACCGAAGCCCGGATCGTTGACCAGCACCACCACGGTCTTGCCCTTGACGTCGAGATTCCCGCCGTCAGACGACTTGTAGTCGTTCCAGTTCCACTCCGGCGCGTCCACGCCGTAGCCGACGAACACGATGCCGGAATCCTTGATCGAAACGTGCGGCTTGGCCTGCAAGGTCGATGCGACCAGATCCTTGCCGAAGTCGAAGGTCTGGGTGCCGTCGCCTTCGCTGACGATCAACTTGACCTGGTCGGGGTTTTCCAGCGCGGTCGAAACCGTGGGAACCTTCTGGAACCACGAGCCGTGGTTGCCGGGCTGCAGGCCGAGCTTCTTGTACTGCTCCACGATCCACGCGGTCGCGTGTTCGGCACCCGCGGTTCCCGGCTTGCGGCCATCCATGTAATCGGAGGAAATCGCCTTGTCGTAAGCGCGAAAACCTTGCGCGGTGATCGCGGTCGAGAACGGTTGCGAGCTGCCCGCAACGTTTTCCGCGGGCGCGGCTTGCGCGGCGGCGGCGATGCACAGACCGGCGGTGACGGCGAACAGGATGCGGCGACGCATGGCAAAACCCCTCTCTGAGGACGAACAGTCCGCGAGTGTACGCCCTGCCGCAAATCGGCGCATGCGCCATGGGTACCGGTGCGCATGCGGGTGACGGATGTCACCCGCGGGTCCGTTACCACATGCACATGCGCGCATCGAAGCACGCGCGGAGAATGGCGTCCGCCCGGTTCGTCCGGGCCTGCGCGGCTCGTGTAAGCGTTGCGGGATCGGCGTGCGGCTACCCGGCGAGGGCTGGTGGCCGCGCGCCGGTCCCCACTCACACCACGATCGGGTTCGGCTTGTGCGGGTCGAGGCCCCAGGTCTTGATCGCGCGCTCGACGTCCTGCGGGTTCATCACGCCATCGTCGGCCAGTGCGGCGATCGCCGCGTGCGCGATCCAGTGCGCGTTGACTTCGAAGAAGTCGAGCAGGTGCGCGCGGGTATCGCTGCGGCCATAGCCGTCGGTGCCCAGCACGGTGAAACGCCGGCC
>DATFGL010000071.1:0-9292 GCA_035249465.1 Rhodanobacteraceae bacterium | reverse complement strand
CCCGCGCGCAGGTTGGTCAATGCGTAACCACCCAGCGGGTTCTGGTTGGCGATGTCGTCGTACGTGTGCGCCGCGACGTACCAGCTCGCACCGAAACTGAAACGACCGAAACTGCGATCGGCATCGAAGCGTGCGCTCTGGCGCGGCCGCCGTGGCAATTCGTTGCCGTTGTAGAAACCGCCGGCGGCATCGTCGCGTGCATTCATCAGCGTCGCGGTGGCGCGCACGTCCCAGCCCGCAAGCTTGCCGCCGGCCACGCCTTCCAACCCCGTGATGCGCGCGCGGTCGATGTTGTTCGGCAGGTTGAGCGCGGCGTCCCAGCTGATCATGTCGCTGACATTGTTGCGGTACACCGACAACGACCAATGCCCCCAACCGGGCGTGCCGCGCAGGCCGATTTCGAGATTGCGCGAGCTTTCGGGCCGCAGGTTCGGGTTGGAAAAACCGGGGTAATACAGGTCGTTGAACGTGGGCGCGCGGAACGCTGTTCCCCAGCTCGCGGTGACGCGCAGGTCCTTGGCGAAATTCCAGCCCCACAAAAAGCTGCCTGTCGTCTTGCCGCCGAACTGGCTGTTGTTGTCACGACGCACGTTGGCCTGCAGCGACTGCGCGCCGAAGCTGCGCTGCCACTGCGCGAACACCCCGCGATCGGTGCGCGCATCCTCGGTGAATGTGTAGTTGCTCGCGACGGCTTCACGCTGCCAATCCGTGCCCGCGCTGAGCAAGCCACCGCCCAATGCAACATCCGCCTGCAGCGAACCGAGCGTGCGCCGCGTGTCGAAGTGATCGACATAGACGCCTCCGAGGAAATCCTTGTCGAAATCCGAACTGCTTCCGACGCGCAGGGAAAGATTCAGCTTGTCGTCAGGTCGAAAATGCAACTGGCCGCCCACGACTTGCGTTGAGTAATCATCGGAATCGCTGAAGCTTCCGTCGTATTTGTTGAAGCCCTGAGTGCGCATCGCCAGTGCGTCTGCGCTCCACTGGTCGTTGAACTGGTACGCACCGTGGATTGTCAGCGCGTTGTCGTGGAAACCGTCGCGATCGGGCTGGTCGGCGAAGCACGCGGCGAACACTTCCGCCGCGCCCACTCGGCAGGCATTGATTCCCTTGGTCTGGTCGTGCGTGGCCTGCACCGCAATCCAGCCCTTGTCGCCCGCCGCCGAAAAGCCCGAGGAGGCCTGCCAGTGCGAGTAGCTGCCGATGCCGACGCTGGCGTTCGGCGTGAACGTGCCGGGCGCGTGGCGCAGGAAAATCTGGATCACGCCGCCGATCGCTTCCGAACCGTACAGGCTGGAGAACGGACCGCGCACGATTTCGATGCGCTGGATCTGGTCGACCGGAATGTCCTGGATCGGCGTGGTGCCCGCGGTCGCGGAACCGACGCGGATGCCATCCACCAGCACCAGCACCTGGTTCGAGTTGGTGCCGCGCAGGAACATGGCGCTGACCTTGCCGGGGCCACCCTGGTTGCTGATCGCCATCCCGGGGGTATCGTTCAACAGATCCTGCAACGATGACGGTTGCAGCAATTCGATCTCCGCGCGCGTGATCACGGTGACCGGCGCCAGCGTCTGGTCCTCGGTCTGCGCCGTGCGCGTCGCGGTGACGATGATCTGGCCGAGCGTGGTCGGGGCGCCTTCGGCAAAAACCGCGACGGGAACACAACACAGCGCGGCCAGCACGCAGCGGCCGAGCAAATGGCGATGCAATTTCACGAAACACTCCTGTCCGCGCCTGCCCGCGCGGTGATGTGGGCGTCATGGACAGGGGAAGGAGTGCGGCGCCATGCGCGATGTCGCATGGCCCCGAGACACAAGCCCGCCGCTTGTCCGGTCAGAGGAGCTTGGGCCACAGAAATCTTCCGGTCTGCAACGGCGTCTGCGCGGTCCAACTTTCCGCCGATTCTTGGCCCATGGAACCACCATGAGCCGGCGAACCGTCGAAAACTTGTCCTCACGCAGCCATTGTTTCGCCTCGAAAGTTTCTGTGGTCCAAGCTCCTGCCTTCGGCCGGTCTCCGGGCTCGCGAGCGAAGGTTCGGAACCTTCGTCGATCCACGCCTTCCCGTGCGACATGCACAGTGGCATCGGTGGATCGTTGCTCGCCTACCGTTGCGGGGGCAGCTCCGGAATGGACGTCCAGACATCTGGAGCGTCGTCACCGGATTCCCGTTTCAACCGCCCGCTTGCGCGGGCGATCACCTTGGGCAACGCGCATCGTAACCGATCGCCGGCACGATACCAACCGGCGCCCGCTGCTCGCTCGAAGCGACTGTTGCGAAAAGTCAGCCCATGGACGGGCGTTCCGGTGTTTGCAACGCCTCGATGTCTCGCATCTCGATACGCGTATCGCGACACGGCGATCATGGACGATCGCGGGAATCCAGCTCAGTCGTTGGGCAAGCTGCCCCGGCGCATGGAGAACCACAACGCGCCGAGCGTACCCGCGGCACCCGAAAGCAGGTACAGGCCCACGTAATCCACACCCAGGAAATGCGCCAGCGCCAGCACCACCAATGGCGCGAAACCCGCGCCGATCAGCCAACCAAGGTCGGAAGTGATCATGGCGCCGGTGTAGCGGAACTCGCTGGGAAATCCGGAATTGATCGCGCCCGCGGCTTGCGCATGCGAGAAACCGAGCAGCGCGAAGCCGACGAGGATGAACAGGTAACCCTGCACCGTGCCGCCCGAGAGCATCAACGCCGTCCACCCGCTGTAGATCGCAATCAACACCCCGCACACGCCCAACGTGGTGCGGCGGCCGAAGCGGTCGGCGATGCGGCCCGACAGCAGCATGCAGGGAATGGCAACCAGCGCACCGATGATCTGCACCAGCAGGAATTCGGTCGTCGACATTTGCGTGAACAGCAGCGCCCACGACAGTCCGAAAATCGTCACCAGATAGAACAAGGCATAGCTGGCCAGCGGTGCGAACGCACCCAGCACGATATTCCTGCCATGCGAGCGAACCAGCTCGCGCATCGATGAAGGCTCGAGATCGCGGTGCCTCATCTGTTCGGCGTAGCGCGGCGCCACCACCATGCGCAAGCGCGCGAACAAGGCCACCACGTTCACGGCGAACGCGACGAAGAACGGATAACGCCAGCCCCACGCAAAGAAATCGTCCGGCGTGAGGCTGGACCAGATGTAGGCAAACAGGCCGGCGGCGAGGATGAAGCCGACGGGTTCGCCGAGCTGGGCGAGCATCGCGTACCAGCCGCGGCGCTCGCGCGGCGCCATCAACGCGGTGAGCGAGGCGAGGCCGTTCCAGCTTCCGCCCAGCGAAAAACCCTGGCCGAAGCGCAACAAGGCCAACGCGAGGATCGCCCACCAGCCAAGCGTCGCATAGCCCGGCATGAAGGCGATGCCCGCGGTCGCCATGCCGAGCATGAACAGCGCGATCGTCAGCTTGGTCGCGAGACCGAAGTTGCGTTGCAACACCAGAAAGAACATCGAGCCCAGCGGCCGCGCGATGAACCCCAGCGCGAAAACGGCGAACGCGTAGAACATGCCGTCGAGCTGGCTGGCGAACGGGAAGAACGCGCGCGGAAACGCCAGCACGCAACCCAGGCCGAACACGAACACGTCGAACGATTGGGAAATGCGTCCGACGATCACGCCGACGGCAAGATCGCCCGGCGTGACGTGCTCGTCGTGTGAAGGCTCCGCGCGCGGGCGGCCGGATGCTGGATCAGTGGTCAGGGTATCGCTGGTGGACATGAGGTTTGCGTGGTCGTATGCAGCGGATGCTGGACGGGTGACGCGAAGTTTGCCGAGTGCGGCGAAAAGACATGCACCGGTTCGCCGGGGTCAACGCATCGATGCAGATCAAAACGGCGTCACCGTTTGTCCGTACAGCCGCCAAGTCTACAAAGACGGAGTGACGGGGTATCATAGGCCGTTTTCGCGTCACGCCCAAATGCAATCATGCCCGTCAAACGTCTCCGTGGCCTGCTGCTGATCCCCCTCCTGCTGCTCGGCGGCTGCAACCTGGTGCTGCTGGATCCGTCGGGCGACGTCGCGCGCCAGCAGAGCGACATCATGATCATCACCACGCTCATCATCGCGTTGATCATCGTGCCGGTGCTGATCGCGATCGCCGTCGTCGCGTGGCGCTACCGCGCCTCCAACAAGCAGGCGAAGTACGACGCCGAATGGGATCATTCGCCGCAACTGGAACTGTGGGTATGGGCCGGGCCTCTGCTGATCATCATCGCGGTCGGCGCGGTCAGCTGGATAGGCACCCACCAGACCGACCCGTACCGGGCGCTCGACCGGATCGGGTCGGGCAAACCGGTGCCGGCGGATGTCAAGCCGCTCGAAGTGGACGTGGTTTCGTTGCGCTGGAAATGGCTGTTCCTGTATCCGCAGTACGGCATCGCGACCGTGAACGAACTGGCCGCGCCGGTGGATCGGCCGATCAAGTTCAAGCTGACCGGCGACACCATGATGGATTCGTTCTTCGTGCCGGCGCTGGTGGGCCAGGTCTACACGATGCCCGGCATGCAGACGATCCTGCACGGGGTCATCAACAAGCCCGGCGAGTACAAGGGCTTTTCCGCCAACTACAGCGGCGCGGGTTTCACCGACATGCGCTTCACGTTCCATGGCCTGAGCACGCGGGATTTCGATGCGTGGGTGGGCAAGGTGCGTGCGGCGGGTGGCGATCTCGACCTCGCGGCCTACGACAAGCTGCGCGAACCCAGCCGCGCCGCGCCGGTGCAGTACTACGCGAAGTTCGACGCGAACCTGTACGACCGCGTGCTGAACATGTGCGTCCGTCCCGGCGAAATCTGCAAGAGCCAGATGATGGCCGCCGATGCGCGCGGCGGCGAAGCCATGCAGGACATGCACGCGCATGACGCCATGCCGATGACCGAGGCGCCGCTCATGCCCTCCAAGCCGGCTCCCGCGCCGGCTGCGTCAGCGCAGTAATTGCTTTACAGGATTCAACCCATGCTCGAAGCCATGCCCCACCGCGCCGCCATCTGGAACTTCCTGTTCGGGCGGCTGACCCTCGACTCGCTTCCGTTCCTCGCGAACAACGCCGAGGGCCGCATCCTGCTCGTCACCCTCGCCGTGGTGGTGATCATCGGCGTGGCCATCCTCGCCGCCATCACCAAGGCCCGGAAGTGGGGCTACCTGTGGCACGAGTGGTTCACCAGCGTGGACCACAAGAAGCTCGGCATCATGTACATGATCCTTGGCACGGTGATGCTGCTGCGGGGCTTTTCCGACGCGATCATGATGCGCGCGCAGCAGGCCTACGCCTTCGGCCCGCACATGGGTTACCTGCCGCCGCAGCACTACGACCAGATCTTTTCGGCGCACGGCGCGATCATGATCTTCTTCGTCGGCATGACCTACATCGTGGGTCTGATGAACTACATCATGCCGCTGCAGATCGGCTCGCGCGACGTCGCGTTCCCGTACCTCAACAACCTGAGCTTCTGGTTCACCTTTGGCGGCGCGATCCTGTTCATGGTGTCGCTGTTCCTCGGCGACTTCTCGATGGCCGGCTGGCTGGGTTATCCGCCCGTGTCCGAATTGCAACAGGGGCCGGGCGTCGATTACTACATCTGGGGTCTGCAGTTGTCCGGCGTGGGCACCCTGCTCACCGGCATCAACTTCGTGGTGACCATCCTGAAGATGCGCGCGCCCGGCATGACGCTGATGAAGATGCCGGTGTTCACATGGACGACGCTGGCCACCAGCGGGCTGATCATCGCGACGTTCCCGGTACTCACCGCCACACTGTTCCTGCTGGGCCTGGACCGCTACGCCGGCACGCATTTCTTCACCGACGGGTTCGGCGGCAACCTGATGATGTACATCAACCTGATCTGGATCTGGGGACACCCCGAGGTTTACATCCTGATCCTGCCGCTGTTCGGCGTGTTCTCGGAAATCGTGCCGACGTTCTCCGGAAAGCCGCTGTTCGCGTACTCGTCGATGGTCTACGCCACCATCGCGATCATGATCCTGTCGTACCTGGTATGGCTGCACCACTTCTTCACGATGGGTTCGGGCGCCGACGTCAACTCGTTCTTCTCGCTGACCACGATGATGATCGCGATCCCGACCGGGGTGAAGATTTTCAACTGGCTTTTCACCATGTACCGCGGCCGCGTGCGCTACACCGTCCCGATGCTGTGGGCGATGGGTTTCCTGTTCACCTTCACCATCGGCGGCATGACCGGCGTGATGCTGTCGGTGACGCCGGCGGATTTCCTGCTGCACAACAGCCTGTTCCTGATCGCGCACTTCCACAATGTGATCATCGGCGGCGTGGTGTTCGGCGCGTTCGCGGCCGTCAACTTCTGGTTCCCCAAGGCGTTCGGATTCAAGCTCGACGAATTCTGGGGCAAGGCCACGTTCTGGTTCTGGCTGGTCGGTTTCTGGGTCGCATTCGGTCCGCTCTACATCCTCGGCCTGATGGGCGTGACGCGGCGCTTGAGCCACTTCGACGATCCGAGCCTGCAACCGTACTTCATCGTCGCCGCGTTCGGCGCGTTCCTGATCGCGCTCGGCATCCTGTCCTTCATCATCCAGATCTACGTCAGCATCCGCCGGCGCAAGGAATACGCGGTGGGCGGCGATCCGTGGGACGGCCGCACGCTGGAATGGTCCACCTCGTCACCGCCGCCGGAATACAACTATGCGTTCATCCCGGTCGTGCACCACCGCGACGCGTGGGCGGCCATGAAGCACTTTGGCTTCGCGCGTCCGCAAGGCGGCTACAACGACATCCACATGCCAAAGAACACGGCGACGGGCGTGGTGATCGGCGCGCTGGCCTTCGTCTGCGCGTTCGGACTGACCTGGTACATCTGGTGGCTGGCGGCGGCGTCGCTGCTGGGCGTGATCGTCGTGAGCATCGCCCACAGCTTCAACTATCACCAGCACCACCACATTCCTGCTGATGAAGTGAGCCGTTCCGAATCCGGCAGCAATCAAGCGGCAGCACAAGGCGCCAGCGCATGAACATCACCGCCATCGACACCGCTCCTCCGGCGCCCTCCGACCACTACTGCCTGACGGAAGCGCCGCCGCGCAACGGAACCCTGCTGGGGTTCTGGATCTACCTGATGAGCGACTGCTTCATCTTCGCGTCGCTGTTCGCATGCTACGCCGTGCTCGGCACCGAATACGCGGGCGGCCCGAGCGGCGCCGACGTGCTCGACCTGCCAGGCCTCGCGGTGAACACCACGCTGTTGCTGGTGTCGTCGGTCGTGTTCGGCTTCGCGATGCTGGAGATGGCGCGCCAGCGCAAAGGCGCGATGCTGGGCTGGCTGGCGATCGCCGGTTTGCTGGCCGCGGCGTTCGTCTCGCTCGAGATCCACGAATTCCTGGTGATGATCGCGGACGGCGCGGGCCCCGGCCGGAGTGCGTTCCTGTCGTCGTTCTTCACGTTGGTGGCCACGCACGGCCTGCACGTCACGCTCGGCATCCTGTGGCTCATCGTGCTGATGGTGCAGACAGTCAAGTTCGGACTCAACACAGACAACGTGCGCCGCCTCCGCTGCCTCAGCATGTTCTGGCACTTCCTCGACCTGGTGTGGGTCGGCGTTTTCAGCTATGTCTACCTGGTGGGGGTGCTGCGATGAGCCAGCCATCTTCGTCCGGTCACGCGATGTCGCCGGACAACCACGACGCGATGCAGGAACACCAGGGCAGCCTGCGCGGTTACCTGACCGGTTTCGTGCTGGCCGCGATCCTGACCGTCATCCCCTTTTGGCTGGTGATGGGCCTCGTGATCGCCAACAAGCAGTTGCTGATCCTGATCATCCTGGTGCTGGCGATCGTGCAGATCTTCGTGCACATCGTGTACTTCCTGCACCTCGACACGCGCTCGGAAGCCGGCTGGAACATGATGGCCTTCATCTTCACCGCCGTGCTGGTGATCATCGTGCTCGGCGCGTCCATCTGGGTCATGTACAACGAGAACATGAACATGATGCCGATGTCGCCGCAGTACCAGCAGCACTCGGTCAGCCACCAGCCGACCGGCAACCAGCCGCCGCAGTAATCCGGCATTCGCACGATGCCGCCGCGGCAGCGCGCAGGAACCATCAAGTTCATCCTCGGGATGACGGTGCTGGCGGCGGTGTTCGTCGGCTTGATCCTGCTCGGCAACTGGCAAGTGCGGCGCTATCACCTGAAGCTGAAGATCGCGCACGACATCGCCACGCGCGTGCACGCGCTGCCGGTGGACGCGCCCGGCCCGGCGCAATGGGCGAGCATCGTCGACGGCCACCTTCAATATCTGCACGTCACATTGCGCGGCCGCTTCATCGGCGGGCAGACGCTCGTACGTGGCTCAAGTTCGCAAGGCTACGGCTACTGGGCGATGGCACCGCTGCGCACCGATCGCGGCTTCGTCGTACTGGTCAACCGCGGTTATGTGCCGCCCGAATCTTCCGGGATGCCCGCCTCTGCGAAGATTGCTCCGCCCACCGGCGAGGTTACCTTGTCGGGCCTGCTGCGCTTCACCGAACCACGCGGCGGTTTCCTGCGCCACAACCAACCCGAAAAGAATCTGTGGTACTCGCGCGACGTCGCCGCGATCGCGGCCGCCGATCATTTGCCCGCCGACCAGGTCGCGCCCTACTTCGTCGATGCCAATGCATCAACGACAAACGCGAGCGCTTCGAAATGGCCCATGGCCGGTCTCACCAGCATCCACGTCTACAACCACAGCCTCGGCTACGCGATCACTTGGTACCTGCTCGCACTGGGCACGCTGCTGGCAGCGGGCATCGTAGTGCGTTACGAGCGGCAACTTGGCCACTGAGGATTCGACGACCGACTCGACGCGGCACTTGCCGCCCGCAGTGGCAATCGTGCGGCGTAGCGCTGCACCGTGTTCTGCTCACCCAGCCGTCGCGCCGCGCAGGCAGCCCCCGCCAAGCCATTGAAACGCCCGGGCGATGCCGCCAGCGCCAACCGATAGGCATCGAGCGCTTCAGCAGGTCGATCGAGTTCCAGCAACAGGTCGCCCAGCGATTCGCGCGCCGGCACGATTGGCCCTGGTGTCACCGGGCGCTTTTCCGAGGCATCTTCCAGATCGGCCGCCTGCCGCATCGTCGACACTGCCACATCGGTCTTGTCCATGGCCTTCGCCAACCAGGCCTGGGCGGTCAATCGCTGGATTTCGACCTGTTTTGTCCAGTATGCGTCTCCCGATTTTCGCAATGCATGCTCCAGCGCCATCAGCCGATCCACGGCTTGTACTGCACGCGGTTGGTCGCCGCTGCGCGCGGCGCCCAGCGCACGCGCAAATTCCGTGAT
>DATFGL010000070.1:0-38018 GCA_035249465.1 Rhodanobacteraceae bacterium | reverse complement strand
TTCGTGCTGTCGCTCGAGCGGGGCGAAAAAACCTTCGATTGCCTCGATGTACTGCGTGGAGTTGAATTGAAAGCCGCGCCAGTACAACGATGTGTTCAGTGGCGCATCGCCTTCATAGGCGATACCTTTGTATGGCACTCGCCACACGACCAGGCCACCAATCCGATGGATTGCCACCACGGGATCAAAAATGCCATCGCAGCCTGGTTCGCAACAGTCGCAGTTGAATAGCCTGTATGCGCATCGCCCAGACAGGAAAGACGCAGGGCCTGCAGACCGGGCCAGCGCTCCTTGCCCAGCCTGGATTCATCGACGAAAACGCCGAATTCCACTCCATCCGGATCGTTTGGCGTACCTGCATCGATGAAGCGAAGTTCGAGATGGTTGTAGATCATTTCGGTCGGCTCATGGCTGATGCCGACCAGCCGGGTTGTCGAAAACCGGATCGCCTTCCCTGAGCGTGGCGCATTCGTAGTGCTCGCATCCGTCGAGGGGATCGCGCGGTTCGCGCCAGAACCGGCAGTAGCCATCCCCTGTGTAGCAACCCGTTTCGTCACCCCTGAAGTCGTACCACCTGCAGTGGTCGCAGATCGCGCCGACGCACGTCTTGCAGTATCTGGCCATGATTTCACCCCGACCGGTTCCCGCAAAATGAGGGCCTGCTGTCTCATGCGATGCGAAAGCGCAGCGTATGTCGATTCCGCGATCCCCCGTTCGTCGCAAGTCAGGAGCGCAATGCGGCGCCGCCCATTCACGAGGAGATGCGACGATGCGATTTCTTTCCCTTGTGCGAGTCAAGGAGAACACCGGCCAGAAGCCGAGCGAGAAGCTGATGGCCGACATGGGCCAATTGATCACGGAGATGACTGCGGACGGCACCTTGCTCGACACCGCGGGTCTGTGCCCGACGTCCCAAGGCAAGCGGGTGCGGTTGTCGTACGGCAAGCAGACCGTTTCGGATGGCCCGTTCACCGAATCGAAAGAAGCGATCGGCGGTTACGCGCTGCTGAAAGCCGATTCGATGGAGCACGCGCTGCAACTCACCAAGCGCTTCCTCGACGTGCACGGCGATGAATGGGAAGTGGAGTGCGAGCTGCGGCAGATCGACCCGGCGTGCGAGCCGGCGCGTTGATTTTCGTGCTGCGCGAAAGTCGCCGGGCCCTGCCTGCGCCGGGATGACGAACAAAAGGATATGCAGAGGTTCGCGAACTCTCGGCAGAACGATGCAATCGGAGCCTTCCAATGAACCCCACCATCACGGCGTTTGAACGATCGCCCGACCGCGGCAAGGGGCTGGCGCGTGACATGCGTGTGCGCTGGGCGCTGGAAGAAGTGGGCCAGCCTTACGAGGTCCGCCTGGTTTCGTTCAGTGCGATGAAGGAACCCGCGCATCTTGCGCTTCATCCCTTCGGGCAGATTCCGACCTACGAGGAAGGCGATCTTGTCCTGTTCGAGTCGGGCGCGATCGTGTTGTACCTTGCGGAGCGCCATGCCGGCTTGTTGCCGGACGATGCAAATGCGCGGGCGCGTGCGGTCGCATGGATGTTCGCCGCGCTCAACACGGTGGAACCGCCGATCCTCGAACTCGTGACCGCCAAGATCCTGGAGGGCGACAAGCCTTGGGCCGCGGAACGCCTGGCGCTCGTCAAGGATCGCATCCGCAACCGGCTGCAACAGCTTTCCGATCGCTTGGGCGATGCCGGCTGGCTCGACGGCGCGTTCAGCGCCGGCGACCTGATGATGGTGCACGCGCTGCTACGGCTGAAGCCATCCGGCATTCTGGACGAATATCCGAACCTCTCGGCCTATGTCGCCCGCGGCGAAGCCCGGCCGGCATACCAGCGCGCTTTCGACGCGCAGTTGGCGGTTTTCAACGCTGCAGCCTCCCCTGGAGGGTGAGGAGTTCCCGCAAGCGCCAGGGAAGGCTTGTTTTTTTGTTCGTCGTTCCGGACTCGCGTAGCGATATCCGGGACCCAGTGCCTTCGCTCATCGAGGTACGGCATCAAAGACGCTGGATCCCGGCTTGCGCCGGGATGACGAGAAAACATTTTTGCCGGGGAGACGAGAGTGGAGTGCAGGTTCCTAGCCAGCTGCTTTTGCCACCAGCTCGCGGATGCGCTTTTCTTCCGTCGTGGTCAGCTTCATCAACGCGAAAGACGTCGCCCACATTGCGCCGTCGTCAAGCTTGGCGGCGTCGTTGAAACCGAGGGTGAGGTAGCGATCCTTGAACTTGGACGCGGGCTTGAAGAAAACGACGACTTTCTCGTCGGCGTTGGCGTAGGCGGGCATGCCGTACCAGGTTTTCGGCAGGAGGCCCGGCGCGGCATCCCGGATGACCTTGTGGAGCAGCGCGCACAGCTTGCGTTCGGATTCCGGCACCTTGGCGATGGCCGCCAGCACTTCCTTCTCACCGTCAGCGCCGCGCTTGGCGTTTTTCAATTCGCGCACGCGCTCTTTCATCGCGGCGCGTTCGTCGGCGGAGAATCCCGTGGGTGCCTTGCTTGCCTTGGGGGTTTTCTTGTCTGCCATGGCCGGTTTCCCGTGTTCGATGGGTCGTGTTGCCACGATTGTGCCCGCTTTGTCGTTCAGTCGCGATCCGGCGCACCCAACGGGAACAGCGAGCGGTACGGACGGCCGCCTTCCACGCAGCGTGCGAACGAGGGGCGTTTCAGCAGGCGGGCGCGATAGGCGTGCACGTTCGCGAACTGCTCGCCGATGCGGTGTGTCCAGTCCGCGTAAAACAACGCCGGTGCGGCGGCGCAGTCGGTGAGGCTGAAAGTGTCGCCCACGGCCCATTCGCGGCCGGCCATGTATTGATCCAGCCACGCATAGGCGGTGTCGGACATGTGGCGCGCTTCGGCGACGCCGTAAGGATCGCGGTCGCCCTCTGCGCGCAACCGATCGAGCACGATCCGCTGCTGCGGCCCGTTGATGTAGTTGTCGAAGAAGCGGTCCAGCATGCGCACGTCCACGGCCTCGTCGGCATCGGACGGGAGCAGCCGGACGGGACCGGGGTGGTGGACGTCGAGGTATTCGATGATGCTGGTGGCCTCCACCACCTGGCGGTCGCCGTCCGCCAGCAGCGGAAATTTCCGGATCGGCCAACGCCGTGCGAAATCGGCGTAAACGTCGGGGTTGTCCGGCGACAGGTTCAGGAATTCGAAAGGCGTGCCGTTTTCGTACAGTGCGATCAGGGCCTTTTGGGTGTAGGACGAGAAAGGGTGGCCGTAGAGTTGCATTTTGCCTCCGGTGCGGGGTTTCCGCTTGCGACGGACGAAGCCGCCGCCAATCGACATCCCGGCGGTCGCAATGGTGCAGGCATGGCCGGACGCTCTGCCGCCGCGGGCTTGCATCGTGGGTCCAGTGGCCATAGTTTGCGTGCATGGCCAAAGGTTTCGTCAACGACGATGCGGTTCAGGACCAGATCGACGCGACGGTCGCCGACGCAGTGGCGCGTGCGCGCAGCAGGCAACGCAAGGGTCCCGGCCTGAGCCGCTGCGAGGAATGCGACGCACCCATCCCCGAGGCGCGGCGCAAGGCGGTACCGGGCGTACGCCTGTGCGTTGCGTGCCAGGCCGAACACGACCGCGAGGAATCGACCTTCAGCGGCTACAACCGGCGCGGCAGCAAGGACAGCCAGTTGCGCTAACGGCGGTCGCTCTTCTTTTCGTCATTCCGGCGCAAGCCGGAACCCGGTGTCTTTCTCGTGAGAAAAGACGCTGGGTCCCCGATATATCGCTTCGCGATTCCGGGACGACGAACAAAATCCGAGAGCTTTCCGATTCATCGTTCCACGAAGGCTTTCAGCCGCTGCAGCGCTCGATCCCATTGCCTGGCGATCACTTCCAGCGACCGTCGTGCCTCGTCGAGACGCGCGGGTTCGAATTCCCACAGGCGTTCACGTCCCTGCCTGACGTCGCGCAACAGACCGGCGTCCGCCAGTACCTCCAGATGCTTGGTGACGGCCTGACGGCTGATCGCGGTGCCCGCAGTGAGTTGCGCGATCGACAACGCGCCCCCGGCGCACAGCGCGGCGATCAGGCGCAACCGGGTCGGCTCGCCCAGCGCGGCGAACACCGGCGCGGTCTTCTGCAGGGTGGTGCGTGTCGGGGGCTTGCGCATCGCTTCGGCGTCAGTGCAGGGCGAGGTATTTCCGGATCAGTTCCATCTGGTGTGTCCAGCCGCCTTCGTTGGCCGCGAACGCCTTCGCGCGGCGCACCGGCGGCAGCTTGTCGAATCCCGATTCGGTGACGGTCAGCAGGATGCCTTCAGATGCGTCGTGCAGTTCGAAAACGATAAGCGTCATCGGTTCGCTCGAGTAGTCGATGGTCTTGTCGATGCCGAACGGGTGCCAACGAAATGCGAGGCGCCGCATCGGTTCGATCGTGTCGACCAGCCATTCGAACGGCGTGCCCTCGTAGGGCGTTTGCATCGCGGCGACTTCTGCATCGACCTGGGTGGGCGTGATCTTGCCGGTCAGCCGCTTGCCCTCCACGAACGGGCCGTCGAAGCGGACACCGAACCAGGGGCCGAACTGCTCCGCTTCGCTGAGCGCGCGCCACACGCGTTCGCGCGGGGCCTTCAGCAGGACTTGTTTTTCGATGCGGTCGGTGTTCGCGTTCATGGCGGTCTCCACTGCGGCGACGGTACATGCAACCAGAAAGTTGCATGTTATGACGATCATTGAAAATGCGCAACCGCAAGATTGCCAAAACCTGACGCAGGCCGAGCCGCGTTCCGTTTATCCTTGGCGGATCATTCGGGGGCCGCGCCGTGAAACGCATTCTGCCGCTGTTGTTGTGCCTGTTCGCGCTGCCGGCTCTGGCTGCCGCGCCGAAACCGCTGCTGTTGACCCATGTCGGCCTGATCGACGGGACGGGAGCCGCCGTGCAACGCGACATGACCATCGAGATCGAGGACAAGCGCATCGCGGCGGTGTATCCGGGCGGCAGCCGGTCCGCGCCGAAAGGCGCGGACGTGCGCGATCTGGGCGGCAAGTACGTGATTCCGGGCCTGATCGACGCGCACGTGCACATCACCGACGCCGAACCCGACATCGCGCATTTCCAGATCTTCCTGCACGCGTTGCTGATGGGAGGTGTCACGGGCATCCGCGACATGGCCGGCGACGACCGCCAACTCCAATTCCTTGCCCGGCAAGCGAACTCGGATGCGTCTGCTTCGCCGGACATCTTCTATGCCGCGTTGATGGCGGGGCCGAGTTTCTTCAAGGAAGATCCTCGCGTGCAGGATGCTTCCAAGGGGGAGCCTTTGGGCTTTGCGCCCTGGGCACAGGCGATCACCGCGAAGACCGACATCGCACTGGCGGTCGCGGAAGCGAAGGGCACCGGCGCCACCGGCATCAAGTTGTACGCCAACCTGCCCGCCGCGCTGGTCAAGGCGATCACCACGGAAGCGCACCGGCAGGGATTGCGGGTCTGGACGCATGCGACGATCTTCCCGGCCAGGCCGAGCGATGCCGTGGATGCCGGCGCCGACACCATCTCGCACAGCCCGTACCTGGTATGGGAAGCGGCACCCGATGTGCCGGACGATTACAAGATGCGCGCGCTGGGGGATTTCGAACACATCAAGCCGGACGCGCCGCAAATCCTCGCGTTGTTCGATGCGATGAAAAAACGCGGCACGATTCTCGACGCGACCTTGCTGGTGTTCAGGAACGAGGCGGGACACCATCCGCAACACGTCGGCGCGGGCATCGTGCCGTGGAGCTATGCGGTGACACGGCTTGCGCACCAGCGCGGCGTGCTGGTCGATGCGGGCACCGACAGTGCGGGCTTCCCGGGCGGCAAGGACGGACCGGACCTCGATCAAATGCCTTCGGTACACCGGGAGATGGCACTGCTGGTCGAGCACGCCGGTTTCACACCGCTGCAAGCCATCGAAGCCGCGACCGAAACCGGTGCCGCGGCGCTTGGCCAGTCCGCGCAACGCGGCACGGTCACGCCCGGCAAGTTGGCCGACCTCGTCGTGTTGGGCGCCGATCCCTCGCATGACATCCGCAACACCACGAAGATCGATTTCGTGGTGAAGAACGGCCGCGTTTATTCGCGAAGCAATGCACACTGAATGGTGCGGCAGCGCCGGCGGCTTGTGTCATGGCGGAACGCACAAATACAATACCCGTCGGTCCACTTTTGACGTCCAGATTCCGGCGCGGGTTCCGGGCCGCGCTACCCTTTGCATCGCAAATGCAACGCACGAGGTACTGCCGTGAAATCCGCAACCCCGCCGTCGCTGCGCGTTGATCCCGAACTGCGCCAAGCGGCTGAGGCCGTGCTACGCAAGGGCGAGAGTCTGTCCAGTTTCATGGAGCAATCATTGCGCGACCAGGTGGACCGCCGCCGGATGCAGACGGAATTCATCGCCAAGGGGCTCGCTTCGCGTGACGAGGCGCGGCGGACGGGTGAGTATTACGAGGCGGATGCAGTGCACGACGAGTTGCGAACCATGCTGGTCAAGGCCAGGACGTGAGCTGGCGCGTCCGCTACACGCGGGCGGCCCGCGACGACGTGAAGCGGCTGTACGGTTTTCCGCTGGAGCGGGACATCACTGCGGCCGAACGTGCGTTGGTCGCCATCGACAAAGCGATTGAACTGGTCCAGCTGTTTCCTTTCACATGTCGCAAGGCCGACCCGGATAACCCGTTCTTGCGCGATCTGCTGGTTTCATTCGGTGCGTCAGGCTGCGTGGCCCTGTACGAGATCGGAGACGATCGTATGGTCACCATCCTTGCGGTGCGTCACCAGCGCGAAGACGACTATCACTGAACGCCTTCGCGCCGGTCGGCCGGGCCTCCAGCGAAATCCGGATACCCTTCATCTTATGGTCGCAGCTATGCAAACCGATTCCACGGCGCGTGACGCGGCCACCGATCCGGTGATCGAGGTACGCGATCTCGACAAGACCTACGAAGGCGGCTTCAAGGCGCTGAAGGGCATCGACCTCACGGTGCGGCGCGGCGAAATCTTCGCGCTGCTCGGCCCGAACGGCGCGGGCAAGACCACGCTGATCAGCATCATCTGCGGCATCGTCAATCCCGGCAGCGGCACGGTGACGGTTGACGGTCACGACATCATCCGCGATTGGCGCAAGACCCGTACGATCATCGGACTGGTGCCGCAGGAGTTGAAGACCGATGCCTTCGAAACGGTGTGGAATACGGTGCGCTTCAGCCGTGGCCTGTTCGGCAAGGCGCCGGACGACGCTTATCTCGAGCAGTTGCTGAAGGACCTGTCGTTGTGGGACAAGCGCGACGCGAAGATCCTGATGCTCTCGGGCGGCATGAAGCGGCGCGTGATGATCGCCAAGGCCCTGTCGCACCAGCCGACCGTCCTGTTCCTCGACGAACCGACCGCGGGCGTGGACGTGGAACTGCGCCGCGACATGTGGGCGATGGTGCGGCGGCTGCGCGAATCGGGCGTCACGATCATTCTCACTACGCATTACATCGAGGAGGCCGAGGACATGGCCGATCGGGTGGGCGTGATCAACAAGGGCGAATTGATCGTCGTCGAGGAAAAGGCCGCGCTGATGCAGAAGCTCGGCAAGAAGCAGTTGCGTCTGCAATTGCACGAACCGCTTTCCGGATTGCCGCAAGCGTTGTCCGCATACGGGCTGGAACTCAACGGCAAACGCGACGAAATCACTTACACCTACGACACCCAGAGCGAACGCACCGGCATCACCGCGCTGCTGCGAGATCTTGCCGCGGCGGGTATCGGCTTCAAGGACCTGAGCACACGCCAGGACACGCTGGAACAGATTTTCGTGGAACTGGTGAAGGAGGGCGCATGAATCTTCACGGCATCCGCGCGATCTACAAGTTCGAGATGGCGCGCACCGGGCGCACGCTGATGCAGAGCGTGCTGTCGCCGGTGGTTTCCACGTCACTGTACTTCGTGGTGTTCGGTTCGGCGATCGGCTCGCGCATCACCAGTGTCGAAGGCGTCAGCTACGCGGCCTTCATCATTCCCGGCCTCGTGATGCTGTCGCTGCTGATGCAGAGCGTGTCGAATGCTTCGTTCGGGATTTATTTCCCGAAGTTCGTGGGCACGATCTACGAAGTGCATTCGGCGCCATTGTCGTATCTCGAAATCATCACCGGTTACGTCGGTGCGGCCGCGACAAAGGCCGTCGTCGTGGGGCTGATCATCCTCGCTACCGCGCGCGTGTTCGTGGATTACTCGATCGCGCATCCCGCGGTGATGATCCTGTTCCTGGTGATGACCACGGTCGCCTTCAGCCTGTTCGGTTTCATCATCGGAATCTGGGCCGACAACTTCGAGAAGCTGCAAGTCGTGCCGTTGATGATCATCACGCCGCTGACCTTCCTCGGCGGCAGTTTCTATTCGATCCACATGCTGCCGCCGTTCTGGCAGAAGGTGACGCTGTTCAACCCCGTGGTGTATCTGATTTCCGGGTTCCGCTGGAGTTTCTACGGGCTTGCCGACGTGAACGTCGGTATCAGCGTGGCCGCGACGCTGGTGTTCCTTGCGTTGTGCCTGACCGGCGTGTGGTGGATATTCCGGACAGGCTGGCGCCTCAAGGCGTGACGGTGGGTTGATCCGGCTGGACAAAGCGTGCCGCGGGTGAACAAGTGTGTCCCCGTGTGTACTGCATCACATGTTGTCGCGACAATGTCCGGGTTGTGCACTTGCGCGGACGTGCATGGCATCGGCCTTGCTCCGTACTGCCTGGGCCACCAGAGTGCTTCGCGGAAATGTCCTTCGACGTACTGCCAGCCAGCAGCGCCATTACGGCCGACGATTCCCGTCGCGTCCTGCGGCGTTCGCACGGGTTGCGTACGCTGGGCCTGATGCTGGGCGCGGTCATGGTGGCGACGGTGTTGTACCGGCGCGGGGTGCCTGCGTCGGTATGGGTGATGCTGGCGGTGTACGCACTGGCATGGCCGCACGTCGCGTGGCTGGTGCTGCGCCGGTGTCGTGAGCCGACCGCGCTCGACCAACGCTTTTTCATCGGCGATGCGGCGATGGGCGGCGTCTGGATCGCCCTGATGCAGTTCAGCCTGTTGCCGAGCATGCTGCTGGCGACGATGTTCGCGATCACGCTGATCGCGGTCGACGGGCGCTGGCTGCTGCTGCGCGGGCTGGTGATCCAGGCGCTGGCTTGCTGCGTGGCCGCGGTGGCGAACGGTCTTTCATTCGCGCCGGCAACCGATACCGTGGAGTTGCTGGCATCGCTGCCACTGCTGGTGGTTTTCCCGATGACGCTGGGCGCGATCATGCGCAGCCTGGCGCGGCGCGTGCGCATGCAGAACCGCCAACTGCTGCGCATGGGCAGCATCGACAGCTTGAGTGGCTTGTTGAATCGCAAACATTGGGAGGACGCGGTCACCGCCGTGATGCTGCGCCACTGCTGCGAGGACGCGGTGATGTTGCTGATCGACATCGATCACTTCAAGCACACCAACGACCAGCATGGCCACACGGCGGGTGACGAGGTGATCCGGCAAGTTGGCGCAATCATCCGCGGCAGCCTGCGCGAGGGCGATTTGGCGGGGCGTTATGGTGGTGACGAATTCGCCGTGGTGCTGTGTGGCGTCGACATGCATGCGGCCGCGACGGTGGCGGAGCGGATCCGTTCCGGCGCGGCCTGTTCGTTGTTCGAACGGGCGCCCGGCCTGCGCTGCACCCTGAGCATCGGGCTCGCGCGCAGCCCGGCCACGACGAACAACATCCGGGAGTGGGTCAAGGGCGCCGATGCCGCGCTGTATCGGGCCAAACTGGCCGGACGCAATCGCTTCGTGGTGGCGAACTGAGGCTGTTTTCGAAGGGCCGGGCGGCACGTTTGACGGCGGCTTGCCGGTGCTACCATCCGTGCCACGTCCCGCGCGTTGCCGTTGGGTGTCCCATGGGTCAGTCTTCGTTCGAAGTGCTCGGAGACATCGCCTTTTTTTCCATCAGCGGCGAACACGACCTCGTGGGCGGCGTGCACCAGATTACCGACGCGATCCTGCGCGCCAAGGCGCGCGGGGTGGGCAGGTTGCTGGTGGACATGACCGGCATCACGGGCGTCGAGCCGCCGTCGGTCGAGATGCGCTTCTGGCTGATGGGCGAATGGGCCAAGGCGGGCAGGGGATCGGTACGAATGGCGCTGGTCACCCGCCGTGAGTTCATCTCGGAAGACCGCTTCGGCATTGCGTTCGGAATGAACCAGGGCTTCATCAGCAACTTGTTCGAGACCCGCGAGCGTGGGCTGGAGTGGCTGTCTGGTCGTCGCGCGACGGAATGATCGCCTCGTGCGTGGTCAACCCGTGAGTAGCGGCCGCGGTCGGTTTCGGAGCACAATGACTGACTCGAACCCAGGAGAACGCCATGCGAATGCAAGCCTGTGCCCTGATGGGCCTGTTGTTGCTGCCTCTGGTTGCTGTCGCGCAGTCTTCCGCGCCCGCGGCATCCGGTTCCGGCGCCGTGAAGATTCCCGCCTATGTCACCAAGGCCATGAATGACCCCGCGCGCGCCGCGGACAAGAAGGACGACGCGCGCCGCAAGATGGCTGACGTGATGGTGTTCAGCGGTGTCAAGCCAGGCGACAGGGTTCTCGAGTTGGTGCCTGGCAGCGGCTACTGGACGCGTGTGTTCAGCCGGATCGTCGGGCGGCAGGGCCACGTCTATACCGTGTGGCCGGACGAGACGGCGAAGTACTCGGCCAAGAGCTTCGCAAACTGGCAAGGCCTCGCGAAAGACACCTACACGAATGTCAGCCTGCTCAAGCAGCCGGCTGCGCAGCTCAGCGTGCCGCAAAAAGTGGACGTCGTGTTCACCTCGCAGAACTATCACGACTACCACGACCCGTTCATGGGCCCGGTGGACATGAAGAAGTTCGACAAGGAGGTTTACGATGCGCTGAAACCGGGCGGTGTGTTCGTCGTGATCGACCACATCGCGCCAGCGGGCTCCGGCATCAGCGACACCAACACGCTGCACCGGATCGATCCCGAAGTGGTGAAGCAGGAAGTGGAATCGGCCGGTTTCGTGTTCGATGGTTCCAGCGACGCGCTGGTCAACCCGAAAGACCCGCTGAACATCAAGGTGTTCGATCCGTCGATCCGCGGCCATACCAGCCAGTTCATCTACCGGTTCAAGAAGCCGGCGAAGTGAATTTGCCGGCCGGGCGCGGGCTCAATGCAGCCCGCGCCAGATCGCGTCGAGCAACTCGTCCGTCGGATCGAGGCTCTGCTCCCAGTACTTGATGCCGCCAAGGCGGTGTTGCTTGGCGATGCACGCTTGCGCGCGACCGTGCTGAAAGGCACGGGGTCGCGCGCGCCGGGATGCGGTGCGGCGCGCTGCGCGCCGCATCAGTTGCCGCTGGTACCCGCTGTCGCCGGGGTTGCCGCGGTTGCCGTCGAAGCGGGCGCCGCCACCGTTCCCGCCGGCGCGGCTTGCGTCTCGTTCTGTGCGTAATGTCCGATCTGCAACGTATAGCCCGCACGGGTGCCGGGCGGCAGCGCGGAGGGGTCGGCATACACGTTGACCGTGTAGGTGCCGGCCGCGGCAACCGGGGCGGACCACGTCGCGGCGTGCGTGTCGGCGCTGTCGACCAGCTTCTGTCCGTTTGCTTCGACCTTGAAATGCACGTTTGCATTCTGGGTGACAAGATTCACCGCGAGCATCTGGCCCGCCGTCACCGCGACCGCGTAATCACGCGCCGAACCTTGCGCATCCAGCGTCCCCACTTCCTGCGCCCATGGATTGTTGTTTTCGAAGGTCACCGTGGTGGCTTCGACCTGCATGTCCGACTGGCCGTATTGGCCAATCTGCAGTGCGTACTTCGGTTTTTCGTCGCGCTGCATCGCGTCGGGCTGGACGTAAACGTGGATCGTGTAGGTCGCCGCCGCTGTCCCGGCGGGGGCCGACCAGGTGGTGGCACCGGTCTTGTAAGTGTCGACCAGCTGCTTGCCGCTGGTTTCGTTCTTGATCTTGAAGAAGATGTTGGGGTCGCGAGTGATCAGGTTGATCTGCAGGATCTTGCCGGGCTCGATCGCAACCGAATAATCGTGGTAGTAGTCGTAGTGGTCGAGGGTGTCCACTTCCTGGACCCAATGGGTGTTGGGCTGAAAGGTCACGCTGACCGGTGAGCTGGCGATCGCGGGAGGAACCATGCAGGCACCGGCGACGCCGATCACGAAGGCGGTGGCAACGAAATGGATTCGGTGGAACGGTGACATGGACAATCCTCGCGCGGTAGGTTGGGGCGCCCTTGCGGTTTGCGGGCGCCGTCGGCAGTCGGAATCCGGAGAATCGAAACGCTCCCCAGCATACTACCTTGGGTGGCGCGACGGCCACCGTGCATGCGGCGATCGTCAAGCGTCAAACGCCATCAACGCCCGCGCACGTGCGTCTGGCATGTGCTGCCGTCGATCACCTGCGTGACCGCGCCCGTGACGGCGCTCACGCTGCGGCTGTAGCACGCGCCGCGCGAATCGGTGAACACTTAGCCCCGCGACGCCTGCTGTCCGGTCGGCCCGGTGAAGGCCCCGCTCGCGTCGAAGTTCAGGGTGTCGGCAGTGTTGTCGGACTGGCTGCGGCTCGATGCGAAATGTCGGCCGGGGCCGCCTTCGCTGTATTGCCGCGAGTAGTTCTGGTTGACTGTGACCGCCTGGGTTTCGCTGCCGTCGCTGGCGACCGGTACATTGATGCCCATCGTCAACGGGAATGACCAGTTTGAGGCTGTGGCGCGAAGTGACGGCGAGGGCGAAATGGACGCCGTCGGGATTGGCCGTGTCGGACTGCACCGGATGTATGCCGCTGTCGGTGTCCTGGGTGAGCGCGCCCGTCAGTGGTAGTCGGCCTTGAATACGACCTTGTTCCACGGACCATGGCAGGCGGCGGGCGGCGTGTGGCTGAAAGGATGATCGGCGTAGTCGTCGAACGTCCCGGTGGTCGAACTGGCCGTGTACGGCGTCACCACGCAGGGCGTTTCCACGGGCACGGGCACCAGCGGGTCGGCCACGGCGGCGCCGGTTTCGCCGATGGCGATCGGGGGACCGACGATGGGCTGCGACGCCATGGCGGCAGCCGTTTCCACGATGACCGGCAGACCTGCGGTTAATATCAGCGCCTTGTTGGGTGAGCCGGTATTCAACGGTGCGTGCATGGTGCCGTCCTCAGATGTTGTCGATAGCCTCCTGTCAGTCCGCGCAGCCTGGCACCAAACGTCACGAAAACTTACACCTGCGTCGCAGGGATTCATCTGTGAAACCACTCCGTCCCTAGAAGGAAACGAGCCGACATGCTGTTGACCATCGCGATCATTGCCATCACCTGCCTCGTTTCGTGGATGGCGTTCAAGGATCGCAAGTTGATACAGCGATTGCTGCTGTGGCCGCCCGCGGTCCAGAAGAAACACGAGTACTGGCGACTGCTGAGTTACGGGCTGGTGCACGCGGATTTCCAGCACCTGCTGTTCAACATGATCACCCTGTTCTTCTTCGGGCGCGCACTGGAGGGATTTTTTGCGCGCTACCTCGGGTCGTTCGGGTTCCTCTGGTTCTATCTCGGCGGCCTGCTGGTATCGATCCTGCCGACGTACATCAAGAACCGGAACAACGCGAACTACCAGAGCCTCGGCGCTTCCGGCGCGGTGTCGGCAGTGCTGTTCGCCTTCATCCTGCTGTCGCCGTGGTCGATGATCATCGTGTTCGTGATTCCGGTGCCCGCGATCCTGTACGCGGTGGCCTTCCTCGGGTACTCGATCTACATGGACCACCGTGGTGGCGGCTACGTCAACCACAGCGCGCACTCGTGGGGCGCGGCTTATGGCGTGCTGTTCACGGTGATCATGGAGCCACGTGTCACCGTGGTCTTCGTGCAGCAGCTGCTGCATCCTTCCTTCGGCATGTAAACGGCGCACCGCTCGTTCGAATAGTCGCGCACATGAGTGTGCCCGGTGTTTCCCGGCGGCGTCCCGGTCTCGAACGCTACAATGGACGGTCTCGGTGCGAGCACCGCGAGTCTTCTGATCCGGAATTCCAATGAGCGAAACGATCGGCAATGCACGCCCGGCGCCGGGCAGCAAGTTCACGAGTCCCCAGGGCACGCGCGCGGTCAAGGACGGCATTCGCCCCAGCGCGTTGAGCCGCGTGCCTGATGCCGCGCGCAAGCCGCCGTGGTTGCGGGTGAAGCTGCCGGCTGGCGCGAAGTACGAGGAAATCCGCGACATCGTGCGCACGCACAAGCTGTCGACGGTGTGCGCCGAATCGAGGTGCCCCAACATCGCCGAGTGCTGGGGACGCGGCACCGCCACGCTGATGCTGATGGGTTCGGTGTGCACGCGTGCGTGCAAGTTCTGTTCGGTAGCCACCGGCAATCCTCACGGCTGGCTGGATCCGATGGAACCCGCGAGTGTCGCCGATGCCGTGGCGCTGATGAATCTGAAGTACGTGGTGCTGACTTCGGTTGATCGTGACGACCTGCCCGATGGCGGTGCGGCGCACTACGCAGCCTGCATCCGTGCGATCCACGGCCGCGTGACGGAGACGGCCGTGGAAGCCCTGACGCCGGACTTCGCCGGCTGCCACCAGCATGTCGCGACGGTGCTGGACGCCGGGCTTGCCACTTACGCGCAGAACATCGAGACGGTCGAGCGCCTGACGCATCCGGTGCGCGACGCGCGTGCAGGCTATCGGCAAACGCTGGATATCCTGAAATTTGCGAAGGGCTACGCGCCACAGACCATCATCAAGACCAGCATGATGCTGGGCCTTGGCGAAACCGACGGCGAGATCGAACGCGCGCTCGCCGACATCCGCGCCGCCGGCGTGGACGTGGTGACGATGGGCCAATACATGCGGCCGACCCAGAACCATTTGCCGGTCGCGCGCTTCGTCGCGCCCGAACAGTTCCAGCAATACCGGGCGATGGCGCTGGGCATGGGCTTTCTCGAAGTCGTTGCGGGACCGCTGGTGCGCTCCAGCTATCGCGCCGAACAAGTGCTGGAACGCAACAACGTCGGGCTTGATCCAGCGATCGCCGACGGCATCCGCGAGACGGCCGCACTGAGGTGCTGACCGCCGATGCGGCTGCGCGCTGGCGGGCGGCGAGGCCGTTCGCTGCGCTCGGTGCCGGCGCGATCGTCGCGGGTGGCCTCGTGGCCGCAGTCGTCGCACATCATCCGGCCGAGCATCCGGTCTGGATGTCGGCTTATCTGGTGCTGATCGTGGGCGTTGCGCAAATCGTGTTCGGCGCCGGGCAGGCGTGGTTGTCCGCCGGCGTGCCTGGGCCGCGCTTGCGGGCCGGGGAGTGGATCGTGTTCAACCTCGGCAACCTCGGGGTGATCATCGGCACCTTGTGCGAACAATTCGCGCTGGTGCTGGTTGGCACCGTACTGTTTGCGTGCGGCATCGCGCTGTTCCTGCTGGTGACCCGCGGTGGGCCGCGGCGGGGTTGGCTGATGGCCTACCGAACCGTGCTTGGCCTGGTGTTCGCGAGTTCGCTGGCCGGGCTTGCCTTGGCAGTCGCGGGTCGCGTGCGCTGACGTGCGAAACGTCAGGTCCAGGGTTGGGCCTTGGCCAGCAAGCTTCGGAGCGAGCCCGCATCCGCGCTGGCAAGCAATTGTTCTGCCTCATGAAAGCTGGCGGTTTCCAGCGCAACGTGCAACACCCCGGGGGCGCCGATGCGGCTGAAAATCAGCATCACGTTGCCGAACGATGCCTCCAGCAGCGCGGCCTGCCAGTGGCGGCCCTGATCGTCGTCGAAACTTTGCATGCCCGGAGCTTCAGGAGAGGGATCAACAGGATACACGTGCGGGAAAGGCCGGTTCATGCGATAATGTTGCAGGCCTGACGCTCGGACCAAGCGAATGACGACGTGGCGTGGCGGGTGCCATTGCGGCCGGATCGCCTTCGAAGTGGATGGCGAAATCGACACCGCGATGGAGTGCAATTGCTCGCATTGCCGGCCCAAGGGTTACCTGATGTGGTTCGTGCCGCGTGATGCGCTGAGGCTGTCGACGCCGGAAGCGGACATGAGCACCTACCGTTTCAACAAACACAAGATTGCCCACCATTTCTGCCCGGTTTGCGGGGTGGCGCCGTTCGCCGAAGGCGAACATGAAGGGCATCCGGTGGCGGCGGTTAACGTCCGCTGCCTCGAGGGGGTTGAACCCGGCGGCTTGAATATCCGCCAGGTTGACGGGCGCAGCTTGTAGTTCGCGGCCGCCCGCCACCGAAGGCATCGTACCGACCGGCTCGGCTCGCCAGGCCTTGGCCTGCAAGGCCGAGTCCGCAACGCAACAACATGAGGAAAGCAGCAATGGCAACATCACGGAATCGCAAACCCTCCGGCAAATCCGCCAAGCCAGCGGCGCGCAAGGCGCCCGTGAAATCCAGGTTGGCGGCCAGCAGGACATCGAAGCCCGCCAATGCTGCGAAGAAACCCGCGAACAAGCCTGTGAAGAAACCGGCGCGGGTCATGAAGGCGAATCTCGCGACGAACAAGCCCGCCGCAAAACCGGCTCGCGCCGCGGACAAGCCGGCTGCGGCCGCCAAACCCGTGTCCCGGCCGGCCTCGGTCAAGACCGCCGCCCGCGCGGTGGCTGCCGCGCGCGCCAGCGCCGCCAAGCGTCGTCCGCCGTCCTATATCCCGCGTTCGCGTTTCAATGACGACTGGATGCTGGGTGGCACCGTGGAGTTGCCGCGCCAGCCGGCCCCGGCCGCGCACGCGCCGACGCGCAAGCCCCCGAAGCCACGCGCGCCCAAGCCCAAGGCCATCAGCCACGAGCAGGCCGTTGCGAACCTGAAGGCCCTGCTGGAATCGCGCAAGCGCAAGGATCGCGGCGCGGCGGCGGCGAAAGGTGCCTGACGCCGACGCCTCCGGTCGCCTGAACGGTTAGCGGTTCCATAACAAAACTCTTCAGTTTAGATTTATCGCGGTGCTGCGATACTGGCGCCCACCTTGAGAAGGGGAGGTTCGTCATGCAACGCAAACCCGGTTCGATCCGCAACAAGCTGATGCTCGCCAGCGCCCTGGTTGCGGCGGCCGTGCTGGCCACGCCCGCGGCGATGGCGCATGACTATCGCGGCCGTGGCGACGATTCCGGCAGAGTGCTGGGCGCGCTGGTCGTGGGTGCGGTGATCGGCGGCGTGATTGCCAGCGCCAGCCAGCACGACCGCTACGACGGCGGCTACTACTACCCGGCGCAAAGCTACCCGGCCCAGGGGTACTACGAAAGCTATCCCAGCTATCCGGCGTATTCGTACGGTGACGACGGCTACTACAGCTATCCGAGCTACCCGAGTTACGGCGGCGTGAATGTAGGCGTCGTCTATTCCAGCCGCGGCGGACGTAGTTACTACGGTGGTTCCAACGGATACTACGGCCACCGCAGCTATGGCGGCGGTTCGCAGTACTACGGTCATCGCGGCTCCGGTGGTCACGGCGGCTGGCAGGGCCAGGGACGTTACTACCCGCGCCAGGGCCACTGATCCTCGCGCGCCCGATGCACCCGAAAGGCCCGGTTGTTCGCAACCGGGCCTTTTCGCTTTCCACGGGGAGAAGCCAGTCGGCCAACCTTTGGCACGGGGAACACGGTGCGGGTCTTGCTAGCCTGAAGGACTTCGGGCATGGCCCGGGCATGACGTCTTCATTGACGGGGAGGGTGGCATGGGGCGCGGATTGAGCAGGCGGTGGCGTGTCGCGGCATGGGCCCTGGTGTTCGCACCGTTGCTGGCGAGCGCCACGACGCCTGCAGATACGGCGACGGCCGATCGGGCGTTCGCGCGCCTGGCCGATCAATATTTCGATGCGTTCTATCTGCCGACCAATCCTTCGGCCGCGACCAGCTACGGCGTCCACCTCTACGACGGCAAGCTCGAGGATTACTCCCGCAAAGGCATCGCGTCGGAAGTGACGGCGCTCAAGGGCTGGGAGCAGCGCGTCGCTGCGGTCGATCCTTCATCGCTCAGCCTGTTCGTTCGCGGTGATCGCGACCTGGTGTTGAACAACATCCGCAGCTCGCTGCTGACGTTGCAGGCGATCCGGCCGTGGGAAAAGAACCCGGATTTTTATTCCAGCGGGATCACGTCCAGCGCGTTCACCCTGATGGAGCGCAAGTTCGCGCCGCCGGAAACGCGCCTGCGCGACCTGATCTCACGCGAGCGGCAAATGCCGGCGGCGTTGCTGGCCGCGCGTGCCAATCTCAAAAACCCGCCCAAGATCTACACCGAGATCGCACTGGAGCAGTTGCCGGGCCTGATCCAGTTTTTCAGGCACGACGTGCCATCGGCTTTCACCGAGGTCAGCGATGCCGCGCTGAAAAAGCAATTCGCGGCGTCGAACGGGGCCGTGATCAAGGCACTCGGCGATTACCAGGCATGGCTGAAAGAGGGCGTGTTGCCGAAATCGCACGGCGATTTCCGGATCGGTGCGAAGGTGTTCCACGAGAAACTGGAATACGATGAGATGGTCGATCTGCCGCTGGACAAACTGGTCGCGCTCGACGAAGCCAACATGAAGGCCAACCAGACCGAATTCGCGAAGGTCGCGAAGGAACTCGACCCGAACAAGACGCCGCGCGAAGTACTGGCGGAACTCGCCGCCGATCATCCGAAGCCCGACAGGCTGCTCGACACCTTCCGCTCGACGTTCGGCACGCTGATCGGGTTCATCGACAGCCATCACATCATCACGATCCCGTCCACGGTGCGTCCGACCGTGGAGGAGACGCCGCCGTTCATGCGCGCGACCACCTTCGCGTCGATGGACACGCCCGGACCTTATGAAACGAAGGCGACCACCGCGTATTTCAACGTCACGCTGCCGGAAAAGGATTGGCCAAAGCAGCGTACCGATCAATTCATGGCGCAATTCAGCTTTCCGGTGATCACCAGCATTGCCACGCACGAAGCCTATCCGGGCCATTACATCCAGTTCCTGTGGATGCACAAGGTGGACGATCGTGTGCGCAAGCTGCTCGGTTCCGCCACCAACGCGGAAGGCTGGGCTCACTATTGCGAACAGATGATGCTGGACGAGGGCCTGGCACAGTACGAATTCCCGAAGGACCGCCGCCAACAATTGCTGCTGAAGCTCGGGCAGTTGCAGGACGCGCTGCTGCGCAACGCGCGCTTCATCGTCGGCATCAAGCTGCACACGGGGCAGATGACGTTGGATCAGGCCAGGGATTTCTTCGTCAAGGAAGGTTATCAGTCGCCCGCGGTGGGTGAAGTGGAAACCAAGCGCGGTACGTCCGACCCGACGTATTTGTATTACACGCTCGGCAAGCTGGAAATCCTGAAGCTGCGCGCCGACGTGGAAAAGAAGGAAGGTGCGAATTTCAATCTCGAGAAATTCCACGACGGCTTCATGCAGCACGGCTTCGCGCCCATCGCGATCGTTCGCCGCGAAATGCTGCGCGATGATTCACCGGTGTTGTGAACCCATCGCCGCGCCGCGTCCAACGCGCGGTGCGTATGCCTCGCGCCGCAACTCGTGGAAGTGATGCACGCCGTTCTTCCGCTTCCGGTTGAGGCGCCCGGCGTGGTACGGGTCCGATTCGAGGCCGCTGAAGGCTTGGTCTCTGGCATGGCGCGATTCCAAATCCTCGACGTCCGGCGGATGGAAATGGTCGAACGTTGCGCGGCAGCGTCCCGTGGCCAGCGGGATCACCCGATTGGTCTGTATCCGGTCCGGCAGCACCGACGCACATTCAGGCGTTTGCGGAGCAATGTCACGGCGGCAGATGGCAATGGACGGCGGCATCTTCGGCCCGGCGTTGCGCCCGACCATCGTCACGCTGGCTGAACGGGCGGACGGTTTCAATTAAGGTGCCCCTTTGTAGGGTACAGGCAATGCGTCGCATCGAGGCAGCATCCGACATGTCCGCACGACTCCGCCCGGCCGACGATGCGCCCGCATCCCACGCCCTGGAGACGGAATACCGGCGCGTGCGCGATGCCACGTTGGCCTTGTGTGCCACGCTCGCTCCGGAAGACACCGTCGCGCAATCCATGCCGGACGCCAGTCCTGCGAAATGGCACCTCGCGCACACCACCTGGTTCTTCGAGCAATTCCTGCTCGCGCATTCCGATCCGGCGTATCGGCGCTTTCACGAGGGCTGGGATTACCTTTTCAATTCGTATTACCAAGCCGTCGGCCCGATGCACGCACGGCCGCAGCGTGGCCTGCTGACGCGTCCGACCTTGCAGGAGGTCGTGGATTACCGCGCCCATGTCGACCATGCGATGGTCGCGTTGTTGCGCCGTCGTGGCGACGACCGCGAGATCATGGAGCGGGTCACACTGGGACTCAATCACGAACAGCAGCATCAGGAACTCTTGCTGACGGACATCCTGCACCTGTTCTCGTTGAATCCGTTGCAGCCGGTGTTCCGTGAGACGCCGGTGACGCCGAAAGCCGAGCCGTTGCGGCTGCGCTTCATCGCCGGACGCCATGGCATCGTCGAGACGGGTCACACCGGCGAAGGTTTCGCCTACGACAACGAATCGCCGCGGCATCGCGAGTTGTTGCAGCCGCACGCGATCGCCAATCGTTGCGTGACCAACGCCGAGTTCCGCGAATTCATCGGCGACGGCAGTTACCGCAATCCCGCGTTGTGGCTGTCGGAAGGTTGGGCCACGGTTTGCCGCGAAGGCTGGGCCCATCCCTTGTATTGGGGTGACCCGTTGGAGACGGCCTTCGGCCTGGGCGGACGCAAAGCGCTCGATCCTGCCGCACCGGTTTGCCACGTGAGCTTCTTCGAGGCCGATGCATTCGCGCGCTGGGCCGGTGCACGCCTGCCGACCGAATTCGAATGGGAAGCGATGGCGCAGGGGCTTTCGGTCGAAGGCAACTTCGCCGACTCCGGCATGTTGCGTCCATTGCCGGCCCGCGCCCCGGCCGGTGAGGGCCGCCCGCTGCAAATGTTCGGCGATGTATGGGAATGGACGTCCAGTCCCTACGTGGGGTATCCGGGCTACCGGCCGGCGACCGGCGCGCTCGGCGAATACAACGGCAAGTTCATGTGCGGGCAGTGGGTGTTGCGCGGTGGTTCGTGCGTGACCCCGGCGGGACACGTTCGCGCCAGCTATCGCAACTTTTTTCAACCCGCGGCACGCTGGCAGTTCAGTGGACTGCGGCTGGCGAGGGATGCATGAAACCGAATCCGCAGGCGGCGTACGCTCGCCATCTCGACGACCGCCAACCCGGCGAGGGGCTATTGGCCGATGCATTGTCGGGGCTGTCGAAATCCCCGAAGCGGTTGCCGTCGAAATACTTCTACGATGCGCGCGGTTCGGAATTGTTCGAACGCATCTGCGAACAACCGGAGTATTACCCGACCCGGACAGAGTCGGCGATCATGCGCGAATGCGTTGGCGCGATCGCTACGGCGTTGGGCCCGGAAGTGCGCCTGGTCGAATACGGCAGCGGCAGCGGACTCAAGACGCGGCTGTTGTTGCGGCATCTCGAATCGCCGGTGGCGTACGTCCCGGTGGAGATTTCGCGCAGCGCGTTGGCGGAAAGCACGGGCAAACTCGAACGCGAGTTTCCGGCCATCGAAATGCTGCCGGTATGCGCGGACTTCGCGCAGCCGATCAAATTGCCGCGTGCGGCGCGCGCGCCACGCCAGACCGTCGTGTATTTCCCGGGTTCGACGCTGGGCAACTTCGGATCGGACGACGCGCTGCGCCTGCTGCGGGAGATGCGCAACGAGGCCGGGCAGGGCGGTGGCGTGCTGGACGGCGGCGTGCTGATCGGGATCGACCTGGTCAAGGACCGGGCCACCCTGGAGGCTGCGTACAACGATGCGGCCGGCGTCACAGCGGAGTTCACCCTCAATTTGCTGGTGCGGATGAACCATGAGCTGGGCGCGGATTTCGACCTGGCTGGTTTTCGCCACCGTGCCCGCTGGCACCCGCTGGCGGAACGGATTGAAACCCACATCGTCAGCCGGCGCGAGCAGGACGTGCATATCGACGGCCGCACGTTTCGTTTCGCCGGAAACGAGGCGATGCTGGTCGAATACAGCTGCAAGTACACGCTGGAAGGCTTCGCCCGGTTCGCGGCCCGCGCCGGGTTGCGGGTTGCGGAGGTCTGGACTGATCCGCACCGCCAGTTCAGCGTGCAGTGGCTGGTCTGCGATTGAGACGTTCGCGGCGTCGACGCCCCACCATGCCTTTCGACACCCCCGTCGCGCGCTGAATTTGGTTACGCTTGGCGGGATCGAGACAAGGTGGGAGTGGGGACATGCGTTGCACGCGTTGGGGTCTGGCGTGGCTGGCGTTGGCGATGTGCGGCACCGCATTTGCCGCCGCGAACAATCCGTATGCGCGCGATCCGGATCAGCCGGTCGACCAGGCCTATACGGCGAAGATCGCGAAATACACCACCCAGGCCGACTTCAACACGCCACTGACCGACTACCTGCCCGCATCCCGGACGGTGCCAACGCCGGAAGCCGTGCTGGGCGATATCGCCGGCGCGCCGAACATGCTGCCGTACGCGGAAGACGTGTACCGCTATTTCCGCATGCTCGCCAAGGCCTCGCCGCGTGTGCGCGTATTCACGATCGGCAAGACCGAGGAAGGCCGCGAAATGATCGCGGTCGCGATCGCCGACGAATCCTTGATGAAGGATCTGGATGCCAACAAGGCGCGGCTGGCGCAATTGGCCGATCCGCGCAAGCTCGGCATGGATGACGCGAAAGCTGCGGCACTCATCAAGCAAACGGTTCCGGTTTACTACATCACTGGCACCATCCATTCCACCGAGACCGGCGCACCCACCGCCCTGATGGAGCTTGGCTATCGGCTCGCGGTGGATGACGCGCCGTACATCCAGTACATCCGTTCGCACATGATCACCCTGATCACGCCGGTGGTCGAGGTGGACGGCCGCGATCGCATGGTCGACCTGTACAAGTGGCACCGCGCGCATCTCGGGGAAAACTATCCGCACCTGATCTATTGGGGGCATTACGTCGCGCACGACAACAACCGCGACGCTATGGGCGTGACGCTGGACCTCACGAAGAACGTGTTGAATACCTACGTCGGCTGGCACGCGCAGGTTCTGCACGACCTGCACGAGTCGGTGCCGTTCCTGTACGACAACACCGTGGGCGACGGTCCGTACAACGCCTGGATCGATCCGATCCTCACCAGCGAATGGCAGCAGATCGGCTGGAACAATGTCGAGCAGCTGACCAAGCTCGGATTGCCCGGCGTATTCACGCACGGCAATTTCGACACCTGGAGTCCGGGCTACCTGATGTTCATCGCGGCGATGCACAACGGCATCAGCCGGCTGTACGAAACCTTCGGCAACGGCGGCGCCGACACCGAGGAACGCATCCTGTCGCCGGACGAATACGCCCGCACCTGGTACAAGCCGAATCCGCCGCTGCCCAAGGTGCTGTGGTCGCAGCGCGACAACAACAACTACGAGCAATCCGGCTTGCTGACCGCGTTGTATTACTTCGCGCAGCACGGCCCGCATTTCCTCGACAACTTCTGGCTGAAATCCAAGCGTTCGATCGAGAAGCCCGAACTGGCCGGCCCCGCGGCGTACGTGCTCACCGCGAGCGAGAAGGACAAGGGCGCGCAGATGCACCTGCTGCACACGTTGCACTTGCAGCACGTCGAGATCAGCCGCGCCAGCGCTCCATTCACGGTGGAAGTTGCGGACGACACCGAAAGTGCCGGCAGCGGCAAATCGAAGGGCAAGCACGCCGAGCAGGTCGTGCCGCCGAAGGCCGCGACGACCAGGCGCACGTTCCCCGCAGGTAGCTGGGTCATCCGCATGGACCAGCCGTATTCGCGGATCGCGGACACCTTGCTGGATCGCCAGTACTGGTCGCCCGACGATCCGCAAAAGCACCCGTATGACGACACCGGCTGGTCGTTCGGCGATCTGTTCGGTGTGGATGTGGCGCGCGTGGTCGATACCTCGGTGCTGAAGGTGCCGATGTCGGAAGTGCAGGGTGATTTCGACAAGCCCGACTTCTCGCTGGCGTCGCTGGGCGTAAACGGCCGTGTTCCGCGCATCGCGCTGATGCACACATGGCTCTCCACCCAGACGGAAGGCTGGTGGCGGATGGCGCTGGACAAGCTGCACGTGCCGTACACCTACATCAACACGCAGGATGTTTCGCGCGAGCCGAATCTCCGGGCGAAGTACGACGTGATCCTGTTCGGGCCGGTGGGTTACGCCAACACCAAATTGATCGTCGACGGACTGCCGATGTATGGCAATCCGATGCCATGGCAGAAAACCGAACTCACGCCCAACCTTGGGCGCATCGATTCAACGCCGGACGTCCGGCCGGGCCTGGGCGAATCGGGTGTGGCGAACCTGAAACGCTTCGTGGCCGAAGGCGGGTTGCTGATCACGTCTGAAGACACCGCGCGCTTCGCGATCGATGTCGGCCTCGCACCCGGCGTGTCGGTGGCCAAGGCCGATGACCTGCGCGTGGTCGGCAGCGTGTTGCGTGCCAACCTGGTCGACAAGGACAGCTCCGTCGCGGCGGGTTACGACGATTCCTTCGCGCTTTACAGTTCCGGTGGCATGTCCTTCAACATTGCCGACCAGACCATCGGCAACCGCGGACTGGCCACCGCCAAGGATTACCAGCGCCCGACCGGGCGCGGTGGTCCCGATGATGCCGACGTGCCTGAGGGTCGTCCGTACCAGGCGCCGCCCGAATTGCCGGATGTGAAGCCGTGGCAAGCCGTGCCGCTCAATGCCGAGCAGGTCCGCAACAATCCGTTCGTGATCCCGGCCGCCAACCGGCCCAGGGTGATCGCGCGCTGGGCCGACGGGAACGATCTGCTGATCAGCGGCCTGCTGGAAAATGGCGGGGCGATGGCGGGGCACGCCGCGGTGGTGGACGCGCGCTACGGCAAGGGCCACGTGCTGCTGTTCGCGAACAATCCGATCTGGCGTGGCGAGACCATCGGCAGCTACCGGATGTTCTTCAACGCCGTGATGGACTGGAATGGGAGGTGACAACATGGAACCACGCCGCTGGCTGCCCTACCGGAACCTGCAAAGCCGGCACCTTGGATTGGCCCTGGCGGCCTCCCGGGTGGTCGCCTGGATCGGAATGTTGCTGATTGCGGCGGGGATCGCCTATGGCATCACGGCGGCGGTGTCGCATGCCGCCCCCGTCACGCTTGCGCTGGGAACGGTCATCAATCTCGTGGGATTGGGGCTCTCGGCCCTGCTGGCCGCAGGTGCATTGGCCGCCCTGGTGGGCATCGAGGAGGGCCTGCGGCGCCGCAACGGGGGGGAGTGATGCTGCCAGGGCAGGCAGGAACATTTTGCAGCCGCCGCACTGGCATTCGGGGGCAAAACTGCTGTACGATCGCGCCGCTGAGTTAGCCAAGCCGTTTGGGGGTGGCTTGTATGGGGCCGGTTGCTGACCGTGTCAACGATCGCATCGCTGTCTTCACTCTCGCTAGTCAGTGCTTCAAGTTGTGCATGCAAGTGCACTGTTTTTCAACCAATCGAGTAGTAAGGAGTCAGTTATGTCGGAGCGTCAGACCGGCACCGTGAAATGGTTCAACGATGCCAAGGGCTTTGGTTTCATCAGCCGCGAAAATGGTGAAGATGTATTCGTGCATTTCCGCGCGATCACCGGCACCGGCTTCAAGTCCCTGCAGGAAGGCCAGAAGGTCACCTTCAACGTCGTCCAGGGGCCGAAAGGCCTGCAGGCCGACCAGGTGCAGCCCGCCTGAGTCATCGTTGCCAACGCGACACGAAAAGCCCCGCAGCGCTGCGGGGCTTTTTGTTTGGTGCGATGATGTACCGCATGTACGCGAGCTTTCGCGAGTTCTATCCGGTCTATCTCGGTGAACACACCGATCGTCGCTGCCGGCGAATGCATTTCATCGGCTCGTGGCTGGTGATCGCGTCCGTCGTGATCGCCATCGCGACGCGGAATCCGTGGTGGCTGATCGGTGCTCCGGTTTGCGGATACGGTTGCGCATGGATCGGGCATTTCGTGTTCGAGAAGAACAGGCCCGCGACCTTCCGGCATCCGCTCTACAGCTTTACAGGCGATTGGGTGATGTTCGCGGACATCCTGCGCGGGCGGGTGCGTATCTGAGCCAAGCTATCATTGGCTGATGATTGATTCCCGTTTTGCCGGCATCGAGAGGCTGTACGGCGCCGGCAGTCTGGCGCGCCTGTCCTCCACGCGTGTGGCCGTGGTCGGCGTGGGCGGCGTTGGCTCGTGGGCGGCGGAAGCGCTGGCGCGCAGCGGCGTGGGCTCGCTCACGATGATCGATGCCGACGAGGTGTGCGTATCGAACGCCAACCGGCAATTGCACACGCTGTCGAACACGCTGGGCAAGCCCAAGGTCACGGTGATGGCCGAGCGTCTGCGCGGAATCAGTCCCGCGCTGAAGGTCGAACCCGTCGAACGCTTCGTGACGCCCGCGGCCCTTGCCGAATTGCTGGATCGCGGTTTCGATCTGGTGCTGGATGCCTGCGATGCATTCCGCGTGAAAGTGGAAATGGCAGCGTGGTGCCGGCGCCGCAAACTACCGCTGGTCGTGTGCGGTTCGGCGGGCGGGCGCACGGATCCGACCATGGTCCGCGTGCGCGACCTTTCCCGCACCGAGCACGATGCGCTGCTCAGCCTGATGCGCCGCAAGCTGCGCCAGGAATTTCGCTTCCCGTCGAACCGCGACCGCTATTTCGGTGTGCCGGCCGTGTATTCATTGGAAAACGTGCGCTATCCGCAGGCCGACGGCAGTGTGTGCGGCACGCGGCCGGAAGGTTCGGATTCGCTGAAACTGGATTGCGGTGGCGGCCTCGGCGCGGCCACCCATGTCACCGGCGCGTTTGCATTTGCTGCCGTGGGACGCGCATTGGCGATGCTGCTGAAGCCGGACGCCTGACGCTTACCCGCAGCGAAACAGGCGGCGTGCATTCGCGGTAGTGGTGCGTGCCAGATCGTCGGGATCTTCGCCGCGCAACCGGGCCACGCAATGCAGTATTTCACGCAGGAACGCCGGTTCGTTGCGCTTGCCCTTGTGGTGAGCGCCCGGCTGGTCGGGCGCATCGGTTTCCAGCAGCAGGCTTTCCGCGGGCACGGATGCGATCACGTTGCGCAAACGCCGCGCGCGTTCGTGGGTCACCGGTCCCCCGATGCCGACATGGAAACCGAGCTTCCACAGTTGCTGCGCTTGTTCCGCGCTTCCGGAGAAACTGTGCACCACGCCGCGCAATGGTTCGCCGAACTCGCGCAGCTCCAGGATCACCGCTTCGAAAGCATGGCGTGCGTGCAGCACCAGTGGCAGATCGAACCGGCGGGCAATCTCGAATTGTCCACGCAGGAAGTACATCTGCCGTTCGCGGTCGAGGCCGGCCTGCATGTAATCGAGACCGCACTCGCCGACGGCCGCCGCGGGGTGCGAGCGCAACCATGCATCGAGCGCGGCAAGATCGGTGGCGGCGTGCTGGTTCAGGTAGCACGGGTGCAGGCCGTACGCGGGATGCAGACCCGGCTCGGAGGTGCAAAGGGTCTCCAGCTTCGGCCAGCTTTCCGCGGTGACGGCGGGGATGAGCATTTCCGCCACGCCCGCCGCACGGGCGTCACGCAGCACCCGCGTGCGATCGCCGTCGAATTCCGGCGCGTCCAGATGCGCGTGGCTGTCGAAGATATTGGAGTGTGGGCAAAGTTCGGTCATTGGAGTACGCTGAAATGGCGCATGAACCGATTCGGCGCCGTTGATGAACGGTTCATTGTCGGGTTGTTTGAATCCCATTGTCATTGGGCCATCGGGCCGGGAGACCAAGATGAAACGTCAATCGAGATTGGCACACGCAATAATCGCTTCGTTCGGGATCGTTGCCATCGCCGCCTTGGCGGGGTGCGGAAGCGGGGGCAATCAGCAGGCCCAGGCCACCCCGGCCAACATGACCATGGCCACTTCCGCGGCGACTGCACAGCTGCCGCCCGGCCAGGAACCCATGGCGAATGGCGCGGCAGAGGCGCCGCAAGGCGCACCGGCGGCAGCCCCGCAATTTGCGCAGGTCGTGGCGGTACAACCGATCACCCAATCCGCCACTACAAGCAAACCGCGGCAGGTGTGCCGCGATGAGCAGGTCGCCGTTCCGGAAACCTACAAGGACCAGCACCAGATCGGCGGCGCCGTTGTTGGCGGTCTGGCAGGTGCGTTGGCGGGCCACATGGTTGGTGGTGGAAAGGGCAAGACGCTGGCAACGGTGGCAGGCGCTGCCGGTGGTGCGTTCGCCGGGCATGAGATCCAGAAGAATCATCAGGAAAACAACGCGACCAAGACGGAAACCCGCAACGTCTGCCACACGGTCACCGACAAGAGCACGACCACCAAGACGGTTGGCTATGACGTCACTTACACGTTGAACGGCCAGGCCGGGCACATCCGCATGGACCACAACCCGGGTGTGGGCACGGGCCTGCCTGTGCGCAATGGCGAAGTCGTTGCCAGCGACAAGCAAGGCGGCAGCTATTACCGGTAATCGCGCCATGACGGCCACGCACGACAAGGAGTAGAGACATGTCGAAACCATCGTTCGTGAAAATTCCGAAACCCATGCGTCGTGCAGCCATGCTGGCATGCGCGGTCGCCACGGCAGCGTTGCTCGCAGGATGCGAGCCCGCCTACAACACGCGCCCGGGTTATGGCGGGCAGCCGTCCCCGCAGGGCGGCTACTACGGCGGGCAGCCGCCCTCCCAAGGCGGCTATTACGGCGGCAACCAGCAGTGCTATCAGGGTTGCGGTTACGTGCGTGACATTCGTGAGGTGCAGTTGGGCAACAACAACAGCGCAGCGGTGGGCACGGTGATCGGGGCCGTGGTGGGCGGATTGCTTGGCCATCAGGTTGGCAAAGGCAACGGCAAGACCGCGGCAACGGTCGCCGGCGCGGTCGGCGGCGGGTTCGCCGGTCACGCGATCGGGTCGCGTTCGGGCAACGGCGACTATGGATGGCAGGTGGTCGTGCAGCTTCAGAACGGGCAGTACGCCACGGTTACCCAGCGCAATCCGCCGCAGGTGCAGCCTGGCGACTATGTAATGATCAGGGAAGATCAGGTCTACAGGTACTGACCGCGATCGCCATATCGCGGTGAGCAACAAAAAGGCCCTCGTCGAGGGCCTTTTTCTTTACGGCGCTTGCCGAATCAATCGACGACGTAGAACTCGTGATCGCCAATCGTCGCGACGGGGTTTTTTGCCCAGGTGGCGGTGGAGCCCAGCCGGATGAAGTGGTTGGCATGCGGCACCACCAGCTTGCGGTCCGAGGCGGGTTCGGACCAGATCGCGATGGCCTGGCCGGCGACTTGCCACGCCTTGTTCCACGCCGCGGTGTTGTCGAACGTGAAGTTCTCCGACGTGGTCGTCAACGCGAACTGGTGGGGGAACGTCACCACGTCGCAGATGGTGTTTCCGTAGCGGCCCATGTCGAGCCGGTCCAGCGCCACCTCGGCAACGGCCAGTTGGCCGCGGGTGGGCTGGCTGCGAGCCTCCATGTACACGGTGGCTGCCAGACAGGTATGGTCGGCGACCGGCCGTGGAAGCAGCGCGATCATTCCGAGCAACAGGCCCAAGGTCATCGGGTCGTTCTCCTATGAGGGCACCACATGCCGGATCAGGCCGGCACCTGGCTTGGAACACGGCGGGCCCGCAGGGCATACGCCGCAAATGGATGGATTGATGGCCCGGCCCTGGAAGCGATCGCCGGCAAAGGGCCGGGGCTGGCAGGTTCCGCATTGCGCCAATACGTTTGTGCAATCGACGTTCGTCGCCGTCTGGCACGCGGTGCGGATCTTCCGGACCGCATGCAGACCGGGCCACGAATCAGGCCCGGCTTGCGAAGCTGCGCGCAGGGTAGGGGCGTCTTGTGCACTGCGCAAGTGCCAGGACGTAAAAATCCCGTAAAGGATTCGTGGCGTTTAGATCGGGTTACGTATTGTATCTCGATACAACATCGTAACAATTGTACAAGATATTGAATGTATTTGTGTTTGATTTGGGCGCGACCACGAGAACCTCGACCGCGCCGTCAGCCGAGGCGCAGTCCAGCACCCGGACAGGGCCGACGGCGTCGGCTTGCACGGCGGCTCCGGGCTCCAGCGATGCTGGCCCGCGCAGGCGATACAGACCGAACTTGTGTCCGCCGCGGTAGTGCAGCCGGGCCACGATTTCCTGTCCGGGGTAGCAGCCTTTGTCGAGCGACACGGCGCCCAGCCTTTCCAGCGACAGGGCCGGCGGCAGGAATTGCGCGTCGCCTGCAGGCAGAACGGGCCAGCCCGCGCGGATGTCCGCCAGCCGCCATGCGTTCGCGGCTTCCGGGTCAGCTTGGGTATTAGGCCCTTTCAACTGCAGGCTGCGATCACCGCAGCCGATGGCGATGTCGTCGTGCGGGCCGGCGTCGACGCGTCCCATCGGCAGCGCGCCCCCGGCATGTCCACTGAAAATGCGCGCGGTCACGGATGCCTTCGCGCGAAACACATAGCGGGCGAGACCGGCGCGCGTTTCTTCGGCATTGCCGCCGCGAAGGATCGCCAGCAGGCGCTCGCCACCAAGGTCGGTCAGGTGCATCAGCGCCTGCACGCGCCCTTGCGCATCGAGCCACGCATTCCACTGCCACTGCCCTTGCGCGAGAGACTCCACGTTGCCGGAAAACTGCGCCTGGGCGAATCGCCGACCGTCCGGGCCTTCGATCAACAGACAATTCACTTCGGGCAGGACGGCGCGCGGCATGGCGTGGCAGACGAACGTGTGACGCATAAGGTAACAGCGTGGTGCGCGCATGCATTGATGGCGGGTGCGACAATATGCACTGCTTTCAGTGACCGGTGCCGCAGCGATGGCAGATACGGGCAACGAACATTCGAACACGCGCCCCGACCCGGCCAGTGCGCCCGTCGCGCCGCCCGCCAGCGCGCCGCGCGAGCGGCCAACGCCCGAAGGCGATGCGCTGGATCCGACGCGTTATGGTGACTGGGAAAAGAATGGCCGCTGCATAGATTTCTAGTGCGATCATCCTTGGTTGGTGTTCGTTCCTTGCGATCGGACGAACCCTGGCTTGTTGATCTTGCATGTATCAGAACGGCCGTCCATGGCCTGACTTTTCACCAAAGCTGCGTTGAACTGGCACGATCCGCGCGCGTGATCTTCGCAGCAGGGGTGCGTTCGTGCGAGAATGGCGGGTGATCGCCGGCTGTCGCGCCGGTGCGGGGGCAGCATCTCACAAGCCGTGACCAGGAATTCATCCATGCCCAATACCCGACCGACGTCGCCGCATCTCGGCATCTACCGCTGGCGCGTCAACATGCTGCAATCGACGCTGCACAGGCTGACCGGCCTGTTCCTCTGCCTCGGCGCGCTGCTGGTGGCGTGGGGATTGATCGCGGCGGCATCCAGCGGCGCGGCGTGGAACGCATTCGCGGCATTCTGCGGCAGCCCGATCGGAATGATCCTGCTGTTCCTGTGGACCTGGTCGCTGCTTTTTCATCTTTGCAACGGTGTCTACCACCTGCTGCACGATATAGGGCAGGGCTATGGGTCCGCGCGCCGCGACCGCGAGTTCGCACCGGTTTACTGGAAAGCCGGCTGGAGCATGATCGCGCTCAGCGTGGCGCTGACGGTGCTGGTCTGGATTTTCCTGGTCGTGCACATGGCCGGAGGTGCGCCGTGAGCGCTTATCCCGGGCAGGAGGGCCTGCGTACGCCGCTCAAGGTTGCGCGTGGCAATGGCGCGTCCGGAACCGGTGTCCGCCACTGGTGGATCCAGCGCGTCACCGCGGTTGCGCTGATCCCGCTGTCGATCTGGTTCCTGTTCCTGGTGGGTGGCTTGCTGTACGCGACCTATCCGGTCGTGCTGGCGTCTATTGCGCAACCCGTGCATGCGATCTTCCTGATCGTGCTGAGCGTGTGCCTGTTCTGGCACGGCGCGCTCGGGTTGCAGGTGGTCATCGAGGATTACGTGCACACGCGCTGGCTGGAAGTGACCCTGCAGATTGCGCTGCGCTTCGGCGCCGTGCTGGCGGCGCTGGCCTGCGTCATGGCCGTTCTCTCGGTGTGGCTGACCGGCACCGGCTATTACTGAATCGAATCGGGTTGACCGAATCGCGTTGATCGGATCCGGGAAAAGGGACAGACATGCCTTCTGAAAGTTACAAGGTCGAAACGCATCAGTACGACGTGGTGGTGGTCGGCGCGGGCGGCGCGGGGTTGCGCGCCACCATGGGGCTCGCGGCCAAGGGCCTCTCCGCGGCCTGCGTCACCAAGGTTTTTCCAACGCGTTCGCACACCGTCGCGGCGCAGGGCGGCGTGGCCGCCGCGCTCGGCAACATGGGCGAGGACGACTGGCGCTATCACTTCTACGACACCGTGAAGGGCGGCGACTGGCTGGGCGACCAGGATGCCATCGAATACATGTGTCGCGAGGCCATTCCGGCCATCATCGAGCTCGAGCACTTCGGCGTGCCGTTTTCGCGCACGCCGGAAGGCAAGATCTACCAGCGCCCGTTCGGCGGCATGACCACACGTTACGGCGAGGGCGTCGCACAGCGCACGTGCGCCGCGGCCGACCGCACCGGCCACGCCATCCTGCACACGTTGTACACGCAGGCGCTGAAACACGACGCCAAGTTCTTCGTTGAATACTTTGCGACGGACCTCGTGAAGGATCCGCGCAACGGGCGCATCACCGGCGTGTTGGCGATCGACCTGAACGAAGGCACGCTGCACCTGTTCCAGGGCCATGCAATCGTGCTGGCCACCGGCGGTTACGGGCGCGCGTATTTCTCCTGCACCTCGGCGCATACCTGCACCGGAGACGGCGGCGGCATGGCGTTGCGTGCCGGCCTCGCGTTGCAGGACATGGAGTTCGTGCAGTTCCATCCGACCGGCATCTACGGTTCAGGCTGCCTGATCACCGAAGGTTCGCGTGGCGAGGGCGGTTACCTCACCAATTCCAAGGGCGAGCGCTTCATGGAACGCTACGCGCCCAACGCGAAGGACCTCGCCTCCCGTGACGTCGTGAGCCGCGCGATCACCATGGAAATCCGCGAAGGCCGCGGCGTCGGCGAGCATGCCGACCACGTACACCTGAACCTCGCGCACCTTGGCGCCGATGTATTGCGCGAACGCCTGCCGGGCATTTCCGAAACCGCGCGCATTTTCGCCGGCGTGGATGTCACCAGGGAGCCGATCCCGGTGCTGCCGACCGTGCACTACAACATGGGCGGCATACCGACCAACTACCACGGCGAAGTGGTGCAGAAGGTGGGAGGCGATCCCGACGTCGTGGTGCCCGGCTTGTTCGCGATCGGCGAGGCCGCGTGCGTGTCGGTGCATGGCGCCAATCGACTCGGCTCGAATTCGCTGTTGGACCTGGTGGTGTTTGGCCGCGCCGTCGCCAACCGCTGCGCGGAGGTGATCCAACCCGATACGCCACACCACGACTTGCCGTCCGACGCGCTGGAGCCTGCATTGACGCGTCTCGACAAGCTGCGGCACGCCAATGGCGGCACACCGACCGCCGAGTTGCGTCTGAGGATGCAGAAGACCATGCAGGCCGACGCCGCCGTGTTCCGCACAGCCGAAACGTTGAAGCAAGGCTGCGCGAAGATCGACGAGGTCTACGCGGGCTTCGCGGACATCAAGGTGACGGATCGTTCGCTGATCTGGAATTCCGACCTGGTCGAAACCTTCGAGCTCGCCAATCTCCTCGGGCAGGCGGTCGGCACCATGCACTCGGCCGAACAGCGCCCGGAAAGCCGCGGCGCCCATGCGCGCGAGGACTATCCCGACCGCAATGACGCCGAATGGATGAAACACACGCTGGTGACCGTCGATGACAACGGCCGCTGCGGATTCGACTACCGGCCGGTGCATTCGAACACGATGGACGAAGAAGTGGCGACCGTGCCGCCGAAGAAGCGGGTGTACTAGGAACAATAAAGAGTCAGTCGGGCGCTGCGCGCCCTGTAAAGGGTAAAGGGAAGGACCAGGGGCTGGGCTCCTGTTGACTCTTTGCAGCGCCGAAGGCGCGACTTTGCAGCGAGCGGAGCGAGCGACCTGCCGTTTGAGTGGAAGTGGCGAGCGATAAACAAAGGTACTGAAATGGCCGAATTCACATTGCCGCAAATGTCGAAGGTGCAGAAGGGCAAGCACTTCGCCGCGAAACCCGGCGCCAAGAAGGTGCGCAGCTTCCGCGTGTACCGCTGGGATCCCGATGTCGGCGGCAACCCGCGCGTGGACACCTACGAGGTGGACGTCACCGGCATGGCGATGGTCCTGGACGTCCTGCTGAAGATCAAGAACGAGATCGACCCCACGCTCACGCTGCGCCGCTCCTGCCGCGAAGGTGTCTGCGGTTCGTGCGCGATGAACATCGACGGCGAGAATACGCTGGCCTGCACCAAGGGGCTGGATGAATTGCCCGACGGTCCCGTCAGCATCTACCCGCTTCCGCACATGCCGGTGGTCAAGGACCTGGTGCCGGACCTCACGCATTTCTACGCGCAGTACGAGTCGATCAAGCCGTGGCTGCAAACCCAGAGCTCTCCGGGTTCGCGCGAGCGCCTGCAGTCGCCGGAAGACCGCAAGAAGCTGGACGGCCTCTACGAGTGCATCCTGTGCGCGTGCTGCTCCACCTCGTGCCCGAGTTACTGGTGGAACCCCGACCGATTCCTCGGCCCCGCGGTGCTGCTGCAAGCCTATCGCTGGATCGTCGATTCGCGTGACGAAGCCACCGGTGAGCGGCTCGATGATCTCGATGATCCGTTCAAGCTGTACCGCTGCCACACCATCATGAATTGCACCAACACGTGCCCGAAGGGTTTGAACCCGGCCAAGGCGATCGCCGAGATCAAGCTCATGCTCGTCAACCGCACGGTATGACGGTGCGGATTCCGGGGGGAGGCGAGTGGTGCCTTCGACCGACGCGCGATTGAAGCGCATCCGGTGGCGTTGCCGGCGCGGCACGCGCGAACTGGATGCGCTGCTGGGCGGCTGGCTGGAAGCGCATGGTGCGTCCATGGACACAACGCAGTTCGCCGTGTTCGACGCCCTGCTGGACCGGCAGGATCCCGAGCTCTGGGACTGGCTGATGGGACACGCCGAACCGCCGCGTGCTGAGTGGCGCGCGATCGTCACGGAAATTCGCCAACGCGCCGGACTGGCGCCGTGAAGCAGGCACCGGCCATCGGATTCACCTGCCGGGTGTCGTGGTTGCTGGTGATCGTTACGCTCGCCGTCGGGCTGCTCGCACTGGTGGCCGTGCAGCTCATGCACGGTCCCGCGTGGCTGCGCCATGTTGTCCATTTGGCAACCTTGGCCTATGTCGCGGCGGTCGTCACCGGCATGTTGCGGCCGCGGGTCAAGGCACTGGTGTGGCGCGAAGACGGAACCACCGATATCACGTTGCGCGACAACGCGGCCGGTCGGGCGGTGCAGGGCGCCGTCAGCGGTGCGCGGGTACTCGGGCCGCTGATCGTACTGACGTTGCGCTGGCCACCGCGCGCACGCGCGCACCTGTGGCTGTTGCCCGACAACCTCGATGCGGATACCCGGCGCAGGTTGCGGATGCGGCTGGGTGCCGAAGCCGCCGGCGCCGTTGCGTCAGGGAACGCCGACAGCCCTTGATGGTCTGAACCGCTTGCCCGCGGGCGCGGACATCTGTCACGCTTGCGCGTCAAATACGCCGTTCGTCCTGAGCGTGGGTCCAAAGGACCGGAGTCGAAGGGCAACGGTGCTTCGACTTCGTTCGCGATGCTCACTACGCTCAGCACGAACGGCTTGGATTGTTTGGTCATCGCCTGGTTAGGCCCGGTTGCTCTCGCATGTTCCGACCCCTCGAACTCTACATCGGCACCCGCTACATCCGCGCCAAGCGGCGCAACCATTTCATTTCCTTCATCAGCGTGGTCTCGATGCTGGGGCTGGTCATCGGCCTTACCGCGTTGATCACGGTGATTTCGGTGATGAACGGGTTCGATGGGGAATTGCGTTCGCGCACGCTGGCGATGGTGTCGCAGGCGACCATCAGCGGCGTCGCCAACAGCATGCCCAACTGGCAAAAGGCGCTCGCGATCGCGGAGCAGAACCCGCACGTGCGGGGTGCCGCGCCGTACGTGGAGCAGGGCGGCTGGCTCGTCGGCAATGCCGCGAACGCCGGCGCGCTCATCCGGGGCATCCTGCCCGACCAGGAACCCAAGGTCGCCGACATCGGTTCCAAGATGATTGCGGGCCGGTTGTCGGCGCTCACGCCGGGATCGTGGAATGTCGTCCTGGGCCGCGATCTGGCCCTGCAACTCGGGGTCAACCTCGGCGACAAGGTCGTCCTGTACGCGCCCGGGGGAAGCGTGACGCCGATCGGCGTGCTTCCTCGGTTTCGCCGATTCACCGTCGCGGGCATCTTCGAGGCGGGTTTGCAGCAGTACGACTCCGGGCTTGCGATCGTCAACCTGCACGATGCGGAAAAGCTGTACCAGATGAGCGGACCGAGCGGCGTTCGGTTGAAGCTGGACGACGTGTTCGCGGCCAACAGGGTGGCGACGACGCTGGCCAACAAGCTGGGCGATGCCTATCGCGTGCAGGGCTGGATGCAGCAGTACGCCAACATCTTCACCGCGCTCGCGATGGAAAAGATCGTCATGTTCATCATCCTGTCGCTGATCGTCGCGGTGGCCGCGTTCAACCTGGTGTCGTCGCTGGTGATGCTGGTCACCGACAAACAATCGGACATCGCGATCCTGCGCACGCTGGGCGCGACCCCGCGCAGCATCATGGGCGTGTTCATGATCCAGGGGATGCTGATCGGCTTGATGGGCATCGTCGTCGGCGGTGTCTGCGGGGTGCTGCTCGCGACCTACCTGCCCGCGATCGCGAACGGCATCCAGAACCTCACCGGCTACCAGTTCCTGCCGGAGTCGGTTTATTACATCAACAGCGTCCCGAGTCAGTTGCGCTGGAGCGACGTCGGCTGGATCACGGGCATGGCCTTCCTGTTCTCGCTGCTGGCGACGATCTATCCCGCGTGGCGGGCGTCGCGCACGCAGCCGGCCGAGGCCTTGCGCTATGAATGATCCAGCCACGAACAACGGCGCGGTGCTGCGGGTCAGCCACGTCGCCAAAACATACAAGGAAGGCAAGCTGCGCACGCCGGTGCTGCACGATGCGAGCTTCGAAGTGGCGCGTGGCGAGACGCTCGCCATCGTCGGCGCATCGGGTTCCGGCAAAAGCACGCTGCTGCACATCGTGGGCGGCCTGGACACGCCAAGCAAGGGTTCGGTGGAATTGCAGGGACAAGAGCTGTCGAAGCTGCCCGACGCCAAACGCGGACGCGTGCGCAACCGGGCGCTCGGATTCGTCTATCAATTCCACCACCTGCTGCCGGAATTCACCGCGTTGGAAAACGTCGCGATGCCGCTGCTGATCCGCGGCGCGGCGATCCATGAATCGCGCGAGCAATCGCAGGCGCTGCTCGAACGCGTCGGCCTGGGGCATCGGCTTGAACACAAGCCCGGCGAGCTTTCCGGCGGCGAACGCCAGCGCTGCGCCATGGCGCGCGCGCTGGTGACGCGGCCCGCATGCGTGCTGGCGGACGAGCCTACCGGAAACCTCGATGAGCAGAATGCGTCGGCACTGTACGAACTGATGCTGGAACTCAACCGCGAAATAGGCACCGCCATCGTGCTGGTGACGCACGACCGCAACCTCGCGCGGCGCATGGACCGGGTGCTGGAACTGACTAGCGGGGCGTTGCAGCCGATGCCGCACGACGATTAATCCGCATGTCGGCGCGCACGGAACGCCGCGCAATCCACAACGGGCCGGGGATGCTGGTCGGTGCGCTGGCGGTTCTCGCCGGCGCGGTACTGGTGCAGGGCTTGCCAGTGCTGCCGCCACGCTGGCTGGACGCGGTGCTTGCGGTCTTTGCGCTGGCCGGCCTGTTCGCATGCCTGCGTTGGCGAAAGTTTGCCTGGTTGTGGCTGCTGCCGCTCGTGGTGGGCGCCTTTGCGTGGACGGCCTGGCGC
>DATFGL010000069.1:0-8108 GCA_035249465.1 Rhodanobacteraceae bacterium | reverse complement strand
TGCAGCAGTTTGTGCGTGCCGATCACGATGTCGAGCTTGCCGTCGGCGAGGCGTTTCAGCGCGCCCTCGACCTCGTTCTTCGCGCGGAAGCGTGACAACAGTTCGACCTTGATCGGGAAATCCGCCAACCGGTCGGTGAAGTTGTCGTAGTGTTGCTGCGCGAGCAGAGTGGTCGGCACCAGCACGGCCACCTGTTTGCCGGCACTCGCGGCCGCGACCGCGGCGCGCAGCGCGACCTCCGTCTTGCCGAAGCCGACGTCGCCGCAGACCACGCGATCCATCGGTTGCGGCGCGGCAAGGTCGGCCAGCACGGCGTCGATTGCCGCCTGCTGGTCGGGTGTTTCTTCGAACCGGAAACCTTCCGCGAAGCGCGCCAGCATCGTGCGGTCGAAGTCGACGGCGCTGCCCTGGCGGGCTGCACGTTGCGCATGGATCGCGAGCAGTTCAGCCGCGGCATCGCGAACCTTTTCGGCCGCCTTGCGCTTGGCGCGCTCCCAAGATTCGCTGCCGAGCGAATGCAGCGGCGCGTGTTCGTCATCGGCGCCGCTGTAGCGGCTGACCAGACCGAGTTGCGCGACGGGCACGTACAGCTTGTCGCCGCGCGCGTATTCGATTGCCAGGAATTCGCCCGGCATGCCGCCGACTTCGAGTGCAGTCAGGCCGAGATAACGACCGACGCCGTGGTCGATGTGCACGATGGGAGCGCCGATTTCGAGCTCGCTGAGATCGCGCAGGATGGCTTCCGGATCGCGTTCCGCGACCTGCCGGCGGCGGCGCTCGACGCGCGCACGTTCGCCTGCCAGTTCGCGTTCGGTGAAGACCGCGACGGGCGGTTGCGAAAGCAGGAAGCCGCGCTCGAGAGGTGCGACGGTTATCGCGAGTCGTGCGGCATCGAAACCGCGTACCCCCTCTCCCCCGCGGGGAGGGGGCTGGGGTGGAGGGGCGACGAATGTCTGCCAGGACTCGACAGCTTCGGGCCGCAGTTCGGCGCCGAGCAGTTGCTCCAGCAGCGCCTCGCGGCGTCCCGCGGAATCCACGGCGATCAACACGCGCGTCCCGCGGCGCGATTCCAACCAGTCACGCAGCCGCGCGGGAAATCCGCCCACGGTGGCACCGCCGCCCGAAAAATCCGGCGCGGCTGCGGTGCCCGTGTCCGCGGCGCGCGCATCGGCGCTGCCGGCCAGGTCGACGCGCAGCACGCGGTTCAGGCGTTCGCGCAGTGATTGCGGCGCCAGGTACAGTTCCATTGGCGGCAGGATCGGCCGCTCGATATCGTGCGCGCGCTGGTCGTAGCGGGTCCCGGCCTGCGCCCAGAACTGTTCAGCGGCGCCGAGCGAATCATGAGCCAGCACGAACAGTGCGTCGTCGCTCAGGTAGTCGAACAGGGTTTCCGTGTGCTCGAAGAACAACGGCAGGTAATACTCGATGCCGCCGGGTGTGACGCCCTGTTTCATGTCCTGGTACAGCGGACAGCGGCGCACGTCGATCGGAAAGCGTTCGCGCAGGCGGTCGCGGAATGCGCGCATCGCCTCGTCGGTCAGGGGAAATTCGCGCGCGGGAAGCAGCTTGACCGCGTCCACCTGGTGCAGCGAACGCTGCGTTTCGGGATCGAACGCGCGGATGGACTCGACGCTGTCGTCGAACAGTTCGATGCGGTACGGCTCCGATGCGCCCATCGGGAAGATGTCGAGCAGCGCGCCGCGCACCGCGAACTCGCCGTGTTCGCCGACCTGCGGCACGTTGCGGTAACCGCAGGTTTCGAGGCGCCGTTGTTCGGTGGCAAGGTCCAGTTTTTCGCCGCGTGCGACGGCCAGCCCGCTGCCCGCGATGTGCGTGCGTGGCGCCAGGCGCTGCATCAGTGTAGTGATCGAAACCACCAGCACGCCCTTGCGGGTGGCGGGCAGCCGGTACAGCGTGTCGATGCGCTGCGAAACCAGTTGCGGATGCGGCGCAAACAAGTCGTAGGGCAGGGTTTCCCAGTCCGGAAAGTGCAGCACCGGCAATTCACCCGCGAAGAAGGCGAGATCGTCTTCCAGCGTGCGTGCCGCTCGGTTGTCTTCCGTGACCGCGACCAATACGCCTTCGCGTGCGCGCGCCGCCTCGCACAGCAATAGCGCGAGCGACGAGCCGGCGGGCTCGCGCCAGTCGCGTTGCTGGCCGGCCTTCGTTGGCAGGGGCGGAAGATTGGGGGCGGTTGTAGTCATGGGTTCGGGCAACGGAAAACATTGCCGGAGCGCCGCGGGCGCCCCAGCAAGATGCAATCCGCGATTTTATCAGCCGATCATGGGTCGAAGCGGACCGTCACCAGGCCGGGCTCGACGGTTGCCGTGTCGCGCAGCGGCCTGCCCGACGACCGGCCCGAATTCGACCCGCGCCGGATCGGGTTCACGGACTTCGCTTTCTGTGCGGCGTTCCCTAGTGGATCCAGCCGCCGACACCCACCCCGATGCTGACGTTGGGATGTCCCTGGCGCATTTCCTCGGGCGTCCAGCGGTGCATCGCCTCGCCGTGCACCAGCGCGAACGTGTAGCCGGCCTGGCCCACCTCGCCATTGCGCGAGCCATCCAGCGTGCCGCGCAGCGTGACCAGCGAGCCCGGCGGGTAATTCATGGGTTCCACGAAGCCCGGCACGATGGCGATGAAACGGCCGGTTGCCGGTTCCTTGAGACGCGGGCGTTGCGACGAGTCCAGCGGGTAGGCGAGGATTTCGATTTCGCTGTGATCGGCAAGGTTGTGCACCGAGATGACACTGCCGCCCCAGACGACTTGCAGACTCCGGAAATTCGCGGGGGAGGTCGCAACCTGTTGCGGCGTCGCATTGACGCTGGACGGCCCGGTCTTGTAGATCGGCGCGGGAGCGCAGGCCGCAAGCAGCGCGGCGAACGCGAATGCAGGCAGCGGGCGAAACACGAAACGAAGTGTTGCGTGCATGGTCGTGGCCTTCGACACGGCGGGATGGTTCAAAGGATAGCGAGAAACCGCTTGCGCGGCGCGGCCAGCACGACTCATTCACCGCGCAGCCAGTGCAGCCGATGTGTGGCCGCGGGCGACCGGGCCAGCCCATTGCGCAATGCCGGCAACATGGTGGCGAGGGCCGCGTCGATTTTCCAGGTCGGATTGGCGATCAGCATGCCGCAGCCGTTCAAACGCAACGGCGAATCGTCGGGCTGCACCAGCAGTTCCGCTACCAGAACCTTGTCGAACGGTCCTGCGGCAAGATGGCGATGGAAGGGTGCAATCGAGCGATGTGACTTGATCGGGTACCACACCGCGTACACACCGTTCGGCCAGCGCGCGTGTGCCTGCGCGAGTGCGGTTTCGATGGCGGTGAATTCGCCTTCCTGCGCCTCGAACGGCGGATCGATGAGCACCAGACCGCGACGTTCGCTGGGCGGCAGCAGCGCGTTCATGGCCGCATAACCGTCCCGCGCATGGACGTGCACGCGCGCGTCATCGCGAAACAACGCACGCAACGCGGCGGTTTCATCATCCTGTGTTTCGCAAAGAACCAGGCGATCGTTCGTGCGCAGGGCCTGTGCCGCCAGCAATGGCGACCCGGGATACACGCGCAGCGCGCCATCGGGATTGCACGCACGGATCGCATCGAGATAGCGGCGCAACGCCGGTGAGGCGGGATCATCGAACAGTCGCCCGACGCCGTCGCGCCATTCGCCGGTTTTTTTCGCCTCGGCATCGTCCAGGCGATAGCTGCCGCGTCCCGCGTGGGTGTCGAAATGACAAAGCGGCTTGTCCTTCACCGTCAGCGCATCCAGCAGCGCCAGCAGGATCGCATGCTTGAACACGTCCGCGAAGTTGCCGGCGTGAAAGGCGTGGCGGTAGTTCATGCGTCCGAGCGACTGCGATCGCCGATGAGTCACGTCGAGTATCGCATCATTCGTGCGTATTTGGTTCTGATCGGCTCGTGCGCGTAAGATGCGGGGATGACCACCCATGCAAGCAGGGCGATCCTGCAATCGACTTTGATCTGTCCGCATTGCGGGCACCACGACCTGGAAGCCATGCCCGAAAACGCCTGCGTGTTTTTCCACGAATGCGCGGGCTGCGGCGCGATGCTGCGTCCCAAGCCCGGCGATTGTTGCGTGTTCTGCTCGTACGGCGAAGTGCCTTGTCCGCCGGTGCAGCGCCGCCAGGATTGTTGCGCGTAAAGACCTGCGGAAGTGCAGACGCCTAGAGCGGTTTCGCCGGTTCTGGTGCTGCGTGGCCGGTTGAAATGAGGGGGTTCCCGCGTCACCGCACGCTCAATGCACGTCGACGCTGATGACCTTTGGATGATCGTCGTGCCAGATCGCGGGTTGCGCACGATACAGCTTCGGCAGTTCGCGTTGCAGGGCGGCGACCTTCGGTGCATCATTGATCGCGATGTAGAGCGCATCGGGATTCAGTCGCGCGTAATCCTGATGGTAATCCTCGGCGCGATAAAACGCCCGGAGCGGAACGACCTCCGTCACGATCGGCGCCGCGAATGCGTGCGCGGCGGTGAGTTGCGCAATGTAGGTCCGGGCGATTTTTTGCTGCTCCGGATTGGTGTAGAAAATCACGCCGCGATATTGCGAGCCGGTGTCAGGGCCTTGCCGGTCCAGTTCGGTTGGGTTCGTCGCCACCGAGAAATATACGCGCAGCAACTGGCCGTAGCTGACCTTCGACGGATCGAAATGGATTTGCACCGTTTCGGCTTGGCCGGTGTCGCCCTGGCTGACCTGTCCGTAGGTCGCGGTGTTGGCCGCACCGCCCGCGTAGCCGGAGGTCACGTTTGTCACGCCGGGCACATGCTCGAACACCCATTGCATGCCCCAGAAACAGCCGCCCGCCAATACCGCGGTGGCATCGCCCGAACGGGCCGCCAAGGGCGTGTCCACCCTGGGAGCCGGCAACGCGACGCGTGCCGTTGCGCCGTTCGCGGCAGGGGTGCAGGCTGTCACGACGAGCATGATCGACAGCATCAACAATGCGCGCAAAGTTGCTGAAATCATTGATGTTCGCATGCCAATCTCCCGAGACCTCTCGAAATGCAGACCCGCCTGACGTGCGGAAGTTGCATTGCCCGGTCTCGACGAGCGACGTCAACGCGTGGCCACGCGCCCGCGCACCAGCAGCGGGCCGATCGCGAAAAGATAAATCGTGTAGGCGACGAACCATGCCGCTGCTGCCCATACCCAGCCATGTGGCTGGCTGGAGCCGAGCCGCAGGATCGCGGCGAAGCTCGGCAACACGAACATGATCGTCAGTGCGGCGTTGGACTGGATCGGCATGCCGCTGTGGCCTTGCGCTACGCGCACCATCATACCCAGCGACAGCGTGCCCAACGCGCCGACGGTGATGCCGTGCAGGGTGTCGATTTCCGGCATCGCATACAGGCCGAGCAACGCGAAGCCGCGCACGACGAGGCCGACGGCCAGCCACAGGTAGCCAAGGTGCAGCACCCACAGCATCGGTTCGCGCCAGGTGTGCCAGCCGCGCCAGCCGATCACTCGCGTGAACGCGAGCAGCGCCACGACGATCATCAGCGCACCGCGCGCGCGGCCCGGTGCGCCGGCGAGCCCGCACAGCAGGATCAGCGCGCCGCCGCCGTTCACCGCGAAGATCAGATATTTGTTCACCCACATCGCATGGCCGGCAAGCTTGCGGCCGGTGAAGAACGGAATCACCCGCCCGCCGATGGCCAGCATCAACACCGTCAGCAGATCGACCGTGCCGATCAGCGCACGCGTCGGCACGACCGCATTCCCGGCCAGCACGCCCGAGTAGAACGCGATGTCCAGCCCGGCATAAAACAGCAAAATGAAAATCAGGAACGCATTGCGCTTGTTCTTCGACAACCACAACACGCGCCCCACCAGGAATACCAGCCCAAACAAATAGCCAACGTCGAACAGCGCGCCGATCCAGAACGGCAGCGACGTCAGCAGCAGCACGCGCGCAATCACCCATGTGGCGACCAGCAACCCCAGCCCGCGCCGTGAAGTCGTGGCGATGCCCGTCCAGTTGGCCGAGGCGGTCAGCAGGAACCCGCCCACCAGTGCGCCGCCGAAGCCGAACAACATGATGTGCGCGTGCCAGTAGAACGGGTTCTGCAGTGCGGCCGAAGGCAACCAGCCGAAGTGAAGGAATGTGCCCCACGCAAGCATGCCCAGGCTCGCCGCGAGCGCCGCACAGAAAAACAGCGGACGGAATGGATGCAAGGGCGGCGGTGCAGGCTGGCTCAAGGAAGTGGCGGCGGCGGTGGACATGGAGGCTCCGGCTTGCGTGCAAGCCCTGCATGATGCGGGGCGCCGATCAGGGGTTCCCTGATGCCGGTCAATCCGGCCCGGATTGAAACAGCGCTCCATCTTGAGTTTCCGTTCGTCCTGAGCGAAGTCGAAGGGCTCAGCACGATCGGGTTTCAAAGTGAAACGCCACCTGGGCTGTCGATTCCGGCGCCGACCGTTCGTCGCTGTATCGAAACCGGCCCCATGCCGGGCACTGGAGACAAGTCATGCGCGTATTGGTGATCGTGAAGGCGAGTGCGGACTCGGAGGCCGGCGTGATGCCGGATGCCAAAGAGTTGGCAGAGATGGGCAAGTTCAACGAAAAGCTGGTCGAGGCCGGCGTGATGCTGATGGGTGAGGGACTGCATCCCAGCTCGAAAGGCGCGCGGGTGCGTTTCGACGGCAAACAGCGCACGGTGATCGATGGCCCGTTCGCGGAAACCAAGGAACTCATCGCCGGGTTCTGGCTCTGGCAGGTGCGCTCCATGGAAGAGGCCATCGAATGGATCAAGCGTGCGCCGTTATTCGACGGGGGCATGGAGATCGAACTGCGCCCAGTGGCTGAAATGGAAGATTTCGGCGAAGCCGCAACACCCGCGATCCGCGAACACGAGGCGAGCTTGCGCGAGAGGATCGCCAAGGCCTGAACGCAAGGAAATTGAGCGCTTGCGCCGGACGCGCAGGGATGTTGTGATCGGCCGTCATGACGACGGCCGATGCCCACCACATCATCGAAACGGTCTGGAAGATCGAGGCGCCGCGCCTGATCGCGGGCTTGGCGCGCATGTTGCGCGACATCGGACAGGCCGAGGATCTGGCGCAGGAAGCGCTGGTCGTCGCGCTGGAACGTTGGCCGACCGATGGCGTGCCCGACAATCCAGGCGCGTGGTTGATGACCACGGCCAAGCGCCGCGCGATCGATCAGTTGCGCCACGACAAGATGCGCGACGACAAGCAAGCCGCGATTGACTACGAACTCCAACCTGACGCCATGACGCACGCGCCCGACCATGCGGACGCGCTGGATGACGACATCGGCGATGATCTGCTGCGTTTGATCTTCACCGCCTGCCATCCGGTGCTCACCCGCGACATGCAGGTCGCGCTGACCCTGCGCATGCTGGGTGGCCTGACCACGCCGGAAATCGCGCGCGCGTTCCTGGTGCCCGAGCCTACCGTCGCGCAGCGCATCGTGCGCGCCAAGCGCACGCTCGCGGACAAACACGTGCCGTTCGAGGTGCCGCGCGGCGAAGATCTCGCGCCGCGGCTGGCCGCGGTGCTGGAAGTGGTTTACCTGATCTTCAATGAAGGCTACACCGCGACCGCGGGCGGCGACTGGGCGCGGCCCGCGTTGTGCGAGGAAGCGATGCGGCTGGGCCGCGTGTTGGCGGGGCTTGCGCCGCGCGAGCCGGAAGTGCACGGACTGGTGGCCTTGATGGAAATCCAGGCCTCGCGGCTGCACGCCCGCACCGCCGCCGACGGCACACCCATTCTTTTGCTGGATCAGGATCGTTCGCGTTGGGATCGCTTGCTGATCCGCCGTGGACTGGCCGGACTGGATCGCGCGGAACGACTCGGCGGCGCCGACGGCAACTACGTATTGCAGGCCGCGATCGCCGCCTGCCATGTACGCGCGCTGCGTGCGAAGGACACCGACTGGGCGCGGATCGCGTCGCTGTACGCGCGCCTGGCGGAAATCGCGCCGTCACCGGTGGTGGAATTGAATCGCGCGGTCGCGGTGTCGATGGCCGAAGGTCCGGAGGCCGGACTGCAACTGGTTGACGCGTTGCAAAAGGAACGCGTGCTGGCCGGTTATCACCTGCTGCCCAGCGTACGCGGCGA
>DATFGL010000068.1:0-20573 GCA_035249465.1 Rhodanobacteraceae bacterium | reverse complement strand
GGCCGATCCGGATGGCGTTTGCGTGCCTGCTGGCTGGTGGCCATTTGCTGGTCGAGGACGTACCGGGCGTCGGCAAGACCACGCTGGCGCACGCGCTGGCTACCACGCTGGGCCTGAGCTTCCGGCGCATCCAGTTCACCTCCGACCTGCTGCCCACCGACATCGTGGGCGTCAGCGTGTTCGACCGCGACAGCGGCGCGTTCCGCTTCCAGCAGGGACCGATCTTCGCGCAACTGCTGCTGGCCGACGAAATCAATCGCGCGACACCGAAAACCCAAAGCGCGCTACTGGAAGCCATGGCCGAAGGCCAAGTCACGGTGGACGGGGCCAGCCGCGCGTTGCCGGAACCGTTCTTCGTGGTCGCGACCCAGAACCCGCTCGACATGGCCGGGACCTACCCATTGCCCGATTCCCAGCTCGATCGGTTCATGCTGCGGATCTCTCTGGATTATCCCGACGCCGACGCCGAACGCCGCCTGCTGACCGGCGAGGACCGCGGCGCGACGCTCGAGCGCATGGCCGCGCGACTGTCCGGTCCCGACATCATGACGCTGCGCCAGCAGGCACGCGCCGCCACCGCCAGCCCCGCCCTGCTCGATTACGTGCAGGCACTCGTCACCGCCAGCCGCAAGCATCCCGACATCCGTACGGGATTGTCGCCACGCGCCGGACTGGCCCTGCTTGCTTGCGCACGCGCGTGGGCGCTGCTGGGCGACCGCAATTACACGCTGCCCGAAGATGTGCAGGCCGTGTTCGTCGCCATCGCCGGACATCGCCTGATCCCGGCCCGCAACCTGGCGCGTGACGCGCTGGCGCAGGCGCTGCTGGAAACCGTCGCCGTGGAGTGATCCGATGGGCGGCGTGGTGCAAGGCGAACGCAATACCCTCGCGGTGCGTATCCGGCGCTGGCTGCCTGCGCTGGCACGCGGGCGCCGGCCGGAGGCGTTGCCTGTCACGCTCGACCGCAACCGCGTCTACATCGTGCCGACCCGCGCGGGCCTGGGTTTCGCGGTGCTGCTCGCGACCATGCTGATCGGCGCGCTCAACTACCAGAACAATGCCGCGCTGCTGCTCACCTGCACGCTCGGCGCCGCGCTTGCGAGCAGCATGTTGCTGACCTGGCGCGAACTGCACGACCTCACCCTGCGTTCGCTGCACGCCGACCACGGCTTTTGCGACGCGCGGTTGCCGATCCACCTCGCCTTCGCCGACGACCGTCGCGCGCGCCCCGGCCTGCAGGTCGCGCTCGACGACATCGAGCAGCCTTGCGCGCTGCGCCCCGGCGTCAGCCGCGCCACGGTGACCGCGCCCACCGACGCGCGCGGGTGGATGCCCATACCGCGCATGCGGTTTTCCAGCACGCTGCCGTTCGGCCTGTTCCGGGCCTGGAGCTGGATCACGCCGGACCAGCGCGCATTGGTGTACCCGCGCATCCTGCGCGATGGCCGCCCGCCCGCGCACCACGACGACCCGAGGGAACGCATCACCGGCGGTGATGAATTCGCGGGACTGCGCGAATACCACGTGGGCGATCCGATCCGGCACGTCGCCTGGAAGGCCAGCGCCCGCCACGACCACCTGCTGGTGCGGGAATTCGACCGCGCCGCGCCGGGGCAACCGCTGCGTTTCGACTGGCGCGACCTGTCCGGCCTTGATCGCGAAACGCGGATCTCGCGCCTCGCGGCCTGGGTGTGCGATGCGTACGCCGCGGCGCACCCTTGGACATTGATTCTCGACGATCGCCGCGCGCTCGGACCCGGCAGCGACGCCGCGCACTACCACCGCTGCCTGACTGCGCTGGCGGAGTTGCCATGAAGGCACCACGGATCCCGACCGGCACCCATGGCCCGGCAAGCGGACTCGCGCCGTTGCCCTTCACGTTGTTGTGCGTCACGGTGCTCTGCGTGCTCGCGGCGCACGCGCCGCACATGCCGGTGTGGTACGCCGCCATCCTCGCCGCGATCGTCGCCGCGCGCTGGTGGCAACGCAGGCGCCAGCGCGGACGCGTCTCCGCGTGGTTGCGCATCGCGCTGCTGGTGACCGTCCCGGCGGCCGTGGTTGCGGTGTACGGCACGCCATTCGGGCGCGAACCGGGCGCGGCAATCGTGTGCGGGCTGCTGGCCGTGAAGCTGCTCGAAAGCGAGCGCCCGCGCGATGGACGCATGGCCATCGGTTTCGCCTGCTTCATCCTGATGAGCGCGCTGCTGTTCGACCAGGCGCTGGCTTTCACGATCATCGTAGGCCTGATGCTGTTGCCGGCGCTGGCCACGCTGCGCGCGCTCGAACCGGGCCTGCCGGAATCGGGTTGGCTGCGCGCGTTCAGGACCGCCGCGATGTTGCTGGGCGTCAGCCTGCCCGCCGCATTGCTGGGCTTCCTGCTGATCCCGCGTTTGGCGACACCGCTGTGGGGCGCACCGGGCAACGGCGTGGCGCGCACCGGCATGACCGACCGCATGGCGCCGGGCGACCTGCACTCACTGCTGACCGACAACGCCGTCGCTATGCGCATCGGTTTCGACGGCGTACCGCCACCGGAAAACCAACGTTACTTCCGCGGCATGGTGCTGTGGTCGTTCGACGGAAGCGCGTGGGTGCCCGGCGCCGCCGCGCGGCGCCCATGGCCACCGGCGCCGGTGGGTGTCCACGATCCACTCACGCATTACGACGTCACGCTGCTGGCCAGCCACCGACATTGGATGTTTGCTCTGGACGTACCGGTCGATGCCCCGGAGGACGCGGTGATGGGGCCCGACCACACGCTGTGGTCGAGCAAACCCATCGACCAGACCCTCCACTATCGCGTCGCCTCCGCCACCGACTACCAGCTTGCACCCGAACGGCTCGCCCCGCGCATCCGCGCGGCCGCACTGGAGCTGCCCGCCGGATTCGACCCGGGCGCACGCGCGCTCGCGGAACGCTGGCGCGCCGCGGCGGGCAGCGACGATGCCGCGATCGTCCGAGATGCACTCGCGCTGTTCCACGATGGCGGCTTCGTGTACGACCTCGACGCACCGCCGCTGGACCGCAACAGCGTCGACGACTTTCTGTTCAATACCAAAACCGGTTTCTGCGAGCACTACGCCGGCGCCTTCACCTTCCTGATGCGCGCCGCAGGCATCCCCGCGCGCGTCGTGGTGGGTTATCAGGGAGGCTACTGGAACGCGTTCGCGCACTATCTCTTGATTCGCCAATCCGACGCGCATGCCTGGTCGGAAGTCTGGCTGGCAGGCCGCGGCTGGGTGCGCGTCGATCCGACCGCCGCGGTGAGCCGCATCATCATGGCCGATACCGGCGGTGCGGCGGGCGACGTCGGTGGCGGCAGCCGCAGCTGGTGGATGCCATGGCGCAATCGCCTTGACGTGATCAATCGCTGGTGGGGACAAACGGTGGTGGGCTTCGATGCGCTCTCGCAGGACCGCCTCTTCAGGCCGTTCGGCGTCGAACACGCCACCGCGCAGATGCTGGGCATCGCCCTGGCCATCGCCGTACTCCTGGCGCTCGGTTTCGGTGCGCTGCTCGCTTCGCTGCGCCCGCGCCACAAACCACGCGACGCGTTGGCCGCCGCGCAACTGCGACTGCAGCACCGGCTGGCGCGCATCGGCATCGTGCGCAGAACCAGCGAGGGCCCGCGCGACTTCTACCATCGCTGTACCCTGTTGCTGCCAGCGTCGGCGCAACCGTTGCGGGCGCTGGCGGCGGACTATCTGGAGTTGCGTTACGCCCTTACCGAACCGCCGCCTGAACGAATTCGCGCGTTCTTGCGGGCCATTCGCAATTTCCATCCCCGCCGTGTGGTCAAATAACGATAGAAGGGATCCACGTTTCCCGGAGGCTTGTCATGTTACGTCGTGTCTTGTTTGGTTCCGTCCTGGGCGCACTGGTCGTGGGTGGCTGCGCAACGATTCCGCAGCCGCTGCAAGGCAACTATGCGCCCGTATCGCTCGAATCGGCCCAAAGCGGTACCGCGGCGGCGGCGCCCGTGCGATGGGGCGGCCAGATCATCCAGACCGAGCCGCGCGAACAGCAGACCTGTTTCTATGTGCTGGCCGAGCCGCTGGATTCGCAGGCGCGGCCGAACCGGGACAGCAGCGACCAGGGCCTCGGGCGTTTCGTCGCGTGCAAACAGGGTTTCTACGATCCCGAAGTGTTTGCCAAGGGCCGCGAGATCACGGTAACCGGCTCGCTGGACGGCACCGTCCGGCACAAGATCGGCGAGTACGACTACACCTATCCACGGGTCGCGGCCAACACGATCTACCTGTGGCCAAAACGGCCGATGTACGTGGAGCGCCCGGATCCCTGGGGCCCGTGGGGTCCCTGCGATCCATTCTGGTCCGGGTGGGGCTGCGGCTGGGGTTATGGTCCGTGGTATTACCCGCCGCGCGTGATCGTGGTGCCGCGACCGGCGCCACCTCCACCGCCGCCGAAGAAAGGCTGATTCGCCAACCATCGGAAAGAAGCCCGCTTGCGCGGGCTTCTTTCTGTGCCGTGCCGGGTCAGACCATCCGCTCCGGCATCTGCTTGCCCGCCATCAGGTGCACGTGCAAGTAGAACACCGTCTGGCCGCCGCCCCGGTTGCAGTTGATCACGCAGCGGTAACCGTCATCGGCAAACCCTTCGCGTTTGGCATAGGCGGACGCCGCCAGCAACAACTTGCCAAGCAGCGGCGCGTCGGCTTCGCCGCAGTCGTTCAGGGTGGGCAGTGACTTGTTCCTGGGGATGAACAGCACATGCACCGGCGCCTGCGGATGGATGTCGCGAAACGCGAGGACGTCATCGTCCTCATACACGACGTCGGCCGGCAGTTCGTGGCGGACGATCTTGTCGAAGATGGTGTCGGTCATCAGGAACCTCTGCGATTGAAACCGTCGCGAGCGACGGCAGATTGCGTGGCGCCGATTGCATCGGCAGGATTGCCGATGCGAACGCCGCAGGCGGCCTGCAGGGCGAGCCACATGGATGTGGCGAGTCAGCAGCAGCAAGCGGAGCGTACACGACAGTACGTGAGCATAACTCGCTGCGTCCGCGGCTCGCCCTTTGGGCCATTCGCTCCGGCATCCTGCCTTCGCGGTACGGGCACCGCCGACGCGCAAGTTGCCGACTAAACCGGCACGGACTGCCGGTTTGAACGCCGCAGGCGGCCCGCAGGGCGAGCCACATGGGTGTGGCGAGTAGCGCAGCGGGTTTCAATCGTCGAGTGAATGACGGCTGCCGAACGCATGTGCCAGCGTGCCACGGTCGACGTATTCCAATTCGCCGCCCAGCGGCACGCCGTGCGCCAGCCGCGTGGCACGCACGCCGGCGGCGCGCGCGAGCTGGCCAAGCCAATGCGCAGTCGCCTCGCCTTCCACGGTCGGGTTGGTTGCGATCACCAGTTCACGCACCCCGCCCTCCGCGAGCCTGCGCGTCAGCAGGTCAACGCCCAATTCGGATGGCCCGAGTCCGTCCAATGGCGACAGGCGCCCCATCAGCACGAAGTACCTGCCGCGATAACCGGTGGCCTGCTCGATCGCGAGCAGGTCGGCGGGTGTCTCCACCACGCACAGCGACGCGGGGTCGCGCGACGGGTTCGCGCAGATCGCGCATTCACCGGATTCGCTGAAGTTGCGGCAGGACTTGCAGTGCCCGATGCGTTGCATGGCCTGCTGCAGCATCGCGGCAAGGCGCACGCCGCCCTCGCGATCGCGCTCCAGCAAGTGAAACGCCATGCGCTGCGCGCTCTTGGCGCCCACCCCGGGCAGGCAGCGCAGCGCTTCGATCAGCTCGGAGAGAAGGGTGGAATCGCCGCTCATGCGATCAAAAAGGAAGTTTGAAACCCGGCGGCAGATTCATTCCGGAGCTCACGCTGCCAAGTTTCTGCTGGCTCGCTTCGGCGACCTTGTTGACCGCATCGTTGACCGCGGCCGCGACCATGTCCTCGGCCATTTCCGGATCGTCGGTGATGAGTTTGCGGTCGATGCGCACGCGCCGCACTTCGTGGCGGCCGGTCATCGTGACTTCCACCATGCCGCCGCCGGCGCTGCCGGTGACTTCGAGTTTCGCGATTTCTTCCTGCGCCCGCTTCAGGTTCTCCTGCATCTGCTGCGCCTGTTGCATCAATTGTCCGATTTGTCCTTTCATGCCTGCCTGCCTGCGGGTCGAATGCTTTCGGGGATGACCTGCGCGCCAAGCTGGCGCTGCATGTCCTGGATGATGGGGTCGTCGGCCATCGAACGTTCGGCCGCGGCCTGCTCGTCGGAGCGTGCCTTGGCCGCGCGAGTGGCTGGTGTTTCGGCAACCGCCTCGTGCACGATGCGCACGCGCAGGCTGCGGCCGATCGCTTCGCCGAGTTTGTCCTGCAATTGCCTGTTGGCCGAATCGGTGCAAAAGATCATGTGATCGGGCTTCACGGCCAGTGTCAACACCTCACCCTCGAACGACTTCGGCAGTGCATGCCGCGCCAGCAGGCCTGCCGGGCCACCCAGATCGGCCTGCGCGATCCAGTTCTCCCAATCCGCGATGCCCGCGATGCGCGGAGCAACGACAGGCTTGGCCGCGGCGACCGGCGCCGCGTGCGGATTCGCCGCCGATGATTGCGCGGGTACCGCGGCAGACACTGGCGCCACCGGCGCGGAAGTGCGCGGCACCGTGCTGCGTCCGGGCACCGCCGTGGTCTGTGCGTCCGCATCGTCACCGCCAAACGCCAGCATGCGCAGCAGGGTCATTTCGAATCCGGAACGCACGTCCGGCGCCAGCGGCAAGTCACGCCGGCCGTTCAGCGCGAACTGATACCAGACCTGCACGTCTTCCGCAGCCACCGTGCCCGCGAGTGCATCCAGCGTTTCGTGCTCGGCCTCGTCGCCTTCGAAACCGGGCACCAGTTGCCGCAACTGGATGCGGTGCAACGCCGAGGCGAGCTGTTCCAGCACCACGGCGAAATCCGGCGAGAGTCCGGCGATGCGTTCGGCTTCGGCCATCAGCGCCTTGCCATCGCCATCTGCCAGCGCGCGCAACAGCGCACCCACTTCGTTGTCGGCGATGGTGCCCAGCATCGCACGCACGTCATCCGCGCGCAGCGTGCCGCCACCGTGCGCAATGGCCTGGTCGAGCAATGACAGGCCATCACGCAACGAACCATCCGCGCCGCGCGCAAGCGCCTCGATCGCGCCGTCGTCGAAACCGACGCCTTCCTTGCCCAGGATCATGCGCATCTGTCCCGCGATCTGTCCGGGCAGCAGGCGCTTGAGTCCGAACTTCAGGCAGCGCGACAACACCGTCACCGGCAGTTTTTGCGGATCGGTGGTGGCAAGCAGGAACTTCACATGCTCGGGCGGTTCCTCCAGCGTCTTCAACAATGCGTTGAAGGCACTCTTGGAGAGCATGTGCACCTCGTCCACCAGGTACACCTTGTAGCGCCCCTGCGCGGGTGCGTACTGCGCGTTCTCGATCACCTCGCGCACGTCATCCACGCCGGTGTTGCTGGCGGCGTCGATTTCGATCAGATCCACGAAGCGGCCGGCGTCGACGGCCTTGCAGATCGCGCACTCACCGCACGGATGCGCCGACATGCCCTTTTCGCAATTGAGGGATTTCGCGAAGATTCGCGCGATGGTGGTCTTGCCGACGCCACGCGTGCCGGTGAACAGGTACGCGTGATGCACGCGCCCGGAATCCAGCGCGTGCGTCAACGCCTTGACGACGTGTTCCTGCCCGACCAGTTCATCGAACTGCTTCGGACGCCATTTGCGGGCGAGAACCTGATAGCTCATGGGCACGATCTGTGGGCGACCGCCCATTGTGCCAAGTCAGGGCGGCCAGACCAAGCGCACCCGCGCAGCAGGTTGGGGTGAGCACACTCTTCGCGAACCCCACGGTGCGACAAATCCACCCGTCGACACCCGCCCGAAAGCGTTGGGATTCGCCTTGCGGCGCTTCGCGCAGCCTCGCTCGCCCCAACCCACCAAGCCTGTTCGATGGTCAAACTTGTGCGTGTACCGGGCGCCCGTTATCCTGCGCAGTCCGCCGCGAGCAGCAACGCGGTTCGGAGAGGTGTCCGAGCGGTCGAAGGAGCACGCCTGGAAAGTGTGTAAGCGGCTAAACCCCGCTTCGCGGGTTCGAATCCCGCCCTCTCCGCCAGTTTTCAGGAACCCCAGGAGATTCATGGAGAGCGGGTGCGAGCCCGCAGGTTCGACAAATTCGTCTGGAACGAATTTGAACAACCGAAGGTTGGCCCCTAGCGAAGCGAGGGGTGAGCATCAGGGATGATGCGAACAATCCCTTCCTCTCCGCCAGTGTCTATGGTGGCCCCGTCGGTGCCTCCGCGACGATAGATCGAAAACTCCGCCAGGGCCGGAAGGCAGCAACGGTATTGGTCGACTCGTGCGCCGGAGATTCGCTGGCGGGGCCGCCGCCTATTCGGCTTCAGGGTGAAGCCACTCCGAACTACCCTCGACATAGTGCTCGCGTTTCCAGATCGGAACGCGCAGCTTGACCTGGTCGATCACGTAGCGGCAGGCATCGAACGCGGCGCCGCGATGGGCTGCGGACACGCCGGCCCATATGGCAATGTCGCCCGGCGCGAGGTCTCCGATCCGGTGCACGCAAACGATGTGCTCGACCGCAAACCTTTCGCGTGCTTCATCGACGATGCGTCGCCCCTCGGCCTCGGCAAGTTCGACATAAGCCTGATACGAGAGGCCATCCACCGCACGGCCATCGTTGTTGTCGCGCACGCGGCCTTCGAAGCAGACGACGGCGCCCACGCCCGCCTCTTCGAGTTCACGCTGCAGCCGCGCAATCTCGATTGGCATCCTGCTGATGGTGAACATCTCAGCCCCCCGACACGGGTGGCAGGAATACCACCTCGTCGTTGTCGGCGAGGCGATGATTCCAGCCGGTGAATGCGCCGTTCACCGCGACACGCAAGCGGTCGGGGGTAAAGGTGAACCCATGGCGCGCCGCAAGCTCCGCATACAGGGCGCGCGGATCGGCGGCCCCGCTCGCGACGATTTCCCCGGCGCAACCCGCGGCGTCGCATAGCGACGCGAAATACAGCAACCGGTATTTCATCGTGAGCGACCCGGTTTGCGGACTGCCAATTTGCCACCCTCCACGGCGCGCTTGCCGCCGGATTTCTCCAGCAGGCGCAGGCGCTCGATGACGATTTCGTGCGACAGCGCCTTGCACATGTCGTACACCGTCAGCGCGGCGACACCGGCACCCGTCAGCGCTTCCATCTCGACACCAGTCTTGTGCGAAATCGCCACTTCACAGCGGATCGCGAGTTCGGTATCGGACACGAAATCCGCCTCGATCCGGCAACGCTCGATCGCCAACGGATGGCAGAAAGGAATCAGCTCGTGCGTGCGCTTGGCGGCCATGGTACCGGCCACGATCGCGGTGTCGATTACCGGCCCTTTCTTGCTGCGCATACCGCCCTCGCGCAGTGCATCAGCCGTCTCTCGCGGAAAACGCACCACGGCCTCGGCCGCCGCCACGCGCGCCGTCACGGCTTTGGCGCCCACGTCGATCATGCGCGGATGGTTGGCGGCGTCGATGTGGGTCAACGAGGTCTTTCGCGACTTGCGCATATTGAATCACCAGAAAGCAAACTCGAATTTCGTCATTCCGGGGCCATCGCCGGGGCCATCTGCGATGGCCCCGGAATGACGAGAAGCCCTTTCTCGGCACGAACCTATTTTCACCCGCCAATCCGATACATCTCCACGTGTTCCAGCACGCCGGCCGCACGCAGTTCGGCGCGCCGTTCGCTGTAGCGATCGCCGCGGTGGCTCCAGATGCCGGCGACGGTTGCCCGCAACGCCGCGTCGGATTCGCCTGCGCGCAACAACGCGCGCAGGTCATGTCCGGCACGTGCGAACAGGCAGGTGTACAGCTTGCCATCGGCCGCCAGCCGCGCGCGCGTGCAGCCCCCGCAGAAGGGTTCGGTAACCGAGTTGATGAAACCCACCTCGCCCGCGCCATCGCGGAACCGCCAGCGCCGCGAGGTTGAACCGGCGTTGCGCGGCATGGGTTCCAGCGGCCAACGCGCATCGATGCGCGCGGCCAGTTCCGCGCCAGGCACAACGCGGTCGCTGCGCCAGCCGTTGACGGTGCCGACATCCATGTATTCGATGAAACGCACGACGTGACCCGTGCCGCGGAAGCGCGCGACCAGGTCCAGCACGCCACCGTCGTTCACGCCACGCATCACCACGCAATTGATCTTGATCGGCGCGAAGCCCGCCTGCTCCGCCGTCGCGATCCCGGCTTCAACCTGCGCGAGATCACCACGCCCGCCCGACATCCCGCGAAAGATTTCAGGATCGGCGCTGTCCATGCTGACGGTGAGGCGCTGCAAGCCCGCGTCGCGCAGCGGCGTGGCGAACTTCTGCAGCAACACGCCATTGGTGGTGAGGGCGAGATCTTCGACGCCTTCGATCGCCGCAAGCCGCGCGACCAGCCGCGGCAGGTCGCGGCGCAACAGCGGTTCGCCACCTGTCAGGCGCAGCTTGCGCACGCCCAGTGCGACAAACACCCGCGCGATGCGCTCGATTTCATCGAAGTCCAGCCGTTCGCGCGCGCGCAGGAACGCGTGACCGGCGGGGTATGCTTCCTCCGGCATGCAGTATGGGCAGCGGAAATTGCAGCGGTCGATCACCGAAATCCGCAAATCCGCAAGCGTGCGCCCCAGCGCATCCGGCGGCGCCGGTGTGGCCTGCAACGCGATGGGGGGGTGCGGCCGCATCAGCCCGCCTCGGCACGCGCGGGGTACGGCGCATGCAGCGGATAGCGTCCATCGGGCGCCGCCACGCGGAACCCGCGCGCGCGCAGGGCTTCGGCTTCCGCCAAACTGTTGTAGTGGTACAGCAGCAACTGGTCGCGCAGAACCTGCGGGTATTCGCGCTCGAGGTCATCGACACCAGTGTGCGAGGGATTTCCTGCGAGCGCGCAATCGTGGGCGATCAGCATGTGTTCGTCGGCCAGCGAGGATAGCACCTCCGGAATCGGGCGCGTGTCGCCGGTCCATGCAAAACAACCGCGCAACGCGACGCCGAAAGACGTCCCCGGCAAATGGTGCCGCGTCGCGAAAACATCAAACCAGCAACCCTGCAGCCAGAAACCGCGCGACAGCGCGACCAGCCGGAACCCCTCCCAGAAATTTGCGCCGCCTTCGGCGATGGCGCCTGGGTAGTCGGCCAGGCGTGCCTGCAGGATCGGCACCAGGTTGGCGTGCAGGAACAGTTTGACACCGCCGCGGCGCGCCGGATCGAACCATGCGGAGTGGAACAGGCGTTCCAGCCCAGCCACATGGTCCATGTGTCCATGGGTGATGAACACCGCGGGCGGCAACGCACCATAGCTGCGCAAATAGTGTTCGAGCGTGCCCGGCCCGCAATCGATCAACAGCAGCGGCCTGCCGTCGCGTTCCAGCACCGCGCCCGACGCGCCCAAGTCGATCGCGCTGGCGGCGCCCGCGCCCAGCACGTGCAACGACCAGATGTCCGTGCCGCGCGTTTCGCCAGCCACCTCTTCGCTACGTTTCCTGGCCGTCGCTTTCTTCATCACTCTCACTTCGAGGCGCGTTCGTAACCGCGCATCAGGGGCGTCCAGATCTCGCGATCCAGCATCGCCTCGTCTTGATCGCACGCACCCACCTTCAACAAGGAGCGCTTGAGCCGCGCAAGGTTGGCCAGCTTCCAGGCCGTACCGGTGCCGCGGATTTCGCCGCGATCGAAATCGATCAGCCACAACCTTTCATCCGCAACCAGAATATTGTGCGCGTTCAAGTCGGCGTGATCCACCCCGGCGGCATGGAAGCGCGCCACCAGCGCGCCCACCTGCGCGGCAAGCGCAGAGTCGAACCGGCGCACGGCGATGATTCCCGCCAGCGTGCGTGCGTTCTCGATCGTCCGGGTGATCAGGTCTGCGGTGTAATACACCCCGCGCCGCGCGTAGCGCGCCGCAATCGGGACCGGTACCGGCAAGCCGCGCCGACGCAACTCGGCCAGCAGGCTGAACTCCGCGAATCCGCGGCTGCGGACGCGTCCGTTCCAGACATATCGGTCGCCCAACAGCGGCGCCACCAGGCCGCCGCGGCGGTAATGCCTCAGGACGCACGGCCCGACGGGTGTATCGAGAAACGCGACGCCGCCGCGCCCGCCTCCCACCGTATTCACCGCGCCCTTCCCTGCCCACCACGCGGGATTGAACCAGTCGCGGGTCGGTGCGGCGGGCAGCCCGCCATCGAACACCATCGCACCGTCACCGGATGCGACAATACGCGGGTCGATCGCGCGGCGTTCGGCGTCTGGGAGCGTCGATGCGTTCACATTCCAAGTCTAGCAAGCCGATGCCACAATCCCCCGAATCGCTGTGCCTGCTGCGCACCTCCGCCCTCGGCGACGTCACCCACGTGGTGCCGCTGGTGCGCACGTTGCAGGCGGCATGGCCGCAGACGCGGCTGACCTGGATCATCGGCAAGCTGGAACACAAACTCGTCGGCGATGTTCCCGGCGTCGAATTCGTCGTGTTCGACAAGGGCGCAGGCATCGGCGGTTATCGTGCGGTCCGCCTTGCCCTCGCGGGGCGCCGCTTCGACGCACTGCTGCACATGCAAGTTGCATTGCGCGCGAATCTCTTGAGCACGGCTGTCAGCGCCCGCCGCCGGATCGGTTATGACCGCGCACGCGCGAAGGACCTGCACGGGTGCTTCGTGCAGGAACGCATCCCCGCACGCACCGGCGAACACGTGCTGGACGCAATCGGCAGCTTCGTCGAACCGCTGGGCTTGAAGCAAATCCAGGTGCGCTGGGATATCCCGATCGCGGAGGAAGCGCATGCGTGGGCCGCGCAGCAATGGCCCGGGGACGGGCAGCCCGTGCTGGTCATCAGTGCGGCATCGAGTCACGCGCTGCGCAATTGGCGCGCGGAACGCTACGCTGTGGTAGCCGGCCATGCGGCAAACGCGCTGCGCATGCGCGTGGTGCTGACGGGCGGCCCGTCAGCGGCCGAGCGTGCGCTGGGCGACGCGATCCTCGCGCGGATGACAACCCGGCCCCTGGATTTGATCGGCAAGGACACCCTGAAACGCGCGCTCGCGCTCTACCGTCGCGCCTCCATCGTGTTGGCGCCCGATTCAGGCCCCATGCACATGGCCAATGCAGTCGGTGCGCGCGTGCTGGGCCTGCACGCCGCAAGCAATCCCGCGCGCTCGGGCCCGTATTCCGATCGTCGCTGGTGCGTGGACCGCTACGACGCCGCCGCGCGCACATTCCTGCACAAGCCGGCGGCCGAAATTCCGTGGGGCACGAAAATCGAACACCCCGGCGTGATGGATCTCGTCACGGTGGATGACGTGATCGAAAAACTGGAAGCTGCGCTTCAGCCAGCCCCGTAGTCCTGGTAGGACTTCTCTTCCACCAACCGCGATCCCAGCTTCAGGTTGATCGCGCGCTTCACCGCCGCGCGCTTGTCGTTGGTGTGATACACCGCGCGCGCCAACTCGATGAAGCGTGCATCGAACGCCTGGTCGCGTTCCTTAACGCGGATTTCATCTTCGATCTCCCAGAGCGCCTCGTTGATGAGCTTCAGTTCGGCGCGCTCGGCGGAAATGCCGGTGCGCGACGCCGGATCGCCCTTCCACAGCGCATTCAGCAACTGCAGTTCATCGCGCACGTTGGCCAGCTTGGCCGCGTCGGTCATGCGCTCCGACTTGATTTCCAGGATCGTGATCTTGTCGATCAGCTCGCCGTAAGAAACGGGTGCGGAGATCAGGCTCATTCCGTGTTCGCTCATGAAAATGATGCGCAGCGTAACAACTCCCGGCGCTTCGCACACCTTTCCCTTGCATTCGCCACAAACCTCCCCAGAGTGCACGATGGTGCCCCTTATCTCGCGGAGAGCAGTCATGAACATCCTGATGGTGCTGACCTCGCACGGCCAGCTTGGCAACACGGGCAGGAAAACGGGGTTGTGGCTGGAAGAACTGGCAGCCCCCTACTACGCGTTCAGGGACGCGAAGGCCGAAGTCACGCTGGCGTCGCCCGCCGGCGGCAAGCCACCCGTCGATCCCGACAGCGAAGCACCCGGCGGCCAGACGGACGCTACCCGGCGATTCCTGGCTGACGGTGAAGCCATGCAGGCGCTCGCGCGCACCCACAAGCTGGCGGACATCGACCCCGAATCGTTCGACGCGGTGTTTTACCCCGGCGGCCACGGCCCGCTGTGGGACCTGGCCAGCGACGATGCATCGCGCCACGTGATCGAAGTCCTGTACGCGCAAGGCAAACCGGTCGCCGCCGTCTGCCACGGCGTCGCCGCACTGCGCGACGCGCGCGGCCCCTTCGGCCTGTCGCTGGTGCGTGGCAAGGCCGTCACCGGATTTGCCAATTCCGAAGAACGCGCCGCGGGACTCGCGGACGCGGTGCCGTTCCTCGTCGAGGACATGCTCAAGGAAGCCGGAGCGCTCTATTCCAAGGCCGCCGACTGGCAGGCGCACGTGGTCACGTCCGGCAACCTGATCACCGGCCAGAACCCCGCCTCGTCCGCGAGCGCGGCCAGAGCCGTGGTGCAACAGTTGCGGCAGCCGGCGCGAGCGGCCTGAAGCAAACTTCACGCTGCGCTTCAGCGCTTTCCGCCGCCCGGCAGGTGCGCCGAGGCGGCGGATTTCTGCGTCCAGGCGTCGATGCCCTGCGGCGCCGGCAGCACGGTCAGGAACCCGGGATCGCGCCGCGCGTGCGTGGCCTGTTCGTAAGCGTAGGCGACCCCGATCAAGGTCGGTTCGCTCCACTTGCGCCCGAAGAACAGCATGCCAATCGGCAACCCGTGCACGAACCCGGCCGGCACGGTGATAGACGGATAACCGGCCACCGCCGCGGGACCATACGCGGAAGGCGAATCCGGATCGCCATTGACCAGATCGATCCGCCACGCAGGTCCCTGCGCCGGCGCCAGCAATGCGTCGAGGTGGCCCGCATCCATGGCCGCATCGATGCCTTCCGGACCGGCCAATCGCTGCAATTTCGCCAGCGCGTCCCGATAAACCTTGTCGGTCAACGGGCCCCTGGCTTCGGCCGCAGCGAAGGTCTCTTGCCCGAACCACGGCATCTCCTCGGCCGCGTGCGCCTTGTCGAACGCGATCAAGTCGGCCAGCGAATGCACCTTCAGGCCCTTGCGCGTGGCGAGGTAGGCGTTGATGCCGTGTTTGAACTCGTACTGCAGCACGATCGACTCAGCCTTGCCGTAACCGTCGAGGTGGGGAATCCTGACCGGATCGACGATGGTCGCGCCGTGCGCGCGCAGTACCGCGATGGTCTGGTCCAGCAGCTTTGCCACGTCCGGGCCATCACCGGACAATTCCCGCACCACGCCGATGCGCCTGCCCTTGAGCGCGTTGACATCAAGATACTTCGTGTAGTCGGTTGCGTGGCGATTGGCATCGACCGTTGCCGGGTCACGCGGATCGCTGCCAGCGATCGCCGTCAGCACGATCGCGGCATCGCGCACGTCGCGCGCGATCGGACCGGCGGTGTCCTGGGTCGCGCTGATCGGGATGATGCCCGTGCGGCTCACCAGACCCACGGTCGGCTTGATGCCGACGACCCCGTTCGCGGCCGCGGGGCAAATGATCGAGCCGTTGGTTTCGGTCCCGATCGCCACCGTCACGAATCCCGCCGCAACCGCCGCCGCCGAGCCCGAACTCGAACCACACGCGCTGCGATCCAGCACGTAGGGGTTGCGTGTCAAGCCACCGCGTCCGCTCCAGCCGCTGCTCGCGCGGCTCGAACGAAAATTCGCCCATTCGCTGAGGTTGGTTTTGCCAAGGATTATCGCGCCAGCCGTGCGGAGTTTCGCCGCCACCGTGGCATCGCGTGGCGCCGGCGCGCCCAGCAGCGCGAGCGAACCTGCCGTCGTCGGCATCCCGTCGCCGGTATCGATGTTGGCCTTCAGCAGGATCGGGATGCCCCACAACCCATCGTGTTTGCCTGACTTGCGCCCGTCGTCGCGCTGTTTCGCGATCGACGGCGCATCGGGATTGATCTCGATCACCGCGTTCACTCGCGGTCCGGCCTGGTCGAGATCGGCGATGCGCTGCGTGAAATCATGGACGAGCGTCTGCGAATCCAGGCGCCCCGCCGCCATCTGCCGCTGAAGCGCCTGGATCGATGCATACGCCGTTGGCGCGGCTGCCTGATCCGGAGCGGATACCGCCACGCAAGGCAGCGCAACCAGCAGCGCCACGAGCGCCTCGACGAATCGCGTCTGCATGATCATCCCCTTGAAAAATTTCGGCACCAGCCGGCATTCTGCCGCGGATCGGGAGCAGACGCACGCACGGGACACAAAAACGTCCGGCAAGAATCGAGCCGAGCCGGTTCGTGCGCATCGCCGCCCTCCCGGAAACACAAAACGCCCACAAGGGGCGTTTGCACTTCTGGCGGAGAGGGTGGGATTGTTCGGCGCATCCATGCGCCTCCCCTCGCTGCGCTCGGGCCGCCTTCGGCGTCCGAATTCGCTCCCGGCGAATTCGTCGAACCCAAGCGGGTTCGTCCACACCACCTTCCCGCAGCAACACAAAACGCCCACAAGGGGCGTTTGCGTTTCTGGCGGAGAGGGTGGGATTCGAACCCACGTTACGGCATAACCGTAAACCGGATTTCGAATCCGGCGCATTCGACCACTCTGCCACCTCTCCAAAAATGTAGCGCGCGACATCATGGCAGTTCACGCCGGCGCATTGTTCGCATCATCCCTGATGCTCATCCCTCGCTGCGCTCGGGGCCAGCCCTTCGGCTGTCCGAATTCGCTCCCGGCGAATTCGTCGACCACTCTGCCACCTCTCCAACGAGCCGCGCATGATAGCGGGATTGCAGCCAACGCGCCAAGCCGCGATGGACCTTCAGCGCTTGCACCCCACCAACCGCAATCGCTTCCCTACCTGCAAGTCGCTGGCGGAGCGCAGGTGGTTGCCGCGCACCAGATCACGCACGTCGTCGCAGCGGAAGCGGCGCGCGATGGCGTACAAGGTGTCGCCGCTGCGGATGGTGTAGTGCCCGGCGGACTCGCGCGTGGATTTGCGCGGCGGCGGCGGGTCGGCTGCCGCGACCTGCACGGGTGGCGTCGGAAGTTGTGCGGCCTGCAACTGGTCTGCCAGCGCGACCCATTTTCCACTGGTGCACGAACGCTGGTAGGCGGCCTGCAGGAACTTCGGCAGGCTGACGCGGGTTCCCTGCGGCTGTACCTGCGACGGCTCCATCTGCGGGTTGAGGTTGCGCAATGTGCGGTACCAGCCGTAATGCGAGCCGTCATCATCGCCAAGGCATACCGACAGCTCGTTCAACGATGCCGCGTTGGCGAGGTTGACGAAACCGGGCGCGCCGTCGACCTGGGGGAAATGCAGGTTGTAGCGGGCCGGGTGCAGGAACAGCCACGCCGCCGCCAAAACCATCGGCACGTACTCACGGGTTTCCGGCGACAGCGCGAAATACACGTTCGGATCCCAGAAACTCGCGTTCGGTGTACCCGCGACCAGCCGCCCCATCCGCCCTTCACCGCCGTTGTACGCGGCCAGCACCAGCGCCAGGTTGTCGTTGAGTTGGCCCAGTTGTTCGTTGAGATACAACGCCGTGGCCTGCGCGGACATGGTCGGGTCGAAGCGCTGGTCGAAACCGTCGATGGTGTTGAGCCCGAAACGCGCGCCGGTGGCCGGCATGAACTGCAAAGGACCTGCCGCGCCCGAGCGCGAAACCGCATGCACGCGGCCGCCGGATTCCTTGGCGATCAGTCCGAACAGGATCGCCTCGGGCAACCCCGCCTTGTGGAACGCGGGTTCCATCTGGTAACGCAGGTACTGGTAATCGATGTACGCGCGGATCAATTGCGGCCGCAGCCGGGTCAGCCACACCTGCAGGGCAGCCTGCACCGTGCCGTTCGTCGCAACCAGGTCCGACAATTTGTGGTCGTGCAGCAACTGCACGGTGCGTTGTGCCTGCGGCAGCGTGGTGAGCACGCCGGAATCGTTGCCGGCCGCGTCCTGATCATCGGCATCGAGCGCCTGTTCGTCGCCCTCGGTGCCGAGGAAACTGCCATCCTTCAGGCGCAGCGCGCGGTCATAGACCGACAGGAAGCGCGCGGTGTCGCATCCGGACGTGTTGACGCAGCGGTCGGACGCGCTGCGCAACGCATCCAGCGCGGTTTCCAGCGTGTTCTGGGATTGCGCGGCATCGCCTTGCCGAGCCTGCTGCAGCGCCTGGTCGTACTGTGCGCTGGCCTGGTTCAACTGCGCATACAGCCCGTTCAAATCCGAAGACGTGCCCTTGGTCGGTGTTTGCGCACACCCCGCCAACAACCCTAGCGCGCCGACGCACGCCATCCATCCCAACCGACGCATCATGTGACGCCCACCCGAACAAAGACAACGCCGGCACCCTAACGCGAAGCGGCGGACGACTCAAGCGGCCGCACCGTACAATCGAGGTTCGATGATGAATGCAGGGACCGGGGAGACCGCGTGAACGACATCCTGATCGGCAAGAACGAAACCACCGCGGTCGAACTCGACCCACACTTCGGCAACCGCCACGGCATGATCGCGGGCGCCACCGGCACCGGAAAAACCGTTTCGCTGATGGTACTCGCCGAGGGTTTCTCGCGGCTCGGCACGCCGGTGTTCATGGCCGACGTCAAGGGCGACATCGCGGGCATGTCCCAGGCGGCGGCCTCGCCGCCCGGTGAAAAGTTGAAGGCGCGGCTGGAAAAGCTCGGCATCGACAAGGCCTGGCAGCCCACCGCCAATCCCGTGGTGTTCTGGGACCTGTACGGCAAACTCGGTTCGCCCGTGCGCGCAACGGTTTCCGAAATGGGGCCGACGCTGTTGGCGCGCGTGCTGGAGTTGAACGACACCCAGCAAGGCGTGCTGGAAATCGTGTTCAAGCTGGCCGATGACAACGGCTGGCTGCTGCTGGACGTGGATGACCTGCGCGCGCTGTTGAATTACGTCGGCGACAACGCGAAAGACGTATCGCAGCACTACGGACTTGTCGGCAAATCCAGCCTGGGCGCGGTGCAACGCGCGTTGCTGCAGCTTGAACAACAAGGCGGCGCGCAATTCTTCGGCGAGCCGGCGCTGGACCTGAAGGACATCATGCGCCAGGACATGTCCGGGCGCGGCGTCATCAACATCCTCGCCGCCGACCAGTTGATCCTGAAGCCGAAGCTGTATTCCACCTTCCTGCTGTGGATGCTGTCGGAACTGTTCGAGCAGTTGCCTGAAGTCGGTGATCCGGATCATCCGAAGCTGGTGTTCTTTTTCGACGAGGCGCACTTGTTGTTCGGCGACTGTCCGCCAGCGCTGCAGCAGCGCGTCGAGCAAGTCGTGCGGCTGATCCGTTCCAAGGGCGTGGGCGTGTACTTCTGTTCGCAGAATCCCGACGACGTACCCGGCGTCATCCTGGGCCAGATGGGCAACCGCATCCAGCACGCGCTGCACGCGTTCACGCCGCGCGACCAGAAAGCCGTGAAGGCGGCCGCGGAAACCTTCGCGCCGAACCCGAAGCTGGACGTGGCGCAGGTGATCGGCTCGCTCGGTACCGGCGAGGCACTGGCCTCCACGTTGCGCGACAAGGGCGCGCCGACGCCAGTCGAGCGCGTGCTGGTTTCGACGCCGACCTGCCGGCTCGGACCGATCACCGACGAGGAACGCGCGACGATCCGCTCGCGCTCGCCGGTCGGCCCGAAATACGATACCGCGATCAATCGCGAATCCGCGGCCGAGATGCTGGCCAGACGTGCCGATGCAATGGCCGCGGACAATCCGGCGGAAGTCGCGAAGCAGGAAGCCGCGAAGGCACCGCAAGGCTCCGCCTGGGGCGGCGCGATGCGCGACGCGATCTTCGGCACGAAACGCCGCCAGGGCATGATCGAGACGATGGCCAAGCAGACCGTGCGCACCATGGGCAGCCAGCTCGGGCGCCAGATCCTGCGCGGCGTATTGGGCGGCATTTTCGGCGGCCGCCGCTGAAGGCGCGGACGAATGAACGCTGAAATGTCCGAATTCATCATTGTTAGTCATTCCCGCGTAAGCGGGACAAATTTGTATGGAACAAGTTTGAACGACCGAAGGTTGGCCCGAAGGGCAAGGTCCATGGACGGACTTTGTCATCCAGTGTCTCTGGGTTCTTGATGTCACGCTGGCGTCCACCCCCACCCCGCTCCACCGCGATCATCACGCGGGCGGGTTTCGATGCGCTGAAAGTTGAACTCGATCATCTCTGGCGCGAATTGCGCCCGGAAGTCGTCAAGGCGCTCGCCGCCGCGGCCGCCGAAGGTGATCGCTCCGAAAACGCCGAATACACCTACCGCAAGAAGCAGCTCGGCGAAATCGATCGCCGCGTGCGCTACCTGTCCAAGCGCATCCCGTCGCTGAAGGTCGCCGAAGGCGTGCCGGGCGATCGCGGCGCGGTGTTCTTCGGCGCGACCATCGAGATTGAAAATACCGATTCCGGCAAGACGCACACCTGGCGCATCGTCGGCCCGGATGAAACCGACGCGAAGAAGGGCTGGATCAGCGTCGATTCGCCGCTCGCGCGCGCGGC
>DATFGL010000067.1:0-12439 GCA_035249465.1 Rhodanobacteraceae bacterium | reverse complement strand
TACAACTCGATCGAGCAGCAACAGACTTTCATCTCGGGCTACGGCGCCAAGTACGGTCGATCGATCGGCGGCGTGATCAACCAGATCGGCAGGAGCGGATCGAACGAGTGGCACTTCGGTGTCCGCGCGCAGTGGTCGCCGACGGACTGGACCAGTGATCCCGAGAACACCTATTACGCCAATCCGCTCGTCACGCGGGCGGGCCACCATGCCGGGGACCTGTACCAGTACAACCAGAGCAACCACGGCATGAACACGGTCTACGACGCTTATGTCAGTGGCCCGATCGTCAAGGACAAGCTGTTCTTCTTCCTGAGCGCCGAGCAGGACGATTCGACGTATGCAAGCGTCGGTTGCAAGTACTGCGGCGGGTATCAGTATTTTGACCAGACACACAAGCCCAAGATCTACACGAAAATCAACTGGAATATCAACGACAGCAATTTCCTGACCTTGACCGCCCTCCAGAGCTCACTGAAGACCTGGGACTGGGCCTACAACTACGACTACACCACCCACAACGCGACGACTTTTTTCAACAAGGGACAGACGGGCAAGAACGTCTACCGGATGGGGGTGCTCAACTACACCTCCTATATCACCGACAACCTGACCCTGCATGCGATGTACGGCAAATCGCGCGAGCAGTACGGGAGTTTCCAGCCGGCCTTTCCAGGGTACGACCCGAACATGGTTTTCGTGGGCGGCATCGCCAACGAAAACCCGGCCTACACGCCTAACGGCCCCATCGGCAATACCCAGAACGCCCTGACGGTGACACCGGGGAACCACAAGGTCAACCTTACCGACTACCGCGTGGACCTCGACTACAAGTGGCGCAACCACGATTTCCAGGTGGGCATCGACAACGACATCTCGACGGACCTCAATGATGGCGCGGAGGCCACCGGACCGGGATACGGGTGGTCCTACGGAGTCGTCGAGGGAGCGGATATCAACAAACCGCTTATCGGCACCGACCCGAACTCGATACCGTACGTGGCGCCGGTGAGTTCGAACCCCGCGGGAGCAGGCGGCTACTACGCGATGAAGCTCTTCCAGGCCTACAATCCGTCCACACGGGTTGTCGAACGCGCGCAATACGTCCAGGACAACTGGCAGATCACGCCGAACTTCCTGCTGACGCTGGGTTTGCGCAACGACCAGTTCGTCAACTACGACGCCGCTTCCAATCCCTATATCAGGTTGACCAAGCCCAATTGGTCGCCGCGCATCGGCTTCAGCTGGGATGTGCACGGCGATTCCACCCTGAAGGTATTCGGCAACGCCGGGCGTTATTACCTGACCCTGCCGGTGGGTGTGGGCACGACCGTGGCCGCGCCCGTCGTCAACATCACGCAATACGGAACCTATACCGGCATAGACCCGACCACCGGAGCGCCGACGGGATTCCAGCCGTTGCCACAGAATCCCGCGGGAGGGGTATCTTGTTGCAACCAGTACGGCGTTCCGCGTAACGCCGCGACCGTGGCTTCCCAGAACATCAAGGCTCCGTACTCCGACAATTTCGTGCTGGGCATGCAGCAGAAACTGCATTTCCTGACCACGGATTGGGTATTCGAGGCCACCGGCACATTCGAGAAACTGGGCACAATGATTGGCGGTACCGATGACTCCCTGTCGATGTGCGCGGCAGGCGTGCGCCAGGGCTACACCTGGATGACCCCGCAAACCTGCAGCCAGTGGGTCCAGAGCCCCGTGATGGTCAATCCCGGCGTCGATCAGAAGATTTATCTGAAGGCTCCGGACGGGACGCTGCGCCTGGTCGATTGGACCGCGCAGGACCAGACCTTCGAGATGGGGCCCAAGCGCAACTATTACGCGCTGGACCTGTCGCTCACCCATGTGTGGGACGGCAAGTGGTTTGGCAAGATCGACTACGTGTTCTCGAAGCTGTACGGCAACGACGACGGCCCGGTTGGGCCGATGTACGAGTCGAGCGGGACCGTGGCTTATCTCACCGCGGTCTGGGCGTACCCCAGGATCATGGACAATTCCAACGGCATCCTCGACACGGACCGCACGCACTCGCTCAAGCTGTATGGTGCGTACGCAATCAATCCCGACTGGACGGTCGGCGCCAACCTGTGGATCGCGTCCGGCACGCCGCGGATGTGCCGCGGCGCCTACGGACCGAATCAGGTGCGCCTGCATACATCGAGTCAGTACCACTGGTGCGGCGGCGTGCCCATCGCGCCGGGTTCGGGGGTCCCGCCGTATGGGGCGAAGCGCACGCCGTGGATCCACAATGTCAACCTCAGCGTGGATTACAAGCCGAGCTGGGCCGAGCACAAGCTCGACTTCAAGTTCCAGGTGTTCAACGTGTTCGACAAGCAGACGCCCACGTTCTACGGCGACTATTTCGTCTCGACGCATAGCCCGGGCACCAGCTACAACATGATCGAAGCCCGGATGCCGCCGCGCTCCGCACAGATCTCGGTTGCCTACAACTGGTGACGTTGCGAAACCCTCTCCCTCCGGGAGAGGGTACGTCGCGCGATGTTCCTGATGACTGCGTGCATCCATTGCGCGCGCCGGGCCGGACCCTCATCCGGCGCTTCGCGCAAGAACAACAGCGGTGCGGTGCGCCCTTCTCCCGTAGGGAGAAGGGGAACGTCATGTTGAGAGTCGAGGATAACCAGGTGTCCGCTCCCCCGCTTTCGCCTGTCGCCGCACGCTTGCTGGCGAGGGCGCGCAGTGAATGGGAGGCGCGCCAGTTCGAAGCCGCCGAGCGAACGCTCGCCAGCGTGCTGGCATTGACGCCCGGTGATCCGAAGGCGGTTCGGATGCTGGGAATGGTCGCGCGCAGCCGCGGCGATTACGCCAAGGCCGTGGAGTGCTTCCGCGCGGTTCTTGCGGCATGGCCCGAGGATTTTTTCCTGCGCACCGAGCTTGGCCTCTCGCTGCTTTCGCTCGGCGAAGCCGGGGATGCTGCGGAGCACTTCCGGCACGCCTGCGAAATCGAGCCGGGCTCTGCGCCAGCGTGGTTCAATCTGGGCGAGTCGCTGTGGCAATATGCGCGGGGCGGGGAGGCCGTCACGGCATTGCGGCGGGCGCTCGCACTTGAGCCTGGGCACGTCCAGGCGCGGATTTCCCTGGCGCGGGCGTACGCTGGTCTGGGCCGTGCCGAAGCTGCGGTGGCGGAGTTCCGCGAGGTGGTGCAGCGCGACCCCGGCAACGCCGACGGGTGGTACGGGCTGTCATTGAATACGGTTTTCGACGCCGCCGATACTGCACAGCTGCAGCAGAGGTTCGCGCGCAATGACCTGCCCGCCCGTGCGCACTATCTGTTCGGCTTCGCGTTGGCGAAAGCCCTGGAAGACCAGCGTGATCATGCGCGCGCCTTCGAAGTGCTGCGTGAGGCCAACGCGTCGCAACGGGCGAGCATGCCGGCGAAATGGGACGCCGTCGAAGAACGCCGGTCCGTGAATGCGATCAAGGGTGCGTTTGCGAATACCGTCCTGCCATTGCCGGAAGTGACGGCCGGCAAGGAAGCCATCCTGATCACCGGCATGCCGCGCTCCGGGTCGACCCTGGTCGAGCAGATCCTGGCTTCGCATCCCGATGTAGAAGGCGCCAATGAAATCAGCGACATGCTGCAAATCATTCAGGCGGAATCTCGGCGTCGCGGGTCGACGTTCCCGCTGTGGGTACCCGCTGCCACCGCCCGGGATTGGCGGCACCTCGGCCAGGAATACCTTGCGCGAACCGCGCGCTGGCGCGCGGTCAAGCCGCGCTTCACCGACAAGAACCTCCTGGGTTGGCATTTCACGGGTGCCGCACTGGCGATGCTGCCGGCGGCACGCGTGATCATCGTCCGGCGCGATCCCGTCGAGACTTGCCTGGCATGCTACCGCCACTGCTTCACCGAAGTTGCCGGCTTCGCCTGCGACCTTGACGATCTGGCGGATTACTGCGCCGGCTTCCTGAGCCTGACGCGTTTCTGGCTGGAAAAGTACCCGGCGAATGTGTTCGATCTGCGGTACGAGGCGCTGGTGGCCGACCCGGAACGCGTCATTCGCCGTGTTCTGGATTTCTGCGGGTTGCCATTCGATCGCGCTTGCCTAGAGGCCCACAAGACATCCCGCGTCGTCCTGACACCCAGTGCCGCGCAGGTACGGCAACCGCTACGGCGCGGCAGCGCGCGCGCCGCCTTTTACGCAGACGAACTGGATCACTTGCGGCGGCGCTTGCGTGACGCCGGCGTGTTGGCGGGGGACGCGGCGATCGCTGTGGCGTCGCCGAACTCGCCGATGCGCGACGTTCCCCTTGGGTGAACGGCATTCACGGTTCCGGAACACGACAACGCAGGAGTTCGATTACATGGTTGCAAGCGTCGATTGCAAAACGGCGAGAAACATCGGCAAGCTGCTGGTCTGGTTGGCCATCGCAGTCGCGCCGTTGTCGGTCACCTGGGCTGGGCAGGGCGCCGGCCAGCACCCGTACCCATGGGATGCGCCGGGATGTCCGTGCGAACCTGTTCTGGGCGAGGCGTCGCCGCGGTCTGCGGGCATGGTCGAGGCGCCGCTCGATGCCATGGACGGCACCATCCACCGTATCCTGGCGAGGCGCGTTGCGCCGGGCGCGGTGGTGCTGGTGGCCCGGCGCGGCGTGATCGCCAAATGGAAGGCGTATGGGGAAGCTGCGGTTTACATCAACGCCGATTACAACACGATGGCGCACCCGGTCCCGATGGCGAAGGACACCATTTTCGACTTGGCATCGGTCAGCAAGCTGTTCACCGCGACCGCGGTGATGCAGTTGTGGGATGAGGGCAAGCTCAGCCTGGACGCGCCGGTCGCGAAGTACCTGCCGAAGTTTGCAGCCCACGGCAAGCAAAACGTCACCGTGCGCGAACTTTTGACGCATACGTCCGGCTTGGCGCCCGACCCGCCGATACCGCTTTACGAGATACCGGGAGATCGCCAGGCCCGGATCGACAACGTATTGCAGCAACCACTGGTCTACACACCCGGCACGAAGTACGTCTACAGCGACATGAACTTCATCACGCTGGGCGCGCTGGTCGAAAAATTGAGCGGCGAGCGTGAAGACGTGTTCGTTCGCCGGCACATCACCGAACCCTTGCGCATGGCGGACACGATGTACGATCCGCCGGCAAGCTTGAGGCCGCGCATTGCTGCAACCGAATATCAACCGTGGACGCAACGCGGCCTGCTGTGGGGGCAGGTGGATGACGAAAACGCCTGGGCGCTGGGCGGCGTCGCCGGCCACGCGGGTTTGTTCAGTGACGCACGCGACCTCGCGACCTTCGCCCAGATGATGCTGGATGACGGTATCTACGCGGGCCAGCGCATCCTGTCGGCGCGCGCGGTGCAATTGATCGGCACGAACTGGGACAAGGACTTCCCCGATGACGCGACCGGTCTCGGCTGGTCGATCGATCGTGGTTACATGATGGGCGCCCTGTCGGGGCCGCACACGATTGGTCACGAGGGCTATACCGGCACCATGATCGCGATCAACAAACCCAATGACGTCGTCGCGATCCTGCTGACCAATCGCGTGCACCCGACCCGCGACGGGGCTTCGGTGGTCACCGCGATCAGGCAGGTGTTCACAGACATCGCGGCCGCGATTCCGGTCGCGATACCCGGCGGGGGCGACGCATGGTTTGCCGGCTATGGCGAATTCATGAACCGGAAACTGACTGCCAGGATCGACGCGGGAAGCGACGGCACATTGTCATTTCAAACGTGGTATCGCAACGAGCCCGGCGACGCGCGCGCGATCATCCAGGCTTCCCCGGACGGCGTGCAGTGGACGCCGTTGGCGCGGTTGGCCGGATCCAGCGACGGTTGGCAGTCAAAAACGTACAAACTGCCGTCCGGCACGCGGTACGTCCAGTTCCTCTACCGGGCGCCTTCCGAGGTCAACGGGCGTGGCTGGTACGTACATGACGTGAAAGTCGACGGCAGGAGTGTCACGTCCTGGATAAAGTCCAGGACGGACTGGTTGCGCCAGGGCTATTGAGCGGACGCGGCGATGTTCGGACGGACACATGCGGTGCTCGCCATGTTCGCCATATCGTTGGCGTTGTGCGTCGTGCCGACGTTGGCGCAGGGCGGGGATGTCGGCGGCGGCGCCGTGACGGTGGTCGAGCCCGGCATCAGCGTGCTGCTGCACGATCGCCTGGATTTGATCCGGGGAAAGAATGCCGGGCTGATCAGCAACCCCACCGGCGTCGACCGGCAGCTGGTCAGCGACGTCGACCTGCTGGAACGGGCGCCCGGCGTGCACCTGGTGGCACTGTTCGGCCCCGAACACGGCTTTCGTGGCGCGCACCAGGCGGGCAGCGGCGTGGGTGCGGAGCATGATCCGGAAACGGGTCTGCCGGTTTACAGCCTGTACGGAACGAATCGTGGCCCGACGCCCGGCATGTTGAAAAACGTGGACGTGCTGGTATTCGACATCCAGCCAGTCGGTACGCGTTTCTACACCTTCCTCTACACGATGACCGACGCCATGAAGGCGGCGGCAAGGGCGCACATTCCTTTCATCGTGCTGGATCGGCCCGATCCCATCGGCGCGATTCACGTGCAGGGGCCGGTGCTGGAACCCGGATACGCATCGTTCGTGGGCAAGTATCCGATTGCGCTGCGCTATGGCATGACGGTGGGCGAACTGGCGGGACTTTTCAACGACCGCTTCGGCATCCATGCCGACCTGACCGTGGTCAGGATGCGCGGCTACAAACGTTCGATGTACTACGACGACACCGGGTTGCCGTGGGTGATGCCCTCTCCGAACGTGCCGACGCTGGACACCGCGCTGGTGTACCCCGGCATGGGTTTGTTCGAAGGGACCAACGTTTCCGAAGGGCGCGGCACCACGCGTCCGTTCGAGCTGATCGGCGCGCCGTGGATCGATGCGGAGAAACTGGCGCGCGCCATGGATGCCGAGCATTTGCCGGGCGTCCGGTTTCGCCCCGCGTACTTCACGCCAACATTTTCCAAGTATCAGGGACAATCGTGCGGCGGAATCGAGATCTACGTTTTCGATCGCAACACCTTCGACCCGGTGGTCGATGCCTTGGCGCTCATCAAGGCCATACACGATGCGTACCCGACGCAATTCAAGTTCGACCCGGGCGATTTCGACCGCCTTGCCGGCAACAGCTGGGTGCGCGAGGACATCGAAGACGGGGTTTCGATCACGGCCATGCAGAAACAGTGGCAAAAGCGCCTCGATGCATTCAAGCGCGAACGCAAGCAGTACTTGTTGTATTGAGCCTGAAATCCGGGTCTGGGGTTCGCTGCATCGGCGAGGCCCGAATTTCCACGATACAAGCCATCCTATTTCAGGATCCACCATGCCGACCATGCGAATCCAAACCGCTTGCCTCGCCGCCGCCCTTGCCCTGTGCTGTTGCCTGGCGCACGCGCGGGGCACGGTCCCGACGTTCACCCGAAGCATCGGCGAAAATACGTACACGTTCGCTGGACAGGACCCTGCCAAACCCGGAAACACCGTGGTTCCCGTTTTGCTGGTTCCGATCAGGCTTGTGTTCGCGGGCAGGACGGGTGTGATGGATGCGATCCCCGACCTGCCGCGAATCCTGGAGTCGCCGATTTTCGCGAAGTACCGCTTTGCCGGAAGCGAGGCAACGCAGTACGGCGATGGACTGTTGCGCGCGACGTTTCCGAGCGCGGCACAGGGGCATACGTTGTTGGGCGCCCCCGAGACGAAGGCGGTCACCATCGAGATCCCGCGGGGATACGGCTACCTGTTGCATTCGAAACGCAGCGGGCGGTCGTTTGCCGTGGTCGATTCGGAATACGTGGAGAAGCAACTGTTCCGCCAGATCCCGAAGCAGCCCGGCAAGCTGGTGATCGCGGTGGCGCACGACACCACTTTCTATGCGATGGCGGATGCGACGGTGTGCTGCAGCTGGGGCACGCACGGGGTGGATCGCACGACCGGGAACTCGTTCGTGCTCGGAACCTACATCGACGACGCGCCGGCCATCGTGACGGACCGCGACATCCAGCCACTGACCCAGCAGCTCGCGGAATTCTTCAACGACCCGCTGCACGACCCGGAAACGTACTTTCACAAGGACGCCGCACCGGGAAATTACTTCACGGCGTGGCGGCGTCCCGCCGGGGACAGGAATTGCGGTGGTTCCGGGATCGGCAGCAACTATTTTTTGCTGGAACCGACCAACGACAACCTCAAGAACAATTTCCCTTCGTCGACCCCTTACGTCGCGCAGATGCCGGGATTCGACTATCACCTGCAGAACGTGGCGTTGCTCCGTTGGTATCTGGGCCGAAACCACGGCTCGGGCGCATACAGCTTTCCCGCTGCGGACGCGCTGACGGGGCCGCCGCAGCCCTGTGCAAACCGGGCCGTTGCCCAGCATCCGGAACCCGCGCCCCCGCCGGTCCGGTCGGGCGGAATTCGCAACGGCCACTGGCTGATCGGCTACTGGACAGGGTCCGGTTCGGGTGCAGGCAAACCGTTGCCGCTCAGGGATGTCTCGCCGCAGTGGGACGTGGTCCTGGTGGCGTTCGCGTCGCCCGCCAAGGATGCGCCCGAAGGCACCTTGCGCTTCACGCCCCCGCAAGGAATCGGCAAGGACGAACTGAAAGCGGATATCGCCGATCTCAAGCGCCGTGGCAAGAAAGTGATGATCTCGCTCGGCGGCGGCGGCGAGCACTTCGTGCTGGATCATGCCAGGGACATCCCGAATTTCGTTTCCTCGGTAGCCGGCATCGTCAGCGAGTACGGATTTCAGGGCGTGGACATCGATTTCGAAACCCCTTCGCTGGACCTGGTCCCGGGGGATACCGATTTCATGCATCCGGTCACGCCGTCGGTCGTGAACCTCATCGCGGGCCTCAAGCAGTTGCATCGGCGTTTTGGACCCCGATTCATGATCAGCCTGGTGCCCGAAGGCACGCAGGTTCCGGGGGGCCATCCGAGCTATGGCGGGCAATTCGGGTCGTATTTGCCGATCATCCACGCACTGAAGAATGTTCTGGCGTTCGTGGACGTGCAGGATTACAACACGCCGCCACTCGAGGGCCTGGATGGCGAGATATACCAGTCACACACGCTCGACTACCACGCCGCGGTGACCGAGTTGCTGTTGCATGGTTTCGACGTCGGCGGTGACACGAAGCAGTTCTTTCCGCCCTTGCCGGCGAACAAGGTCGCGGTGGGGTTCCTCACCGGATACGATCCACCCGGCCTCGTCCGGCAGGCGATGCAGTACATCATTACCGGCAAGGCTCCGGCAGGGATCCATTACACGCTGCGCCAGCGTGAAGGTTATCCGGCGATGAGCGGGGCAATGTTCTGGACGATCGATGCGGACGCAAGGGAGAACTACAGGTACTCGAACCTGATTGGACCGCAATTGCACGGCTATCCCGACGTACCCCACTGAATGCCGCAGGGCGATGCCGGTCCGGCTGCGCGAATCCGCGACTCGACCCGCCGGGGCTGGCGAGTCGACATCGGGCAGGGTGCGGCAGCATGGAAGTGGCGCATGGGCCGATTACGCTATCCTTCATGCCCTCGCATTACAGTGTCGGGGTTTGAACCGCGGATCATGAGCGCATGAACGTCGCCCGCTTGCACACCCACCTCGACCAGCTCGAGGCTGAATCCATCCGCATCATGCGCGAGACCGTGGCGGAGTGCCGGAAACCCGTGCTGCTGTATTCGATCGGCAAGGATTCCTCGGTGCTGCTGCATCTGCTGCTGAAGGCGTTTTATCCCGCCAGGCCGCCGTTGCCGATGCTGCACGTCAACACGACGTGGAAGTTCCGCGAGATGATCGAGTTCCGTGACCGCATCGCGCGCGAAAAAAACGTCGACCTGATCGAACACATCAACCAGGACGGCGTCCGCCAGGGTACCGATCCGGTCAATGCCGCTTCGAAGCATACCTACGTGATGAAGACGCTCGCGCTTCGTCAGGCGCTCAGCGCGCACGGCTTCGACGCGGCGATCGGCGGTGCGCGCCGCGACGAGGATCCCGCGCGCGCCAAGGAGCGCGTATTCTCGCTGCGCGGTGCGGGTCAGAGCTGGGAGCCGCGCAAGCAGCGGCCGGAACCGTGGGGCCTTTACAACACGCGGCTCGACAGCGACGAAACGCTGCGCGTGTTTCCGTTGTCGGACTGGACCGAACTGGATGTGTGGCTGTACATACGCCGCGAGGGCATCGAAGTGGTGCCGCTGTATTTCGCGAAAGAACGTGCCACTTTCGTGCGCAACGGCGCGTTGCTGGTGCGCGACGACGAGCGCGTGCCGCTGGAGCCGGGCGAGAAGCTGGTCCCGAAGACGGTGCGCTTCCGCACCCTGGGCTGCTGGCCGTTGACGGCCGCAGTCGAATCCGATGCCGCCGACCTCGACGGCATCATCGGCGAGATGCTGGACACGCGGCAGTCCGAACGCGCGGGCCGCATCATCGATCTCGATCCGACCGATTCCATGGAGCGCAAGAAGCGTGAAGGCTACTTCTGACGAACGCGTGAGCGTGGCCGCGGGGGCGCCCGCGTTGGCGGCGCGGCTTGCGGCACTGGAAAACCGCGACACCCTGCGCCTCGCGATGTGCGGCAGCGTGGACGACGGCAAGAGCACCCTGCTCGGACGGTTGCTGGCCGAGGCCGGAATGATTCCGGACGATCGCCTTGCGCAGATGATCCGCGACAGCAGGACGCACGGTACCCAGGGCGGCAAGCCCGATTACTCACTGCTGCTGGATGGCCTCGAGGCCGAGCGCGAGCAGGGCATCACGATCGATGTCGCGTGGCGTTATTTCGGCACCGACAAGCGCGCCTTCATCGTCGCCGATTGCCCCGGTCACGCGCAGTACACCCGCAACATGGCCAGCGGCGCCTCGAACGCCGAGCTGGGCATCGTGCTGGTGGATGCGCGCGCGGGCGTGCAGACCCAGACCCGCCGGCACACCGCCATCCTCGCGATGTTCGGCGTGCAGCACTTGCTGTTCGCGGTCAACAAGCTGGACCTGATCGACTACAACCACGCGCGCTATCACGCGATCGAACAGGAGTGCGTGAAGCTCGGGCACGACCTCGGCATCGAACACGCCGACTCGATTCCGGTTTCCGCGATCAACGCCGACAACCTCGTGGCGCTGTCGCCGAACACGCCGTGGTACACCGGCAGGCCGCTGCTGGAATACCTGGAAGCCGTCCGGGTGGAGCGCAAGGTGGATGCGGCGTTTGCGCTTCCGGTGCAGTGGGTCAATCGGCCGGACCACGGTTTTCGCGGCTATGCCGGCACCATCGCGGGCGGCCGTGTCGCGCCGGGCAACGAAGTGGTGGTGTTGCCGTCGGGGCGCCTCTCGCGCGTGGTGCGCGTGGTCGGCGGCGACGCGGACCTTGAAAATGCCGAAGCTGGACAATCCGTGACGCTGACGCTGGCGGACCAGATCGACGTGGCGCGCGGCGACGTGATCGCCGATCCATCGCTGCCGCCCGACGTCGCCGCACAATTCGCCTGCCACCTGCTCTGGCTGGACGATACCGCGCTGCTGTCCGGGCGCCGCTACCTGATGAAGCTCGCCACGCGCGTGATCGGCGCACAGGTTACCGAGATCAAGCATCGCATCGATCCCGACACCCAGGCGCATCTCGCGGCGACGCGCCTCGTCGCGAACGAGATCGGTTACTGCAACCTGTCGCTGGATTCCGAAATAGCGTACCGCCCGTACCGGGAAGACCGCCGCCTCGGCGGATTCATCCTGGTTGATCGCGAAACCAACGCGACGGTCGGTTGCGGCACCCTGGATTTCGGGTTGCGCCGCGACCGCAACGTGCATTGGCAGCAGCTCGACGTCGATCGCGTGGCGCGCGCCCGGATCAAGGGCCAGACGCCTCGCTGCCTGTGGTTCACCGGGCTTTCCGGTGCCGGCAAATCCACCATCGCCAACATGGTCGAACGGCGCCTGCTGGCCGACGGTTTCCATACCATCCTGTTGGATGGCGACAACGTGCGCCATGGACTGAATCGCGACCTCGGCTTCACCGACGCCGACCGCGTCGAGAACATCCGGCGCGTGGCCGAAGTCGCCAAGCTGATGATGGACGCGGGCTTGATCGTGCTGGTGTCGTTCATCAGCCCGTTCCGCGCCGAACGGCAGATGGCGCGCGACCTGATCGGCGAGGGCGGCTTCATGGAAGTGTTCGTGGATGCGCCGCTGGCGGTGTGCGAGGGTCGCGACGTGAAGGGACTGTACGCCAAGGCGCGTGCGGGCAAGATCAGCAACTTCACCGGCATCGGCTCGCCCTACGAGGCGCCGGAGTCGGCGGAGATCCATCTGCACTCGGATCAGGAACCGGCGGCGGATTCCGCGTCGCGGGTGGTGAAACTGCTGGTTTCGTAGGGCAGGTTCGCCCCACCCTGCGTGCGATCGTCTTCC
>DATFGL010000066.1:0-5928 GCA_035249465.1 Rhodanobacteraceae bacterium | reverse complement strand
GCCCTGCTCGTCCGACTTCGGGCAGAAGCGGTCGTAGTAATGCAGCACCGCGGGGACGATGCCGGCCGCGCCATTGGTGGGTGCGGTGACGACGCGGCCGCCCGCGGCGTTTTCCTCGTTGACCGCGAGCGCGTACAGGTTCACCCAATCGAGGATCGTCAACGGATCCTTCAGTGACGCTTCGGGACGATCGCGCAGTTCCGAATACATGGCGGGCGCGCGGCGTTTCACGTGCAGGCTGCCCGGCAATTCGCCGGGCGAGCGCAGGCCACGCGCGACGCAATCCTGCATGGCTTTCCAGATCACCAGCAACCCCGAACGCACTTCCGATTCACTGCGCCAGACCTTTTCGTTCTCCAGCATCAACTGCGCAGTGGTCATGCCGTGCCGTTCGCACAGCGCCATCAACTCGTCACCCGAATGGAACGCGAACGGCAGCGGCGTGGTGTCGGCGACGATGCGGTCGGCCGCCGCCTCGTCTGCGTTGACCACGAAGCCGCCGCCGACCGAGTAGTAATCGCGCGTGACGATGACACCACCATTCGCGTCGAGCGCCGTGTAGCGCATGCCGTTGACGTGGTATGGGAGCTTCTGGCGCTTGTTCCAGATCAGGTCGGCCTTTTCGTCGAACGCGATCTCGCGTTTGCCGCCAAGCCGGATACGCTGGCCGCCGCGCACACGCTCCAGCAGCGGCGGGATCGCATCGGGATCGATCCTGTCGGGCCAGTTGCCCGCCAGCCCGCAGACCACCGCCTTGTCGGTACCGTGGCCACGCCCTGTCATCGCCAGCGAGCCGTACAGTTCCACCGTCACGCGCGCAACGCGATCGAGATCGCCCGTTTCGGCGAGCCAGCGTTCCACGAAACGCGCGGCCGCGCGCATCGGCCCGATCGTGTGCGAGGACGACGGTCCGATGCCGACCTTGAAGATGTCGAAGACACTGACGGCCATTTCCAGAAGCCCGGAGGAGTGTTTCGTTATTCTACGCTGCGCCCTTCGCGGGTCGACGCGGACGGAACAAGCGTTACCAGGACCTCGTCATTCCGGGGCTGCGGGGACGAAGTCCGACGCCGAACCCGGAATGACGACAATGTGTGTTCGCACCCTCGCGATTTTGGCTCGCCGGAACCATGCTGATCCTCTACCAACGCGACGATTGCAAGCTGTGCGATGAAGCCGTCGCGCTGCTGGCGGCCGTGCGCGCGCCCGAGTTCGAAAGCGTCTGGATCGATGGTGACGCCGAACTGGAAGCACGTTACGGCGAGCGCGTGCCGGTGCTGTGTGATGAAGACTCCGGCCGCGAGCTTGGCTGGCCGTTCGATGGCCAAAGCCTGCGCAGGTTTCTTGCGGAAGCGACTGGATCCCGGCCTGCGCCGGGATGACGGCAACGAGCCGTGCGGCACCGGTCCGGCCGGGCTCACGCCAACGCCACTTCCTGCAGGAGCCGCGGCAGCCACGACCCCGGACCTCTTGGCCATGGATGGCGGATTTTCGTTTTGCCGTGATCACGGCCGGGCCTTCCGGCCCTCCTACGGAAAATCGAGAGCGCCGACGAGCAGTGTCGATTACGGCTCCGCTCGCAACTGCAAGTGCCCGTGCACCGTGACGGCATTGCCTATCATCGAAGGATCGGCCCACTCGCCTGCACCGATGCCGAAATCGAGGCGCTTGAGTCGCGCCGTGACATCCAGCGTTGCGCTGTTGCCATTCGGTTTGAACGCCACGGTCAGGACGACGGGCTTGCCGACGCCGCGCAAGGTGAGCACGCCATCGGCGATGACCTTGCCGTCGGCGGCCTTGTGAAACGCGGTGGTGACGAAATGCGCCTTGGGGAATTTCGCGGTATCGAAGAAGTCCGCGCCCAATGCCGAGTGATCGCGCTCGCTGTTCTGCGTGTCGAGACTGGTGATGTCGATCGTGACGTCGAATTTCGCGTGCGCGGGATCATCCGGGTCGTAATCGATCTTCGCGTCGAAGCGCCGGAACTGGCCGGTGTATTCGACGTTCTGGTAGCTGTTGGTGAACGCGAGGCTGCTGTGCGCGGCGTCCACGTTCCACGTCCGCGCCAAGGCGGGCACGCTCGCCGTGAACACCACCAGCAACACCAATATCCGCTTCATTGCGCACCTCCGGATTCACGACGCGGACCGGCAAGCATCCGGCGCAATACCTCGTCGCGCTGCTTGAAGTGATGCCACAGCGCAGCGCCGACATGCAGCACCAGCAACACGACGAGAAGCCAGAACAGGCTTTGGTGCAGCAGCAACGCGCGTGGCTTCCACGCCGGATCGAAACCGTGCGTCAGGCTGGGCACGTCGAACCAGCCGAACCATACCAGCGGCGCGTTCGACACCGAATTGAACCACCAGCCGGAGAGCGGGATCGCGAGGATCAGCACGTACAGCGCGAAGTGCATCGCGTGCGCCGCCAGCACTTGCCAGCGCGGCATCGCGGGCGGATCGGCGGGGCGCTTCTCGGTGAGCCGCCACGCGATCCGCAACAGCACCAGCGCGAGGATGGTGATGCCGATCGACTTGTGCAGCGCGAACACGCGCACCTTGGCGGGCGTCAGGCCCATCTGCACCATGCTCAAGCCGATCACGCCTTGCGCAACGATCAGCGCCGCGATCAGCCAATGGAACACGCGCACCAACGCGCCCCAGCCTTGCTCAGTGCTGCGCAGCGGCACGCGCCCTGCTCCTCTCGAACTTGTTCACCGCCTGCTGGTAATCGTATTCGGCGCGGCGATCGAGCTTGGCTTCGATCTCCAGGCGAATCGTGACCTCGGTGCCGACGGCTTTCGGGAATGCAGTCATGCCGAACTGCGTGCGATCGAGTTTCGCGTGGCCCGAAAACCCCGCGATGGTTTCGAACCCGAACAGGGTCGCGCCGACGCGGTTGACGGTGAAATCGACCTTCACCGGCAGCGTGACGCCGTGCAGGGTGAGTTTGCCCTCCAGCGTGCCGGTCTCCTTGCCGGTTTTCGTGACGGTGTCGCTTTCGAAATGCGCGGCCGGGAATTTCGCCGCATCCAGGAAATTGCGACCCATCACGGCATCGTTCCAACCCTTGTCGCCGAGATCGGCAGAGGCGGGATCAATGTCGGCAACGACTTTCGACGCACCCCAATCATCCGGATCGAAGCGCAACCAGCCGCGCGCGATGGCCAGCCTGCCGACGGGATTGGAGTAACCGTCGTGATCCGCGCTGAACAGGATCTGCGAATGTACGCTGTCGATGCGGTAATCCAGCGGGTGCGCGACCGCGACACCGGCGACCAGCGCCAGCGCGAGCCCCAGCAGCGTTGATGGCCATCGGCGCATGCGGATCTCCTGCTGCCGCCATCCTCGCACAGCGGCGGCGCGCGCGCATCGGAGCCCGATTTGCGGCATCATCGGGGCTTGTTTCGCCGGGGAGCGCGGCATGCTGGTTGCGATGTTTCTGGCCGGTGCGCTGGCAAGCGGCGCGGCGGCCCCCAAGGCCGGTGCGCCACCCACGCCGGTATTCCGGAGCTACGGCGTGGCCGAAGGGCTGCCATCGACGTTGGTGTATTCGGTCACCCAGGACCACACGGGCTACATATGGATCGGTACGCACGCGGGACTGGTGCGTTACGACAGCGGCGCGTTCCGCGTGTTCCGCCACGAACCGGGGCATCCGGATTCGCTGCCCGCCAACGACATCTCCGCGTTGCTGGTCGATCGTGCGGGGCAGTTGTGGGTGGGGGGTGAAAGCACCGGGTTGAACCTGTACGAGCCGCAGGACGGTGGCTTCCGTCACTGGCTGCATGACCCGAAACAGCAAGGCAGCCTCTCCGCGAACGATGTCATGGCGATCGCGCAGGACAACACCGGCGCGATCTGGGTCGGCGTGTACGCCGGCGGCCTCAACCGCCTCGACGCGGATGGCAAGGGCTTCACGCACCTGCGCCATCGCGACCATGACCCCGCCAGCATCGCTTCGGACAATGTCACCGCGCTTGCGCCGGACACCGCGGGCGGCTTGTGGGTCGGCACCGACGCGGGCCTCGGCCGCATGGACGCGCAGGGGCACATCCAACCGATCGCGTTTCCGGATCTGCAAACGCAACCCACCGTCTGGCAGATCCGCCGCGCCGGCAACGGCATCGATGCGGCAACCGGCGCCGGACTGTTCCATGTCGATGCCGCCGGACACGCGTCGCGGGTCGGACTTGCGCGCGAAGCGCTGGCCAGCTTGCGCGATGACGACGGCAGCGTGTGGATCGCACAACGTGGCGGCCTCGATCACCTGGCCGCCGACGGCACGAGCCGCCTTGAACAACCGGCACCCGGCATGGCGGGCAGCCTGCCCGGGCGCTTGCCGATTGGTTTGTTCCGCGACCACGAAGGCGGTTTCTGGGTGGCGATGCTGGACGGCGGCCTTGCGTACCTGCCACCGCAGTGGCGCGCCTTCAGCGTGTATCGCCACGTGCCCGGCGACGCGGCCAGCCTCGCGCGGGACCGCGTGCGTGCGCTCGCGCTCGCCAGCGACGGTTCGGTGTGGGTGGGCGGCCCCGAGATGCTGGACAGGCTGGATCCGGTCACGGGCGAGGTCCGGCACATCACGATCCCGGGCCTCGACCACACCTCGATTTCGGCGCTGGCGGAGGACGCCTCCGGGCACCTGTGGATCGGCACGCGCAAGGGCTGCTTCGTGTGGGACGGCAAGCGTCTGCAAGCGGTCGCCGCGGGCAATCCCGCGCTCCGCCACGGCGTGTGGCGGCTGCTGGCCGCGCGCGACGGCGCGGTCTACGTCGCCGGCGTCGGCAGCGGCGTGTTCCGTGTCGACCCGCGCACCTTCGCCGTCCAGCCGCTTGCCCCCGCGGGCGCGGACGAAGCGGCGCGTGAAATCGTGCAACTGCGCGAAGCCGCCGACGGATCGATCTGGGCCGCCAGCCACGCCGGCCTCGCGCGGTTGGCACCGGACGCCACCGCGTTCGCGTTCGTACCGGGAGTAACCAGGGGCGATCTCAGTGCCTTCGCGTTCGGGCCCGATGACGGTTTATGGGTGGCACGCACCACCGGCCTGGAACATTATGCACTCGACCACGGCAGCGCGATGCTGAAAGACAGCGTGCGCAATACCCTGGGTTGGCCGTACTCCGGCGTGCTCGGCCTGCAGGTCGGAAGCCGCGGCCGCGTGTTCGCGCTCGGCACCCGCAACCTGCTGGTGTACGACCCGCGCAACCGGCAGCTGCACGCTTTCGCCACCGCGGAGGGACTGGCCACCGCGGATTTCACCGGCGATGCGCTGCTGGCCGCCGGCCACGGGGAATTGTTCGCCGGCAGCCTGGCCGGGGTCATCGGCATCCATACCGGCGATTTGCCGTGGCGCCTTGCGACTCCGAAGATCGCGATGGAATCGGTGAGCGTGCGCCGCAACGGCAAGCCGGTCGAACTCGATCCGCGCAAACCCATCGACCTCGACTGGCACGACCGCGAGCTCACCGTCACCGCGCAGGTGCTGTCCTTCATCGATCCCGCGCGCAACACGTATCGCTTCCGCCTGCAGGGCTTCGACCCCGGCTGGGTCGACACCGGCAACCGCAACGTGCGCGAATTCTCGGTACTGGAACCCGGCCGTTACCGGCTGCTGGTCGGCGGGCGCACCGGCGACGGACCCTGGAGCGCGCCGGTCGACGCGTTTGCGCTGCGCGTCGCGGCGGCGCCCTGGAACACGGCGTGGGCGCGCGTGCTGTACGCGCTCGTGGCGCTGCTGCTGCTGGCCTGGCTGATCTGGATCCTGCGTCGGCGCCTGCAACAACAACACCGCCTCGCGCTGAGCGAGGAACGCCAGCACATCGCCGAGCAGGCCAACACGGCCAAGTCGCGCTTCCTTGCCAACATGGCGCACGAAATCCGCACACCGCTCACCGGCGTACTCGGCATGACCGAGTTGCTGCTGAAG
>DATFGL010000065.1:0-4826 GCA_035249465.1 Rhodanobacteraceae bacterium | reverse complement strand
TGGAGTATTCGGGTTCGGCGTTCGCGCTGTTCTTCCTGGCCGAATACGCCAACATGATCCTGTTGTCGTTCATTGCCCCGATCCTGTTCATGGGCGGCTGGCTCAGCCCGTTCCAGGGCTGGCACCTCGGCTGGTTCTCGCAGCCGGGCTGGTGGTGGCTGATCCTGAAGTTCTTCGTGTTCGCAACGTCCTTGCTGTGGCTGCGCGCGACGTTTCCCCGCTATCGCTACGACCAGATCATGCGCCTCGGCTGGAAGGTATTCATTCCGATCTCGATCGCGTGGATTTTCGTGGCGGGACTCTTCCGGTATTTCAACGTGGTGACGATAGGGCATTGAGATGGACTTTCTGAAATGAACCGAGTCGTCGAATATCTCAAGAGCCTGTTGCTGCTGGAGCTCGCGGCCGGCCTGTGGCTGACATTGAAGTACCTGTTCAAGCCGAAGTTCACGCTGTATTTCCCGATGGAAACCATTCCGCGTTCGGTGCGTTTTCGCGGGCTGCACGCGCTGCGCCGTTATCCGAACGGCGAGGAACGCTGCATCGCGTGCAAGTTGTGCGAGGCGGTGTGCCCGGCGCTCGCGATCACCATCGATTCCGCGCCGCGCGCGTCGGATGGACAGCGCCGCACCACGCGCTACGACATCGACCTGTTCAAGTGCATCTACTGCGGCTTCTGCGAGGAAAGCTGCCCGGTCGATTCGATCGTGCTGACCGACATCCTGGAATACCACATGGAACGCCGTGGCGAGAACGTGATAACCAAGCCGCAACTGCTGGCGGTGGGCGACCGCTTCGAAGCGAGCATCGCGGCCAATCGCGCGCAAGACGCGGCCTACAGGTGATGCCCATGGACTCCCACGCAATCTTCCAGATGGTCTGCTTCATCGCCTTCGCCGTGGTCGCGGCAGGCGCCGGGTTGGCGGTGGTATCGGTGAAGAACACCGTGCACGCCGTACTGGCACTGGTGCTGACCTTCTTCTCGACCGCGTGCCTGTGGATCCTGGCCGAGGCGGAATTCCTCGGGCTGGCGCTGGTGGTGGTGTACGTCGGTGCGGTGATGGTGCTGTTCCTGTTCGTGGTGATGATGCTGGACATCGACCTCGAACCGCTACGCGAAGGATTCATCAAGTTTCTGCCGGTGGGCATCGGCGCCGCGGTGATCATGCTGATCGAGATGCTGGGCATCATCGGCGTCCGGGCCTTCAACGTGCAGGCGGGGCCGAATCCTGCCGGCGTCTCGAATGTCGAGTGGCTGGGGCAGGCGCTGTTCACGCGTTTCCTGCTGCCATTCGAAATCGCCGCGTTGATCCTGACGGTCGGTCTGGTCGCCGCGGTGGTGCTGGCCCTGCGCGCGCGCACTTTTTCCAAGCGCCAGAACCCGGCTGCACAATCCGCGACCCGTCCCGCGGGGCGCGTGCGCATGGTGAAGATGGCCGCGGTCGCGCCGCCGGCACCCCCGGTTGCCAAGGAGCCGCAGGCATGAGCATCCCCCTTTCCTGGTACATCGTGTTCGCGACGGTGCTGTTCTGCATATCGATCGCGGGCATCTTCATCAACCGCAAGAACGTGATCGTGTTGCTGATGTGCATCGAACTGATGCTGCTGGCGGTCAACACCAACTTCGTGGCCTTCTCGCGCTTCCTCGGCAATCCGGCGGGGCAGGTGTTCGTGTTCTTCATCCTGACGGTGGCGGCCGCGGAATCGGCCATCGGACTGGCCATCGTCGTGTTGATGTTCCGCAACCGCCGCACGATCAACGTCGGCGAAATCGATTCGCTGCGTTACTAGGGAGGCGACATGCCAATTCGTTGCAGGCGACGCCGCGCTTCCTTCGACGCGGCCAACCGGAAAACCAGTGCCGAGGTGCAAGCGTGATCAGCCAGAATCTCCTGATAGTGCTGGCCGCGGCGCCGCTGGTGGGTGCGCTGATCGCGGGGCTGCTCCGCAACCAGATCGGCCGCGCCGGATCGGCGGGCATCGCGATCGTATCGGTCGCGCTCTCGTTCGCGCTGTCCTGCGTGGTGTTCTACCAGTTGGTGTGGGGTGGCGCGCCGGTCTTCAACCACGACGTCTATACGTGGCTGGAAGTCGGCAAATTCACGATCGGCATCGGCTTCCTCGTCGACCGGCTGACCGCGTTGATGCTGGTGGTGGTGACTTTCGTGTCGCTGATGGTGCACATCTACACCATCGGTTACATGCGCGACGATACCGGTTTCCAGCGCTTCTTCGCCTACATCGCGTTGTTCACCTTCTCGATGCTGATGCTGGTGCTGGCCAACAACTTCCTGCAGCTGTTCATCGGCTGGGAACTGGTGGGTCTGGTGTCGTACCTCCTGATCGGGTTCTGGTTCGAGCGTCCCAGCGCGAGCTTCGCCGCGTTGAAGGCATTCCTGGTCAACCGCGTCGGCGATTTCGGCTTCATCCTCGGCATCGCCTGCGTGCTGTACGCGTTCCACACGCTGGACTATTCCGCCGTGTTCGCGCAGGCGCCGGACCTCGCGGGCCGTACCATCGAAGTGGTCGGTGGGCATCCATGGTCGCTGGCCACACTGATCTGCCTGCTGCTGTTCGTGGGCGCCTGCGGCAAGTCCGCGCAGGTGCCGTTGCACGTGTGGCTGCCCGACTCGATGGAGGGTCCGACCCCGATCTCGGCGCTGATCCACGCCGCGACCATGGTCACCGCGGGCATCTTCATGGTGGCGCGCATGTCGCCGCTGTACGAGATGTCCACCACTGCGTTGTCGGTGGTGCTGATCGTCGGCGCGACGACCGCGTTCTTCATGGGCCTGGTCGGCATCGTGCAGAACGACATCAAGCGCGTGATCGCCTATTCCACTTTGTCGCAGCTCGGCTACATGGTCGTGGCACTGGGCGTGTCGGCGTACGCGGCCGGCATCTTCCACCTGATGACCCACGCTTTCTTCAAGGCGTTGCTGTTCCTCGGCGCGGGTTCGGTGATCGTGGCGATGCACCACGAGCAGGACATGCGCTACATGGGCGGCCTGCGCAAGTACATGCCGGTCACCTGGATCACGATGTGGATCGGCTCGCTGGCGCTGGTTGCAACGCCGGGTTTCTCGGGGTTTTTCTCGAAAGACCAGATCATCGAAGCGGTCGGCGAGTCGCACATTTTCGGTTCGACCTACGCGTACTGGTGTGTGCTGCTGGGCGTGTTCGTGACCGCGCTGTACAGCTTCCGTCTGCTGTACATGACCTTCCATGGCAAGGAACGCTTCCGCGTCGAGCACGGTTCGCACGACTCGCACGACCATCATCAGGGTGTATTGGCGCACGCGCCCAAGGAATCGCCGTGGGTCATCACGGTGCCGCTGGTGCTGCTGGCGATCCCGTCGGTCGTGATCGGCTGGTTCACGATCAAGCCGTTGCTGTACGACGGCTGGTTTGGCAGCGCGATCAAGGTGCTGCCCGGCCACGACGTGCTGGCGCACATGGCCGAGGAATTCCACGGACCTTTGGCGATGTTCTGGGGTGCGTTCGCCAGCGCGCCGTTCTGGATCGCCTTCGCGGGCTTCGTGGTGGCGACCTACGTTTACCTGTTCAACCCGGCCATCGCCGACCGTGCCGCGCGCATGTTCCTGCCGGTCTTCAGGATGCTCACCCGCAAATACTGGGTGGACGAGGTGTACTTCAACCTGTTCGCCCGCGGCGGCGTGAAGCTGGGCCGCGCCTTCTGGAAAGGCGGCGATCGCGCGATGCTGGACGGCGTGATGGTCGACGGTTCGGCGTCGGCGGTAGAGCGCAGTTCGCGCGTGTTCCGCCGCCTGCAGACCGGTTTTTTGTACCACTACGCATTCGCGATGATCGTCGGGCTGATCCTGCTTCTGGGTGGGTTGTGGTTTTGGGGATTGCGATGAGTACGGTTTTTTTCACTTGCAGCGGGACCGGCGACCGGCGGAACGCGTGCCCCCGCTTTCAGATTCTCTTCCCCCTTCCGAAGGAAGGGGGACTGAGGGGGATGGCTTTTGTTCGTTGCGGCATCATCCCCCCGCCGCTGCGCGGCGACCCCCTTCCAGTGGAAGGGGGTAGGGACTGGCACCGATCGGCCGGTCTCCGGTCGCTGTCCAAGGATTTCGCATGAGCAACTGGCCCATCCTCAGCATCCTGACCTGGGTGCCGTGCGCCGGTGCGATCGTCGTGTTGCTGGCGGGCAACGCACGTCCGCACGTGGCGCGCTGGCTGACGCTGGCATTCACCGTCATCACCTTCGCGCTGAGCCTGGTGATGCTGGCGCAGTACCAGATCGGCCCCGGCGGCTTCCAGCTGCAGGAAAAGCTGCGCTGGATTCCCGGCATCAACACCAGCTACCACATGGGCGTGGACGGCATCGCTGTTGCCCTGATCGTGCTGACCACCTTCACTTCGATCCTGGTGATCGGCGGCGCGTGGCAGGTCATCAAGGACAAGGTGCACCAGTACATGGCCGCGATGCTGGTGCTGGAAGGCCTGCTGATCGGCGTGTTCTGCGCGATGGACGCGCTGCTGTTCTATCTCTTCTTCGAAGCCATCCTGATCCCGATGTTCTTCCTGATCGGCATCTGGGGCGGGCCGCGCCGCGTCTACGCGACGCTGAAGTTCTTCATCTACACGTTCTTCGGATCGATCTTCTTCCTGATCGGCCTGTTGTACATGTACCACCGCGCGGGCACCTTCGACCTGCCGGCGTTGTGGGCTTTCCCGTTCACGATGCAGGAGCAGAGCTGGCTGTTCTTCTCGTTCCTGATCGCCTTCGCGGTGAAGACACCGATGGTGCCGGTGCATACCTGGCTGCCGGATGCGCACGTCGAGGCGCCGACCGGCGG
>DATFGL010000064.1:0-5817 GCA_035249465.1 Rhodanobacteraceae bacterium | reverse complement strand
CCGGCATCGCGCAAGCGCCCGCCTTCGCCCTGACTTTCCACGAAGCCGATTGCGCGCAGGCGGCGCCCCGCTTAGCATTCCCCGTTTGCCTTGCCGGCCTGGCCGGCATGCGGAGAGTGCGGGCGATGCGCAGCCATTATTGCGGCTTGATCGGGGCGGCCGAAGCCGGCCACAAGGTGACCCTGTGCGGTTGGGCCGACGCGCGCCGCGACCATGGCGGCGTGGTGTTCATCGACCTGCGCGACCACGAGGGCGTTGTGCAGATCGTGGCCGATCCCGACCGGGCCGACGTGTTCAGGATCGCGTCGAAAGTCGGTTACGAGGATTGCCTGCGCGTCAGCGGCACGGTGCGTGTGCGCAGCAATATCAACGAAAAAATTCCGACCGGCCGCTACGAAGTGGTTGCCGAATCCATCGAGCTGTTGAACGCCGCGCGCGACCTGCCGTTCGCACTGCATGAAAGACCCAACGAGGAAATGCGGCTGAAGTACCGTTATCTCGACCTGCGCCGCCCGGAAATGCAGAAGGTGATGCGCACCCGCATCAAGCTGGTGCGGGCGCTGCGCCGCTGGCTGGATGCGCGCGGGTTCCAGGACATCGAAACGCCGATCCTGACCAAGGCGACGCCGGAAGGCGCGCGCGATTACCTCGTCCCGTCGCGCGTGCACCCGGGGCAGTTCTACGCGCTGCCGCAGTCGCCGCAGTTGTTCAAGCAGCTTTTGATGATCGCGGGCTTCGACCGCTACTACCAGATCGCGCGCTGCTTCCGCGACGAGGACCTGCGCGCCGACCGCCAGCCTGAATTCACCCAGCTCGACATGGAGTTCGCGTTCGTCGAAGAGCGCGGCGTGCAGGACACCGTCGAGGCGATGATCCGCGACGTGTTCCGCGAGACCGGTGGCATCGAACTTCCCGATCCATTCCCGCGCATGACCTGGGCGGAGGCGATGAGGCGCTATGGTTCCGACAAGCCCGACTTGCGCATCGAATCGGAATTGATCGATATCGCCGATGCGGTGAAGCATCTCGAATTCAAGGTCTTCTCGGGGCCGGCGAATGATCCCGACGGCCGCGTCACGACGCTGCGTGTACCGGGCGGCGCCGATCTGTCGCGCAAGCAACTCGACGACTACGCCGCGCACGCGGCGAAGTTCGGGGCGAAGGGCTTGGCGTGGTTGAAAGTCACTGAGGCCTCGAAGGGATTGGAAGGCGTCAATTCACCGGTCGCGAAGTTCCTCGACGACGCGACGCTCAAGGCGATTCTTCAGGCAACGGGCGCGCAGGATGGCGATGCCCTGCTGTTCGGCGCCGGCAAATGGAAAACCGTCAGTGAGTTCATGGGCGCAATGCGATTGAAAGTGGCGCGCGACCGCGGGTTGGTCGTGCAGGGTTGGAAGCCGCTGTGGGTTACCGACTTCCCGATGTTCGAGTACGACGAAGGCGAGCAACGTTACGTCGCGCTGCATCACCCGTTCACCGCACCGAAGGTCGACGATGCCGCGGCGCTCAGCGCCGATCCCGCGCACGCGGTCAGCCGCGGCTACGACATGGTACTGAATGGCGCGGAAGTTGGTGGCGGATCGATCCGCATCCATCGCCCGGAGATGCAGAGCGCGGTGTTTCGCCTGCTCGGCATCGGCGAGGACGAGGCGCGCGCCAAATTCGGCTTCCTGCTGGACGCGCTGAAGATGGGCGCGCCGCCGCACGGCGGCATCGCCTTCGGCATCGATCGGCTGGCGATGCTGATCGGCGGCACCGACGCGATCCGCGACGTGATCGCGTTCCCCAAGACCACCAGCGCGCAGGATCTGATGACCGACGCGCCGAGTCCGATCGACGCGAAGCAACTCGCCGAACTGCACGTGCAGGTGCGCAAGGGGGACGGAGGGAATCAAGTCGCGACTTGAATCCCTCCGTCCCCGGTGCCCCGGTGCCACTAGACTTTCCATCCTTCAGCATCAAGAGTACGCCCCATGGGACGAGGTCCTTCCATCGCCGGCCGCAAGAACGCGCAAGATGCCAAGCGCGGCCAGGTGTTCACCAAGCTGGTGCGTGAAATCATGGTTGCCGCGCGCGCCGGCGGTGGCGACATCAACGGAAACGCGCGGTTGCGCAGCGCCGTGGACAAGGCCATCGCGGCGTCGATGCCGAAGGACAACATCGATCGCGCGATCAAGAAAGCCACCGGCGAACTGGAAGGCGTGACCTACGAGGAATTGCACTTCGAGGGTTACGCGCCGGGCGGTGTCGCCGTGCTGGTCCAGTGCCTCACCGACAATCGCCAGCGCACCATTTCCGACGTGCGCCACGCCTTCACGAAATTCGGCGGCAATCTCGGTACCGATGGTTCGGTGGCGTACCTGTTCAACAAGATCGGCGTGTTGTCGTATGCCGGTGGTGCGGGAGACCCCGGATTGTTTGAAAGCAGGATCACCGACGCCGCGATCGAGGCCGGCGCGGATGACGTCAAGGTGTGGCCGGAGGATGGCCAGATCGACGTGATCACCACGCCGGAGGCGTTCGAGTCGGTGCGCGAAGCGATGGAGAAGGCCGGGCTGAATCCCGACCACGCCGAAGTCACGATGCGCGCGGAACTCGACGTGCCAGTGCCGGCTGACCAGGTCGAAGCGGTGCAGGGATTGCTCGCGCGGCTGGACGAACTCGATGACGTCCAGAACGTGCACTCCAACGCGGATCTTCCGGCGGATTGACCGTGGATCCCGCGCAGCCGCTGCGCATCCTCGGCATCGATCCCGGCAGCCAGCGCACCGGGGTCGGTATCATCGAATCCGACGCCACGGGGAAGCTGCGTTGCATATTCCGGGCGACGCTGCGGGTTGCGGGCGAGGAGACGTTTCCGTTGCGCCTGAAACGCATCTACGACGAACTTTCGGACATCATCGAAGCGCAGGCGCCCAGCGAGGCCGCGATCGAGCGCGTGTTCATGGCCAAGAACGCCGATTCGGCATTGAAGCTCGGGCAGGCGCGCGGTGCCGCGATTTGCGCGGCGGTCGGACGTGGACTGCCGGTCAGCGAATACGCGCCGAATGCGATCAAGCAGGCCGTGGTGGGCAAGGGCCACGCCGGCAAGGAACAGGTGCAGCACATGGTCGGAATCCTGTTGAACGTGCGCGAACCGTTGCAGGCCGACGCGGCCGACGCGTTGGCGATCGCGATCACCCACGCGCACCTGCGCGCGAGCGAGGCGCGCACCGGCATTGCCATAGCCGCCTGGAGCCGTCGGCGATGATCGACCGGAAACAGCCCTCGCTTGCGATAATTTTGTCCATCGCCGTCGCGCCAACCCTCGTTTGCTTCTTGCAGACTCCGGTTGGCGCTCCGGCTCACCCCTCGTTCCCGCTGCGTGATGACGGCTTCCGGAGATTGCACGCATGATCGGGAGGCTGCGCGGAATCCTTGTCGCCAAGCGCCCGCCGTGGGTGCTGGTGGAAGTTGGCGGCGTCGGCTACGAGCTGGAAGTGCCGATGTCCACGCTTTACGACCTGCCGGATGCGGGCAGGGAAGTGATCCTGCTGACGCACTACGCGCACAAGGAAGACACCGTCGCGCTGTACGGTTTCCTGCGTGACGACGAGCGCAGCCTGTTCCGCGACCTGCAGAAAGTTTCCGGTATTGGCGCGCGCATCGCGCTGGCGGTACTCTCCGGCGTCTCGACTTCCGAATTCGCGCGGCTGGTGCAGGGCGGCGACGTTGCCGCGCTGACGCGCATTCCCGGCATCGGCAAGAAGACCGCCGAGCGCATCGTGGTGGAGTTGCGCGATCGCGTCGGCAATGTGGCTGCCGCCGCGCCGGCGGGTGCCACGCCGGTTGCGCGCGATCCGCGCAGCGAGGCCGAAGCGGCCCTGCAGCAGCTCGGTTACAAGCAGGCCGAAGCCGCGCGGCTCGCCGCGGCGGCGGCCGCGGATGGCGACGACGCCGAAACGATCATCCGCAAGGCATTGCGCGCGGCATTGGGACGATGACCGGAAAAAACGAAGCGAAGGCGATGGAAGCCGATCCCGCCCGGAAGGCGATGCACCTGATGGTGGTCGGTGCCATCGGCGTGGTGTTCGGCGATCTCGGTACCAGCCCGCTGTACACCTTCAGCGAGGCCTTCAGCGACCAGCACGGCATGCCGGTGACCCCGTTCAACGTGCTGGGCGTGCTGTCGCTGGTGTTGTGGACGTTGCTGATCGTGGTGGCGTTGAAATACGTCACCTTCATCATGCGCGCGGACAACAAGGGCGAAGGCGGCATCATGGCGATGATGGCGCTGGCCCAGCGCGCGACGCGCCAGTACCCGCGCACCCGCAAGCTGGTGGTGCTGGCGGCGGTGCTGGGTGCGGCGTTGTTTTTTGGCGACGGCGTGATCACGCCGTCGATCACGGTGCTGTCGGCGGTGGAAGGCCTGGAAGTGGCCGCGCCGCAACTGGCGCACTGGGTGGTGTGGATCGCGGTGGGCGTGCTGGTGGCGCTGTTCCTGATCCAGAAGCGCGGCACCGGCAAAGTGGGCAGCATTTTCGGGCCGGTGATGTGCGTCTGGTTCGTGGCGATCGGCCTGGTCGGCGTGTACAACATCGCGCAACACCCCTTCGTGTTGCGCGCGATCAATCCCTGGTACGGGTTCAACTTCTTCGTCCACCATGGCGCGGGCGGCTTTCTGGTGCTGGGCGCCGTGGTGCTGTGCGTGACCGGTGCCGAGGCGCTGTACGCCGACATGGGCCACTTCGGGCGCAAGCCGATCACCGTTGCGTGGTACGGCTTCGTGATGCCCGGCCTGATGCTGAATTATTTCGGCCAGGGCGCGTTGCTGGTGCACAATCCAGCGGCTGCCAGCAATCCGTTCTATCTCGCGGTGCCGTCATGGGGGCTGTATCCGATGATCGCGCTGGCAACCGCGGCCGCGGTGATCGCTTCGCAGGCCGTGATCGCGGGCTCGTTCTCGATCATGCGACAGGCGATCCAGCTCGGCTTCCTGCCGCGCATGCCGGTGGTGCACACGTCCAACGAGGAAGCCGGGCAAATCTACCTGCCGTGGGTCAATCGCCTGCTTATGATCCTGGTGGTGTTGGTGGTGATCGGCTTCGGTTCGTCCAATGCGCTGGCCGGCGCCTACGGCATCGCGGTGACCGGCACCATGGCGATCGATACCACGTTGTTCCTGATCGTCGCGTGGCGGATGTGGAAGTGGAATCCATGGGTGATTCTCGGGTTGGGCCTGTTCTTCCTCACGATCGACCTGTCGTTCTTCGGCGCCAATACGCTCAAGGTCGAGGACGGCGGCTGGTTCCCGCTGGTGCTGGGGCTTGCGGTGTTCACCATCCTCACCACCTGGCGGCGCGGGCGCGAACTGGTCCTGCGCGAATTGAAGCATGGTGGCCTTGCGCTGGCGCCGTTCATCGCCAACCTTGCCGAGCATCCGCCGACGCGCGTGGAGGGCACCGCGATTTTCCTGGTCAGCGATCCCGACGCGGTGCCGCACGCGCTGCTGCACAATCTCAAGCACAACAAGGTGCTGCACAAGCGCAACGTGGTCCTCACCGTGGACACGCTGGAAACGCCGCACTCCGATCGCGATGAGCGCATGGAACTGAAGGACCTCGGCAATGATTTCTATCTCCTGACGCTGCGCTTCGGTTTCGCCGATGATCCGAACGTGCCCGTCGCGCTCCACGAATGCGCCAAGCAGGGCCTCGACATCAAGATGATGGACACGACATTCTTCCTGTCGCGCGAAACCATCGTCGCCACCGACCGGCCCGGCATGGCGCTGTGGCGCGACAAACTGTTCGCGTTCCTCGCACGCAATGCATTGCC
>DATFGL010000063.1:0-11884 GCA_035249465.1 Rhodanobacteraceae bacterium | reverse complement strand
TGCCCGGCCTGCCGCAACGACACCTGCAATTCGGCCAATTGCGCCTTCGCCTGCGCGACGCCGGCCTGTGCGGTCGCCTCCGCGATTTTCGCCGCGCGCGGGTCCAGCAGGGCCAACGCCTGATGCGCCTGCACCGCATCGCCCGGCTTCGCGGCCACCGATTCGACCACGCCGTCGGTACGTGCCGCCACCAGCACCATGCCGCCTTCGACGCCGACCTTGCCGCGCGCCACCGCCAGCCATTGCGATGGGCCGGACGCGGGCGCCGCCGTTTCGCTACCGGACGAACAGCCGCCCAGCGCGAAGACCGCCAGGACGAGCGCAATGCCGGCGCAACGAATCGATTTCACGGTACGTTCTCCTTTTCGGCGATGCCGCCGTGCGCAACCCGGCGGTCGTCAAGTATCGCGCCGTCTTCCATTTGCAGCACGCGGTCGGCGTGCGTGACCAGGCGCGGATCGTGACTGACGCACAGCACCGTGGTGGCGTGCTCGTGCGCGATGCGGCGCAGCGTGTCGATCACGATCTGGCCGTTGGCCGCGTCCAGCGCGCTGGTGGGTTCGTCGGCGAAGAAGAGTTCGGGCTGCTTGACCAGTGCGCGCGCGATCGCGACGCGCTGTTTTTCGCCACCGGAAAGCTCGGCCGGCAACAGGTGCATGCGGTCGGACAGTCCCACCTCATCCAGCGTGGCGCGGCCGCGTGCTTCCGCTTCCCGATCATCCACGCCCATGTAGCCCAGCGGCAGCATCACTTGTTCCAGCGCGGTGAGCGCGGGGAACAGGTTGAAACCCTGGAACACGAAGCCGGTGTGCTGAAGGCGGAAGCGGTCGCGCGCGTGGCGGTCGCCGCGGAACAGGTCTTCGCCCAGCGCGATCACGCTGCCGGCATCCGGCCGCTGCAAGCCCGACAGGATCGACAGCAGCGTGCTCTTGCCGCAACCCGACGGTCCCGCGATCAGGGTCAACTGCCCCCCATCGACGTTCAACGAAAGGCCGCGCAGGACTTCCGTGCGCAGCTTGCCGCTGGTGTAGCCCATGCACAGATCGCTGGCGGCCAGGGCGCTCATCGCAGCAGCAACGCCGGGTCGGCGCTGCGCAGGGCGCGCACCGCGGCCGCGCCGGAAACCAGCGCGATGCCCATCACCAGCGCCGCGCAAGCGATCCACGCCGGCAGGTTCAATTCCACCGGCACGTCCTGGAGTTTCGCCAAGCCGATCAATCCGAGGCTCAGCAGCACGCCCGCGATCAACCCGCACACGCCGATCCAGGCGGCCTGTTCCAGCACCACACGACGCAGCGAACCGAGCCCCACGCCGAGCGCGTGCAGGGTTGCGTATTCGCGCACCGAACCCGCGATCGCGCCCATCAGGGTCTGGCTGGTGATGATCGCGCCGACGATGAACACCACCACCGCGAGGAAGATCACGCCGAGTCCCGCACCGGTCTGGAACATCCAGTAGAACACCGCGCGCCGCGCGAAACTCGATGCCGTCCACGCCGCATAGCCGTGCGCCGAGGCATCGATGCGCGCGGCCACCGCGTCGGCATCCGCGCCGGGTTTCAATTTCGCGACGTAATACGCGACCTCGGTGCCGCCGGTATCGCTGTCCAGCGTACGCGCGGTATCCAGCGAGGCCACCACGTTCACGCCGCCCAGGGCGCGTATGCCGTTGGCGACGCCGACGATGCGCACCAGGTCACCGTTGATCAGCGCCTGTCCGCCGATCGGCACGCCGAGCTTGGGCAGGTCGGCGCGGTCGACGATCACCGCGAACGGCTCCTTCAGCGATGCGCGCTGCGCGGCCGTCAGCACGTCGGCAAAAATCATGCCGTCGGGTTCGGTGCTGATGCCCGACACGAACACCGACACCCCGCCGGTGCCGGCCGGGCCGCGCCAGTCGCCATCTACCCACGCGAACGGTTCCACGCGCGCAACGCCGGGATCCATCAACATCGCGGTGCGTGCGGCCGGACCGATCGGCCGGCCCAACTCGATGCTTTGCGTGCCGGGATACCCCACCCACAGGTCGGCATCGGACGCGGTGATGTAGGTGGCCGCGGAACCGAAGATGCCGAACACCAGCGCGGCCTGCATCAGCAACAGCAATCCGGAAAACGCCACCGCCAGCATCGCCGGCAGGAACCGGCGCCATTCGTGGATCAGCGTCCTGCGCGCGAGCGGGATCATCCTCCACAACCCCCGTTCGCCGCGTTCCGCGGCGAACCGCCCCCTCGACTCAGGGGGGCCGGACAACTCATCCCGCCGTCCGGCAGCGGCGCACCGCCCAATGCCTTGTACAGCGCGACGTATGCGAGACCGTGCGCCAGCCGCGCCTGCTCGCGGTCGAGTTCGGATCCCGTGAACGCGAGCCTCGCGTCGGCCAGTTGCAGGCCATCGGCCTGGCCCAGGCCTTGCAGTTTCTCGCTCAGCGCCAGACTCTCTTGCGAAGCCGTTGCCGCGGTCACCGCGCTTTGCGTGCGCTGGCGCGACGCGTGCAGCGCCGCGAGATCCGATTCCACTTCCGCCGCACCCTTCAGTACCGCCTGCCGGTACGCGAGCAGCGCAGCCTGCAGCTGGTCCTCGCGTGCATCGCGCACCGCGCGGCGCTGGCCCCAGTCGAACAGCGGGATATTGATGATCGGTCCGATCGCGAAAGTGTTGTTGACATCACCCAGGCGGGTACGACCCTTGACCAGCGCCGCAAAGGTCAACGAACTGCCCAACGCGAGACGCGGGTACATGTCGGCCTTGGCGATGCCCAATTCGCCCGCGGCCTTCAGCACCTGCGTTTCCGCGTAGCGGATTTCGGGCCGCGTGCGCAGCAGGTTCGCGGGCAGCGAATCGACGTCGCCGCCGGCCAGCCCCGGCAACGGTTGCGGCGCGAGCCACGCGGGATCGGGCTCGCTTTTCCCCAGCAACAACGCGAGTGCCTGTGCGTGCTGTGCGATCGCCGCGCGCGGGTCGGCCAGTTGCGCCTCGGCCTTTGCCGCCACGGCCACGCCCTGCTCGACTTCCAGCTTCGACGCCAGTTGCAGGCGCTGCTGCACGCGCAGCAGTCCGACCTTCTTCTGCGCGGCTTGCGCTGCGGTTTCCAGCAGAGCCTCGCCGCGCTGCGCCGCGCGCAATTGCAGGTATTCGCGCACCACTTCGGCGACCAGCGACACCCGCGCGTCCTGCAACTCCGCTTCCGCTTCGCCCGTATTGGCCTGCGCGACGTGGCCATTGGCGTCCGCGCGTCCGAACAAGCCGAACTCCCAGCTCGCATCGAATCCCGCCTGGAAGTAACTTGCGGTGTTCTGGGGGTTGGGTTGCTCGATGGTATTGAAGCCCAGGTGGGGCCGGTAGGTGGCGGTGGATGCGCCTTCCAGCGCACGCGCCGCGCGCAATTTCAACGCCGCCTGTTGCACATCCAGATTGTCGTGCAGGGCCGCATCGACCAACGCATCGAGCGTGGGATCGTCAAAATGCTTCCACCAGCCGGTCAGGTCCGGCCGCGGACCCGGCTCCGGCGATGCGTTGCGCCAACGCGCGGGCAAATCGCCGTCCGGCAACTTCGGCACGGCCACGCTGACACAGGCGCCCAGCGCGGCGCAGCACGCCGTCACGGCAAGCAGGCGTAAAAACGATCGGCGGCGGAACTGCGGTGTGTGCATAAGCCCCGGCAGTGTAATGGCTGGGTGAAATCGAAGGCGGCCGGCCGGGCAGAATCCGCCGTCGACCGCGCGCCACCAGTGTGTACCCTGCGCCTTTCCGGATGCTTTTGCTGCCGGCCACGGCCGGGCATGGCATGCTAGCCGGCCATGCCCGGCCTGATCCCTGAACGCTTCATCGATGAACTGCTGGCCCGCGTCGACATCGTCGACGTGGTGCAACTGCGCGTGCCGCTGAAACGCGCAGGCCGCGAGTGGACCGCATGTTGCCCGTTCCACGACGAGCGCACGCCCTCGTTCTACGTCAGCCCGGCCAAGCAGTTCTACCACTGCTTCGGCTGCGGTGCGCACGGCAGCGCGGTGCGCTTCCTGATGGAGTACGAGCACCTCGAGTTTCCCGACGCGGTCGAAGAACTGGCGCAATCGGTCGGCCTGACGGTGCCGCACGAAGGCGGCCCCGCGCGTCCGCGCGAAGACCACACCGACCTGTACTCGTTGCTGGATTCTGCCGCGGCGTTCTACCAGCGCGCGCTGCCGGAAAGCGCGGCGGCCAGGGCGTACTGCAAAAAACGTGGACTGGACGCGGCGATCATCGAACGCTTCCGGATCGGCTGGGCACCCGGCGGCTGGGACGCGGTGAAGCGCGCGCTCGGCAGCAGCGACGCGCGGACGAAACTGCTGGAACAAGCCGGCATGCTGTCGACCGGCGACAAGGGCAAGCAGTACGACCGCTTCCGCGAACGCCTGATGTTTCCGATCCTCGACCGGCGCGGGCGTGTGATCGCGTTCGGCGGCAGGGTTCTGGAAGGCGACGGTCCGAAGTACCTCAATTCACCCGAGACACCGCTGTTCCACAAGGGCCGCGAGCTGTTCGCGCTGTGGCAGGTGCGCCAGGCCAACACCAAGCTGGAACGCCTGATCGTGGTCGAGGGCTACATGGACGTGGTATCGCTGCACCAGGCCGGCGTGACGCAGGCGGTCGCGACGCTTGGCACCGCGACCACCAACGAGCACGCCGAACTGTTGTTCCGCGCCGCACCCGATGTTTACTTCTGCTTCGACGGCGATCGCGCGGGCCGCAGCGCCGCGTGGCGCGCGCTGGAATCGGTGCTGCCGCGCATGCGCGACGGGCGTCAGGCGTTCTTTTTGTTTTTGCCGGAAGGCGAAGACCCCGACACGCTGGTGCGCAAGGAAGGCCGCGACGGTTTCGAGGCCCGCCTCAAGAACGCGACGCCATTGTCGGAATATTTCTACGCGTACCTGTCGCACGATGTGAACGTGGCGACGCTGGACGGCCGCGCGCGGCTGGCCGAGCATGCGAAACCGTTGCTCGCGAAGTTGCCCGATGGCGCCTTTCGCGACCTGATGTTCGCGGAACTGGAAAAGCGCACCGGCGTACAAGGCACGCCCGCGGCAAACGCGGCTCACTCTCGCAGGGTCACCTCGGCCACCGGCGCGCCGAAGCGCACACTGGTACGCAGTGCCATCGCGATGCTGCTGGCCAATCCTGCGCTGGCGCAGGAAATCACGCTTCCCTACGCCTTCGCGGGGCTGGACAAACCGGGCATTCCGCTGCTGACCGAATTGCTGGATTTCCTGCAGGAGCGGCCGGGCATCAATACCGCGCTGCTGCTGGAACACTTTGCGAACCGCGAGGAATCGTCGGCCTTGCAGAAGCTCGCGCTGACCGAATTTCCAGGCGAGCCCGAAGCGCTGCGCGCCGAGTTCATCGACGCGTTCCGCAAGCTCGCCGAACAGACCACGCAGCAGCGGCTCGATGGCTTGATCCGCAAACAGTCGGAAAGCGGCCTGGACGACGCCGATAAAAACGAACTTCGCGCGCTGTTGGCACGCAAGGCGCAACCGGCGCCCTCCCCGTAGGAGCGGCGGCAGCCGCGAACCGGCGGCGGCACCCGGAAATCTTCGCGCGAACCGGGTCGGGCCTCCCGGCCCTCCTACAACACCGAAGCGACATCCTTCCCGATCTTCTCCGGCGCATCCGCCGACGCGTAGCGCCGCACCACGTTGCCATCGCGGTCGATCAGGAACTTGGTGAAGTTCCACTTGATCGCTTCCGACCCCAGCACGCCCGGCGCGGCATGCTTCAGAAACTTGTAAAGCGGGTGCGTGTTCGCGCCGTTGACGTCGATCTTCGCGAACATCGGAAACGTCACGTCGTATTTCGTGCTGCAGAAGTTGCGGATTTCCGCGGCGTCTCCCGGCTCCTGATGCCCGAACTGGTTGCAAGGGAATCCCAGCACCTCGAAGCCCTGGTCCTTGTGCGCGCGGTACAGCGCTTCCAGGCCTTCGTATTGCGGCGTGAACCCGCATTTCGACGCGACATTGACGACAAGCAGCAGCTTGCCGCGATACGCATCCAGTTTCCGTGGCGTGCCGTCGAGCAGATCGGCTTCGAAATCGTAGATGGTGCTCATGGCCAAAATCCTCCAAAGACCGACAGTGTAGGGCGGGTGACAACCCGCCGCTTCAATTCTCTTGACGGCGGGACGCGCTGCGCTCCTCCCGCCCTACCGGACGCCCAAACCCGCCCGGAGACGGGCCGATCACAGCCAGCGCCCGAACCGGCGCACGTAAATCACCTTCACCACCTGCGTCAACGCGCAATACGCGACGACCGTCGTGGCCAGCCAGCCGAAATATTCCAGCGGCAATTCGACCATGCCGAGCTTGTGCCCGAGCAGGGTGTACGGGATTGCGATGCCGATCGCGATGATCGCGGTGGTGAGCCCAAGCACCGGCGCCGACGCCGCGCTCTGCACGAACGGAATCTTGCGGGTCCTGATCATGTGTACCACCAGCGTTTGCGTCAGCAGGCTTTCCACGAACCAGCCCGACTGGAAGAACGCCTGATGCGCGGGCGAGTTCGCGCCGAACCAGTACCACAGCAGCGCGAATGTCGTGATGTCGAAGATCGAACTGGTGGGTCCGATCCACACCATGAACCTGCGGATGTCGCTCGCGTCCCACTTGCGCGGCTTCCGGACGTATTCCTCGTCCATGCGGTCGAACGGAATCGACAGCTGCGAGATGTCGTAGAGCAGGTTCAACACGAGAATTTGCAGCGGCAGCATCGGCAGGAACGGCAGCGCCGCGCTCGCGATCAGCATGCTGAACACGTTGCCGAAGTTGGAACTGGCCGTCATCTTGATGTACTTGATGATGTTCCCGAAAGTGATGCGGCCTTCCAGCACGCCCTCTTCCAGCACCATCAGGTTTTTTTCGAGCAGGATGATGTCCGCCGATTCCTTGGCGATGTCGGTCGCGGTATCCACCGAAATGCCGACGTCGGCGCGGCGCAGCGCGGCGGCGTCGTTGATGCCGTCGCCGAGGAACCCCACCGTGTGCCCGCACCGCTGCAACGATTCCACCACGCGCGATTTCTGCAGCGGCGACATCTTGGCGAACACCGTGGTACGCGCGACCAGCTCGTCCAGTGCCGTGTCTTCGAGTTCCTCGATGTCGCGGCCCAGCACCGAATGCGTGACATCCAGCCCGACCTCGCGGCAGATCTTGCGCGTCACCGCTTCGTTGTCGCCGGTGATCACCTTCACTGCGACACCGTGGCCGTGCAACGCCGCGATCGCGGTGTGTGCGGTGTCCTTGGGCGGATCAAGGAACGCGAGGCAGCCGATTGCGGTGAGGCCGCCCTCGTCCGCGATGCCGTAGGCACGTCCCACCGCGGGCTGTCGCTTGACCGCGACGATCAGTACGCGCAGGCCGTCCTCGTTCAACTCGTGCGTCATCGCGCGGATGCCTTCGCGGCGATGGTCGGTGAGCGGAATCTCGCGATCGCCTTCGCGCGCGAACGCGCAGATCGACAACATCTCCTCGACCGCGCCCTTGCACACCAGCAAATCCTCGCCGCCTCCGTCGGTGAGCACGACCGACATGCGCCGGCGCTGGAAGTCGAACGGAATCTCGTCGACGACTTTCCACCTGGCGATGGAGTGCTCGAGATCGCGATGCCCCAGCACCGCCTTGTCCATCAGGTTTTTCAGGCCGGTCTGGAAATGACTGTTGAGATAACCGAACTCCAGCGCGTCGTCGGATTCTTCGCCGTCGAGGTCGATGTGGCGCTCCAGCACGATCCGGTCCAGCGTCAACGTGCCGGTCTTGTCCGTGCACAGGACATCCATCGCGCCGAAATTCTGGATCGCGCTGAGTTGCTTCACCACCACCTTGCGCTTGCTCATCGCCAGCGCGCCCTTGGCGAGGTTGGCGGTGACGATCAGCGGCAGCATTTCCGGGGTCAGGCCCACCGCGACGGAAATCGCGAACAGGAAGGCTTCGAGCCAGTTGCCCTTGCCGAAGCCCTGGATCAGGAACACGATCGGCACCATCACCGCCATGGTCCAGATCAGCAGCCACGACACGCTCTTGACGCCGCGATCGAAGCTGGTTTCCGAACGCTGGCCGCTGAGCGTGTGCGCGATCGAACCGAACCAGGTGCGCGGGCCGGTCGCGACCACCACCGCGGTCGCACTGCCGCTGACCACGTTGGTACCCATGTAGCACACGGTTGGCAAGTCAAGCGGTTCGGCGCCTTCTTCGCGCGGGTGCGCGTGCTCGGGCGTGGTCTTCTCCACCGGCAGCGACTCGCCGGTGAGGATCGCCTGCGAGATGAACAAGTCTTTCGCAGCCAGCAACCGCAGGTCGGCCGGCACCATGTCGCCGGCGGAAAGATGCACGATGTCGCCCGCAACCAGTTCCACCACCGGCACTTCGATGCGCTCGGAATGCCCGTCGGATGCGCGCCGCGTCACCGTCGCGGTGTTGCGCACCATCGCCTTCAGTTTTTCGGCCGCACGCGAGGACCGGAATTCCTGGGTGAAGCTCAGCACCACGCTGATCAGCACCATCACCGCGATGATGACCGGGCCGGTCAGGTCGTCCGGCGAGGTGGCCAGTTGCACGCCGGCCAACACCACCAGCACGATGATGAACGGGTTCTTGAAGGTGCGGGCGAGCTGCAACGCCCAGTGCGGCGGCTTTTGGTGCGACGCTTCGTTGACGCCATCGCGGTCGAGGCGATCCTCGATCTGCGCTTCATCGAGGCCCGCAGGCGTGGCATCCAGCGACGCCAGCAACGCGGCGTCATCGATCCACGCGGTATCTGCGACCACCGGCCGCGCATGCGCCGCGCGGGTCTTGCCGGCCGTGGCGCTGGCATTCGATTGGGTTGAAGATCCGAACATCACTCGTTTCCATGGCGTTGGCAGACGCGAACACGGAACCGGCGGCGGACCGTGGCGTTACATCGGGAAGGGTCGCGGGATTGTTTTTGCGATCATCCCTGATCGCCGCGATATTCGATGGCGTCGCAGACGAATTGGCCAAAGGCCCTGGAGGCCAGAACGGCCACCCATGGCCCGACTTTCCACGACAACGCACCGCGCATCGACTGCCGCGCGGCAGACGCGTATTCGTGGCGGAGGCCGCAAGCCCCGTTGGCGGATCGCGAGCATCACGCGGCCTGCGACTCCCCCCGCGGCGCGGGCACGGTCACGTTCCACTCGCGGCGGCGGCCGTCGCGGCGGTGCGAATGCGCATGACGGGCTGCCAGGCGCGCACGAATGAAGTTTCGAAGGAGGTTCATGGCCCATCTCCTCAAAGCAGTGCCGCGGCACCGCGAGGGACGGGCCGGACGTGCCTAGTCGAGGCAGGTGCCAGCCGGCCGGGCGCGGTCGCCGCGGATCGGTTCGAATTTTGCCGCCGCCACCCGATTCAAGCGGATGCCGGCGGTGCGACTAGGGTGTACGTCCATGGTCATGTGAAGTGGAGGACAGTGCCGGCAGATGCAGTGCGCCCGTCGGCGCGCGCATTGTCGTGCCGGTTGCGGGTGCAGTCAACCCCTCGAAGCGCGCGGTTCGTCGCGTATTTTGGATCCCGGCCCGCCCGGATGGACGGTTCGGCAATACCCGGGCCTCAGGCTATGTGCTCGATGTCGCCGGGCATGCGAATCCACGCGTGCATCCGTTCTTCGTAAACCGAGACGGTCGGAGCAGGAAACGAAGGATCGGCAAACGCGCCGATGGGTATCGCGATCGTCTCGTCGTCGCCGCCGGTCCAGTAAACGGTCGCGCCACACCTCGGACAAAACCGAAACGTGACTTTCGTGCCTTCGTCTCCGGCCCGGATGTACTCCGCGCCGGTGCCGGCGATGGTGACCGCCGCGCGCGGGAAGCGCGCCTGCGCTCCGAAGACACTTCCCGTGCGCCGCTGGCAGGCAAGGCAGTGGCAAACACTCACGCGAACGGGTTCACCCGTCACATGTGCCTGCAGCTGGCCGCAGCTGCAGGAGGCGACGCGCGGTGTCGAAGATTGTGCGGGGTTCATGCTGGCGGCACCTGGTCCGGGAATCTGGCGGCGCGCACAGGGCGCCCGGTCGACGGAAATGTTGGCTCACGCTCGCTCAGGCCCTGCGACCCGCGATTGGTGCATATACGGCAATTATGCATGACCTAGCATGGTGACCTCGCGGGTGTTCCCCGTGTTGCAGCGCGGCTCCGTCTCCGCGGCCGGGCGCCTGAATCAACCCGCGCCGCGCCGCGGCATCGGCTTGAATGAATTGTCAGGCGCCTGTTTACCCTTGGCGCCGCAGGACGACATGCGTGGCCTTCTCCGACGCCACGAATTCAACGCATTCGTATCCCAGAGCCCGCAAGTCAATCCCTTCGAACAGCGGTTCTCCCCGGCCGAGCAGGACCGGTGCGATGGCGATGTGCAATTCATCAATGAGGCCTTCGCGAAGATACTGCCGGATAGTGCCCGGCCCACCGCCGATCCGCACGTCCATTCCGGCAGCGGCCTCGCGTGCACGTTCGAGCGCCTCGCGAATGCCTCCTGTCATGAAGTGAAACGTCGTACCGCCTTCCATCTCGATGGGGGGACGAGCATGACGGGTTAGGATGAAGACCGGCACGTGATACGGCGGATTGTCTCCCCACCAGCCCTTCCAGTCCGTGTCCGGCCAGTCCCCACGGATGGGTCCGAACATGTTCCTTCCGAGGATCCAGGCCCCGACGTTCCGAAAGCCGCGGGCGGCGAAATCATCGTCAACCCCGGTCGTGCCGCCGTCCTTGCCGAACAAGGCCCGCTGGAAAGTGCGTGTCGGCACCAGCCACTGATGCAGTTCCGTCCCGCCAACGCCGAGCGGATTGTTGATGTCCTGATCCGGACCCGCCCCGTACCCGTCCAGCGAGATGGTGAAGCCGTCAACACGAACCCGTGTCATCGGTTGCCTCCGTTTAGACGCCTACGCGCCCACCGCGATGATGGCCGCAACACCGAGTGGCAACAAGCCGGTGCCGCTCAGCTTTCCGAATACGACGACGGGCGTATCACGTGAGTCTGCCATTTGATCCCCCTACCCCCTTTCGACCAACGCTTGAGGCAACCGGCGCGAACCTGCGCAGCGGGTAGGCGTGCGGTTGGCCGAACTGTTGGACGGCACTTTGCGATCTGCAAACTCAGAGCCAGTAACTCGCGGAAAGGCAACACACCAAGAGCTTGGCGAGCCAGCCAAGACAATGCGACGCCACCACCAACGGATGCAATTTGATAAAGAGAGAGTTGGTGACCAGCAGCGGAACCGGGATTGCGAGCCAAACGATTACCGTAACCGCAAGCGCGCGTGAAAAACCTGGAAGAACAAATGCGCCAGTGACATAGACGAATGCCATGCATGTGACGACAGTCAGAAGCATGGACCAGGCGACGGCTTTCGAATCACTGCCAGTCGCGACTGCAGTACGCCAAACCTCGGGATGCTGCTTATACCTCTCGTGGAAAAGAACGCCCATGAAGAGCCAGTCGGTGAGCGAGCAGGCGATGGTGGCGATGACAACTGCAAGTACGTAGTGCCCCAGGGACATTCTTGCGCTCCTCGTGCCGCTCAACGCCTGAATTTAGCGGCGCGCGCAGCGCGTCCGGTTGACCGAATAGTTAGCTTCTTTTCATGGCGCTTACAAGCGAACCGAAGAACGCCGGAAGCATAAAAAGTAAGCCAGGAACAGCGAACAGAGCCGCGAACGCCCAGTGCCACCCCCATATTTCTTTTGCACACAAGAATGCGCCAACCACGATGACCGAATAGTTGGACGTCACTTTGGAGCCGCAAGAACCAACCCGTAATTTGCCATGACAGCGACAAGCACAGCTTTGTCCGGCGGACCACCCGCATTGAGTACAGCAGCAACGTCTCTGAAATACTG
>DATFGL010000062.1:0-33111 GCA_035249465.1 Rhodanobacteraceae bacterium | reverse complement strand
GGTGCCGGAAATCTACGTGATGCAGGACGAATCCGGCATCAACGCTTTTGCCGCCGGCTACACGCCCACCGATGCCGCGGTGTGCGTCACCCAGGGTTGCCTCGACAAGTTGAATCGCGACGAATTGCAGGGCGTGATCGCGCACGAGTTCAGCCATGTGCTGAACGGCGACATGCGCCTCAACATTCGCCTGATGGGACTGCTGTTCGGCATCATGGCGATATGGGTGGTCGGGCGTTTTCTGATGTGGGGCGGCTACTTCGGCCTCGGCGACGACAACGGCAGCGGACGCAGGCGCGGCAGCGGCAGCGGACAGGTCGCGCTGGCCGGCATCGCACTGCTCGCGATCGGCGCGATCGGCGTGTTCTTCGGACGCCTGATCCAGGCGGCGGTGTCGCGTTCGCGCGAATCGCTGGCCGATGCGTCGGCGGTGCAGTTCACCCGGCAGACCTCGGGCATCGCCGGTGCACTGAAGAAGATCGCCGTGTTCGAAGAAGGTTCGGCGTTGCAGGCGCCGCGCAAGGACGAAGTGCGCCACATGCTGTTCGGCGATGCCGAGGCAAGCTCGTGGTTCGCGACGCATCCGCCCATCACGGAACGCATCAGGGCGCTGGAACCCGGCTTCAAGCCGGAGGAACTGGACGCCTACGTCAAGCAATGGCTCGCGGCCGGCAACGATCCCGACAGCATCGAGTTGCACGCGACCGAGCACCCGTGGGAAAAGGCCGTGCACGATTTCGCGCGTGCCGACGGCGACGTGGACATCGGCGGAGCCGGTCCGGCCACCGCGGGTACCGGCGCCATCGGCGGAATCGTGCCGGCGCGCGGCGCCCTGCTCGCGATCACCGCCGCGGGTGTCGCCGCTCAAGTGGCGTCGCCCGGTACCGACGATTACCAGGCCGCGACCGGCCTGCATGCACAGATTCCCGCCGCGCTGGCCGCGGCCGCGCGCGATCCGCGCGGAGCGCTGGCGCTGGTGTTTGCGCTGGCGATTTCCGAACATCCCGATCTGCAGGCGCAACAGGTCCAGTCGGTGGCGCAGGCGTTCGATGCCGCGCTGGGCGATGCCGTGCGAAACCTCGTCCCGCCGATGGCCGATTTGCATCCGATGCTGCGCTTGCCGCTGGCACAACTCGCGTTTCCCGCGTTGAAACGGCGGCCGCGTCCGGAAGTCGACCGTTTCGTGAAAACGCTGGATGGCCTGATCCATGCGGATGGCCGTGTCGACCTCGACGAATATTGCCTGGCGAAACTGGTGCAGGCGCAAGTGGTCGCGGCGCTGGACCCGGCGGCGGGTTTCAAGGCGGGAACCCTGAAGCTCACCGATGCCCAGGACGAGCTGCGCGACCTCGTGGCTTTGCTCGCGCATTTCGGCAACGACGATGACGAGACCGCGCAACGCGCATTCCAGGCGGCGATGCTGGACGCATTGCCCAACGCCTCGATCCTGTATGCGTTGCCGGAGGATTGGCAGGCAGCGCTGGATCGCGCGCTGGCCACGCTCGCTCGCCTGACGCCGGAAGGCAAGCAATTGACGGTGCGCGCGCTGACCCGTGCGATCGCGGCCGACGGCAAGGTCACGCTGGCGGAATCGGAAATGCTGCGCGTGGCTTGCGCGGTGCTCGGTTGTCCACTGCCGCCGATGCTTGCCGACAATGCTTGATTCGTGCGATCGATCCCTGATCGCTGCATCGTTGGATGCAGCAGTGGATTGGAGTATTCGGCAATCATGAATACCAGAACGGACTTCCTGTCCTGACTTTTCACAAAAGCCGCTTCGAACGGGCAGCAGAGGCACGCCGGGTTGGAGTGTCGGCGCTGGCGTTTTTCTTCCTGCTTGCCGCCTATTACGTGATCCGCCCGGTGCGCGACCAATTGGCCGGCGCGACCGGTTCGGTCGCGCTGCCGTGGTTCTACGCCGGCACCTTCGTCGCGATGCTGGCCGTCGCACCGGTGTTCGGCTGGCTTTCCGCGCGGCTGCCGCGCCGCGCGTTGCTGGGTTGGGGCTACGGCTTCTTCATCATCTGCCTGGTCGCGTTCGTGCCGCTGTTCGCGCAGCAGACACGCATCGGTGCGCGCCCATTGGGCATCGGTTTCTTCATCTGGGTCAGCGTATTCAACCTGTTCGTGGTGTCGCTGTTCTGGAGCCTGATGGCGGACCTCTTCGACGGCGAACGCGCGCGGCGCGTGTTCCCGCTGATTGCGCTGGGCGGCGCGCTCGGCGCCCTGGCGGGCCCTGCGTTGACTTCGTTGCTGGTGGAACGCATCGGCGTGGCGCCGCTGCTGGCCGTGTCGGCCATCCTGTTGCTGGTCGCACTGGGCCTGATGTTGCATCTGTCGGCGGCGCACGGCGGCGAGCGCGGTGAATCCACTCCGATCGGCGGCTCGATGCTGGCGGGGTTGCGCGCGACCTTCGCCGACCCGTTCCTGCGCCTGATGGCCTTGCTGATGCTGTGCTCGGACGGTGTCGGCACGCTCGCGTACGCGCTGGTCGCCGATTACGCCAAGGCCCATTTCGCCGATGCCGCTGCGCGCACCGCGTTCTACGGGCACGTCGATCTCGCGGTGAACATCCTCCAGATGGCGTTGCAGGTCGGGTTGACGCGCTGGATGCTGCCGCGCTTCGGCATCGTCTCGGGGCTGGTGCTGCCGGCGGTGGTGAACGTTGCGATGCTGGTGGCGGTGGCGCTGTTCGGCGCCGCGCAGTTCGGCGTCGCCGGAACCGCGATCGCGCTGATCCCGCTGATGCTGGTCGTGACGCGCAGCTTCGCGTACGGCGTCACCAAGCCGGCTGCGGACGCGCTGTACACGCGTACCGCGCGCGAGATCCGCTACAAGGGCAAGAACTTCGTCGAAACCGCGGTATGGCGTTTCGGCGACGTCACGGTGGCGAGCGGGCTCGACGGCCTGCGCGCGCTGGGCGCTTCGCTCGGGACGATCGGCGCGATTTCCGCGGCGGCAGCCGGATTGGCGGGCGTGTTCGGCTGGCATGCGGCCGCCGCCAGCCGCGCGGCGAAGGACAGCGCCTAGGCCAGCAACCCACGGCGCAAGTTGCGTGCGTGCGCGGCGAGTTCGGGAAAGAACGCATCGAAATGGCGCTGCAAAGTCTCGGCCCGTTCGCGCAGCGCGGGCAGCGCTTCGCCGACGGGTGATGGGCGCGACAGGCGCCGTGCCAGCGCATGGAACACGGCGTCGAGGGTGGCGTCGTCGCCATAAGCCGCGGGCAGGCCGTGCGCGTGCATCCAGGCGAGGAAGCCGCGCAGCGATTCCGGCAATTCCATCGCGTGTGTGTCCAGCAGCGTCAGCCATCGACGCGAAAACCGCGGCAGCGATTCTTCCGGACAATGGCAGTGCCACGCGCGCACCAGCAGATGATCGAACCAGACATCCAGCACGATGCCCGCATAGCGGCGCAAGGGCGGTTCGAATGCGTTGCGCGCGGCCACCACCCCGGGGTGGGCGTCGGTGAACCGGTCGATCGCGCGATGGAAACGCAAACCGGCCTGGCGTGCTTCGGGCCAGCCGGGATCGGGGTGGCCGTGGATGAAGTCGCCCTGCGCGCTGCCCAGCGCGAACTCGACGCCACCTGCGTCGGCGAGCAAGGCGTGGGCAAGATGGTTCATCGGCTTTTTTGAAAAGTCGCGCCACGGATGGCCGTTCTGGTGTTCATCGCGATGGGACGTTCCGGTTTGCCATGGCGCTCGGCGAGGCAGCGATCATGGACGATCGCAAATATCAATTATCATCCACCCATGAGCGACGCCTTGCCGTCGGCCCCGGCCGGCTTTCCAGACGCCCCCGCCACGTTCGCGCTGCCAGGTCCTGCCGGTACGCTGGAAGTGGCGACCGCGGTACCGGAGCCGGGCCAGGCCCGCGCCGGCACGGTCGTGATCTGCCATCCCAATCCGCAGCAGGGTGGCACGATGCGCAACAAGGTCGTCACCATGCTTGAGCGATCCTTTCGCGAGTCGGGACTCGCCACGGTGCGCTTCAATTTCCGCGGCATCGGTGCGTCCACCGGTGAATTCGACCATGGCGATGGCGAAAGTGGCGATCTCGTCGCCGTGGCGCAGTGGGTGCGTCAGGCGCAGCCGGGCGACGCGCTGTGGCTGGCGGGATTCTCGTTCGGCAGCTACATCGCGTTGCGTTCCGCGCGTTCGCTGGGCGCCGATGCACTCGTCACCGTCGCGCCGCCGGTCGGGCGCTACGAATTCGGTGAGCTGGCCATGCCCAGTTGCCCGTGGCTGGTGGTGCAGGGCGAAGACGACGAAGTGGTGGACCCGCAGGGCGTGTTCGACTGGGTCGCTACGCTGGATCCGCAGCCCGCGCTGATCAGGATGCCCGAAACCGGGCACTTCTTCCATCGCCGGTTGATGGATCTGCGTGGCGCGGTGAAGAATGCCGTTCGCGCCTGGTTGCCGCCTCAAAGATGAGAGGAAGGCGGCTGTTATGGAAAGTCAGGGCAGGAAGCCCGTTCTGGTGTTCGTTGGGCACGAATGCGTTCGTTCGCCTGTGCATCTCGTGATGCAGCGATCAGGGACGATCGCACAAGCCAACGTGCTTCCGAGTGCGCTTTATGCACGTGGGGTGAAAGACCGCCGCTGGGAGGACGACCCCGCGCAGCGCGCGGCGCTCGCGGCATTCGATCGCCTGCATGCGGCGTTGCTGGCACCGGTGCCGGGCGTGTTCGCACGTCTGCGCGCGCGCTTGGCCGGGCACAAGCCGCCGCCGCGGGGTTTGTATCTCTGGGGTGCGGTCGGCCGCGGCAAGACCATGTTGATGGACCAGTTCGTCGCTTCGCTGCCGTCCGGCGTCGCGTTGCGCGTGCATTTCCATCGCTTCATGCTGGACGTGCACGCGAAGCTGCGCGAACTCGGCGAAGTGCGCGATCCGCTGCCGCGCGTCGCGGCGGAGATCGCCGCGCGCGCGCGCGCGTTGTGCCTCGACGAATTCATGGTCACCGACATCGGCGATGCGATGATCCTGCATGGTTTGCTGCGCGCGCTGGCGGAACGCGGCGTCACGCTGGTCACCACGTCGAATACGCCGCCCCGCGATCTGTACAGGAACGGCCTGCAGCGCGAACGCTTCCTGCCGGCGATCGCGCTGCTGGAGCAGCATTGCGAGGTGCTGGAATTGGCGTCTTCACGGGATTGGCGCCTGCGTGCGCTGACCCGCGTGCCGGTGTACCTGACGCCCGACAACGCGCACGCGGAGGCCGCGCTGGCGCGCCTGTTCACGGAACTGGCACAGGGCACGGTCGCAGAGAACGCCACGCTGGAGATCAACGACCGCAGCTTTCGTGCGCGCCGCGTTTGCGTGCAGGCCGCCTGGTTCGACTTTGCCGCATTGTGCGATGGCCCGTATGGTTCCGCGGATTACATCGAGTTGGCGCGGACGTATCCCGCGATCCTGATCTCGCGCCTGCCGCAGTTCACTCCGTTCAACGAAGATGCCGCGCAGCGTTTCGCGCACCTGATCGACGAGGTCTACGACCGTTGCGTGAAGCTGGCGGTGACCGCGCAGGTGCCGGTGGTGGAGCTTTACGACGGCACGCGCCTGCGCGGTGAGTTCGCGCGCATCGAGAGCCGCCTGATCGAGATGCAGAGCAGGGAATACCTGGCCGAAGCGCATCGTGCTTCCTGCGATCACCCCTGATCGCCGCGTCTCCTTAAGTATCTGATCAGCGGGAGTGCTCTCACGGTCATGGAGACCAGAACGGCCTTCCCTGGCCTGACTTCTCACAACAGCCGCTTCGAGTGGGATGTTTGTGCTGGCCGGTGTCGAATCGCGTTTGCCTCGTTCGTCGTTGGGGCATCAAAGTCGCCAGGCGGGCCATCCATGACAACTGTCACCCGCGACGCCATGACATCCTGCCCTTTCGACATCAATGCAGTTCTTGCACAATGGCCTTGCCGTAAATACAATACCGTGCAGTTCAGTTAAACAAGTCGCCTTTCCGGCGCCTTGCCGAACGCTTCAGACCGTTTCCCGCCTGAATGATGCAACCCATGACTCCATCAAAGTCTGCCGCAAGGCGGGCCATGCTGGTGATGGCCACGCTGGCGCTTGCCGGATGTGCGGTCGGCCCGAATTTCCGGGTTCCGGCCGCGCCCGCCGTCGACCGCTACACGGACCCACCCTTGCCGCAAGCCACCGTCACCGCCAGCACGGCCGGTGGCGACGCGCAACGCTTTCTCACCGGCGAAAAGGTGCCACAGCGTTGGTGGACCAGTTTCGGCAATGCCGAGATCGACCGCCGCGTGCAGCAAGCCTTCCAGCACAGCCCCACCGTCGCCGCGGCACAGGCCACGCTGCGCCAGGCGGAAGAGAACGCGAAGGCTTCCGAAAGCGGCATGTTCCCGCACCTCGATGCCAATGCCGGCGCGACCCGCCAGAAGCAATCCGGCGCGCAGTTCGCCGGGCTCGGCGGTGGCGCGGGATCGGGCTCCAAGCCGTTCAACATATTCAATGCAGGCGTCAGCGTCGGCTACGTCTTCGACATCTTCGGCGGCGTGCGCCGCGGTATCGAGGCCCAGGAAGCCCAGGCCGACGTGCAGCGCGCGCAGCTGGATGCGACGTACCTGGCGCTGGCGGCGAATGTCGTCACCGCATCGTTGCAGGAAGCCTCGCTGCACGAGCAGGTGCAGGCGAACCAGCAGATCGTCGATGCGCTGAAACAGCAGTTGTCGATTGCGGAAAAGCAGCAGGCGATCGGCAGCAAGTCGTTCTCCGACACGCTGGCGGTCCGTACGCAGCTGGCCACGGCCAACGCGACGCTTCCGGGCTTGCAGGCGCAGCTCGCGACGACGCGCAACCAGTTGGCGACTTACCTCGGCGTCACCTCCGCGCAGCTCGCGCTGCAGCCGGTCACGCTCGACCAGGTGACCCTGCCGGGGGATATTCCGGTGAGCCTGCCATCGACAATGGTCGCGCAGCGCCCGGACATCCGCGCGGCGGCGGCGCAGTTGCACGCCGCGACTGCCAGCGTCGGCGTGGCGACGGCCAACATGCTGCCGCAGCTCACGCTGTCGGCCAGCGCCGGTTCGCAGGCGTTGAGCTCGGGTGACCTGTTCAGTGCGGGCACCGGCGCATGGTCGGTCGGCCTCAACATCCTGCAACCGTTGTTCCACGCCGGCGAATTGCTGCACAAGCGGCGTGCGGCGGAAGCCGGCATGGACGCGGCGCTGGCGAACTGGCAGCAGACGGTGCTGGTCGCCTTCCAGAACGTCGCCGATTCGCTGCAGGCGCTGCAATACGATGCGGAAACCCTGGCGGCTCTGGCGACGGCCGAACATGACGCCTCCCAATTGCTGTCGCTGACGCGCAGCCAGTACCAGGTCGGCGCAGTGGGCTATCTCAACCTGTTGTCCGCCGTGCAGACCTACCAGGAGGCGCGCGTCGCACTGATCAAGTCGCGTACCGCGCGCCTCGCCGATACCGCCGCGCTGTACGCCGCGCTGGGCGGCGGCTGGCGGCAAGATCCGGATCAAGGCGCGCAGATCTCCGAAGCCAACCACGCAGCGAAACACTGACACTCATGAACGCATACGAATCTTCCGCGCGGCCGAGGCAGCGCAAGCGCCTGATCATCGTGATCGTGGTGGTGGCAATCCTGTTCGGGCTGCTGATCGGCTTCAACACCTTCAAGAGCATCATGATCGGCAAGTTCATGAAGTCCATGGGCAATCCGCCGCAAACGGTCAGCAGCATGACCGCCGAATACCAGGACTGGCAGCCGCACGTTGACGCCGTCGGCAACGTGCGTGCCGTGCACGGCGCGGACCTCGCGTTCGACGTCGCCGGATTGGTCGAGAATGTGGACGTGAAGTCCGGCGCCGACGTCAGGAAGGGCCAGGTGCTGATCAAACTGGTCGATGACCAGGATCGCGCCACGCTGGCGTCGCTGCAGGCGGCCGCGCAACTGGCCGCGTTGACCGCAGAGCGCGCGAAGAAGCAGCTGGCGGTGCAGGCGATCAGCAAGGCCGAGTACGACACCGACATGGCCAACCTGAAGAGCGCGCAGGCAAACGCCGCGTCGCAGCAGGCGCTGGTGAACAAGAAGACACTGCGCGCGCCGTTCGTGGGCCGTGTGGGCATCATCACCGCGAATGCGGGCCAGTACATCAGCGCGGGCACCGCGGTCGCCACGCTGCAGCAGCTCGACCCGGTGTATGTCGATTTCACCGTGCCACAGTCGTCGCTGAATCAGTTGCAGGTGGGCGGCAAGGTCGAGGTCACGGCCGACGCCTTCAAGGACAAGACCTTCACGGGCAACGTTTCCGCGACCGATCCGAAGATCGACCTGTCCACCCGCAACGTCGGCGTCGAGGCGACGGTCGCCAACCCCGACAAGCTGTTGGTGCCCGGCATGTTCACCAAGGTGGCGGTGGACTCGGGCGCCACGCAGCGCTACTTGACGCTGCCGCAGACCGCGATTTCGTATGCGCCGTACGGCGACACCGTCTTCGTGGTGCACGAGGGAGCGCCGCCCACGGGCGACGCCGAAGGCCAGCCCGTGAAAGCCAAGTCCTCCGCGGATGCCAATGCATCCAATCGCACCTCCAAGAGCGGCAAGGATCCTTCGCATTACGTGCAGCAGGTAGTGGTGACACTCGGCCCGACCCGCGGTGACCAGGTCGCGATCGAGAGCGGCATCAAGCAAGGCGACGTGGTCGTCACCAGCGGCCAGTTGAAGCTCAAGAATGGCACTCCGGTGGACATCAACAACAAGGTGCAACCCGCGTTCAGTCCGAATCCGCAGCCGGTGGAGCAGTAGGAGCGGCGGAAGCCGCGACCGAAAGCCGCGACCAGAACCGCGATTGCAAGCAGCACCAGGTCGAGCCTTCCGGCCCTCCTACAGTCAAACGACGCCTCTGCGCAGATTGCCGACATGAAATTTACCGATCTTTTCATCAAGCGCCCGGTACTCGCCGCCACGGTCAGCCTGCTGATCCTGGTGTTGGGCCTGCGCGCCGTGACTTCGTTGCCGGTCCGCCAGTACCCCAAGACGGAAAACGCGACGATCACGGTGCAGACCGTGTACTACGGCGCCGACGCCCAAACCATGGCGGGCTTCATCACCCAGCCGCTGGAGCAGGCGATCGCGCAGGCGCAGGGCATCGATTACATGTCCTCGTCGAGCACGCCCGGCGTGTCGTTCATCACCGCGACGCTGCGCCTGAACTACGACGGCAACAAGGCGCTCACCGAGATTTCCGCGCTGGTCAATTCGGTGAAGAACCAGTTGCCGCAGCAGGCGCAGCAGCCGGTGATCACGTTGCAGACGGGGCAGCAGGTCGCGTCGATGTACCTTGGTTTCTATTCCGACAAGCTGCCCACCAACAAGATCACCGACTACCTGACCCGCGTGGTACAGCCACAGTTGAACGCGGTGGAGGGTGTGCAGAACGCCCAGATCCTGGGCGGCCGCACCTTTGCGCTGCGCGCCTGGCTGGATCCGGCGAAGATGGCCGCGCACGGGGTTACCGCCAGCGACGTCAACCAGGCGCTGGCTGCCAACAACTACCTGTCCGCGATCGGCACCACCAAGGGCCAGATGGTCAGCGTCAACCTGACCGCGGCCACCGACCTGCACACGGTCGACGAGTTCAAGAACCTCGTGGTGAAGGCCAACGGCAACGACATCGTACGCCTGAGGAACGTCGCCGACGTCACGCTCGGTGCGGAAAACTACGACTTCAACGTCGCCTTCGACGGCAATCGCTCGGTATTCATGGGCATCAACGCCGCGCCGGATGCCAACGTGCTGGACGTGATCGACCGCGTGCGCCAGGTATTCCCGTCGATCCAGGCGCAGATGCCGACCGGCATCACCGCGCGGATCGTGTTCGACGGCACCGACTACATCCGAACCTCGATCAACGAGGTGGTGAAGACCCTTGCCGAAACGCTGATCATCGTGACGGCGGTGATCTTCCTGTTCCTCGGGACCCTGCGTTCGGTATTGATCCCGGTCATCGCGATGCCGTTGTCCTTGATCGGCGCGTTCCTGGTGATGCTGTTGCTGGGCTATTCGATCAACCTGCTCACCCTGCTGGCACTGGTACTGGCGATCGGCCTGGTGGTGGATGACGCGATCATCGTGGTCGAGAACGTCGATCGCCACATGAAGGATCACCAGCCGCCGCTGCAGGCGGCTCTGCTGGCCGCACGCGAGCTGGCCGGACCGATCGTGGCGATGGCGGTCGTGCTGGTCGCGGTGTACGTGCCGGTCGGTTTCCAGGGTGGCCTGACCGGCGCCCTGTTCACCGAATTCGCGTTCACGCTGGCCGGCGCGGTGGCGATCTCGGCGATCGTCGCGCTGACGCTGTCGCCGATGATGTGTTCGCGCTTCCTGCGTGAAGCCGATCATGAAAAACCGTTCGTCAAGCGCATCGACAGGGTGGCCGACGCGGTACGCGATCGCTACCGCCGGATCCTGCATTCGTCGCTGGATACCTGGATCGTGGCGATCGTGTTCGGTGCGCTGATCCTGCTGGGCAACGTGTACCTGTTCAAGACCGCCAAGTCGGAACTGGCACCGCAGGAAGACCAGGGCATCGTGCTGACCAACACCCAGGGTCCCCCGAATGCCACCATCACCCAGATGGCGATGTATTCGAAGCAGGTGTTCGACATCGCCAAAGCGCTGCCCGAATACACCCACATCTTCCAGGTCGATGGCGCCCAGGGTGTCAACAGTGCATTCGCCGGCATCATGCTGAAGCCGTGGGGCGAGCGCAGCCGTGGCGCGGACCAGGTCCAGCAGGAGGTGCAGCAGAAGGTCAGCCAGATCGCCGGCGCGAACGTTGCGGTGTTCCAGTTCCCGTCGTTGCCGGGGGCATTCGGGTTCCCGGTGCAGTTCGTGATCAAGACCACCGAACCGCTGGAGAACCTGAATGACGTCGCGCAGCAGGTGCTGGCAAAGGCCAAGGCGTCGGGCATGTTCTTCTACGTCGATTCCGATCTCAAGATCGACCAGCCGCAGGCTACGCTGACGCTCGACCGCAGCAAGGTGGCCGCGCTGGGGATGACCCAGCAGAGCGTCGGCGCGGCGCTGTCGGCGGCATTGGGCGGCAACTATGTCAATTACTTCTCGATCTCGGGACGCGCCTACCGGGTGATCTCGCAAGTCGCGCAGGTCGATCGCCTGAATCCCACGCAGCTCGACAACTATTACATCAAGACCCCTTCGGGCGGAATGATCCCGGCCTCGACCGTGGCGCACCTGACGTACCAGACGGTGCCGGAGTCGATCAACCACTTCCAGCAATTGAACTCGGCGACGATCGGCGGCGTGATTGGCCCGAGCGTCTCGCTGGGGCAGGCACTCACGTTCATGCAGGACACGCTGAAGCAGGTGGCGCCGATCGGCTACTCCGCCGACTATGCGGGCCAGTCGCGCCAGTTCATGCAGGAATCCGGCGGCTTCCTGTTCACCCTGATGTTCTCGATCATCATCGTGTTCCTGGCGTTGTCGGCGCAGTTCGAGAGCTTCCGCGACCCGATCGTGATCCTGGTATCGGTGCCGATGGCGATCTTCGGCGCGTTGCTGTTCATCAACCTTGGGCTCTCGACGCTCAACATCTACACCGAAGTCGGTTTGGTGACCCTGGTCGGACTGATCAGCAAGCACGGCATCCTGATGGTGCAGTTCGCCAACGACGCACAACGCTTGCATGGCTTCAGCAAGCGCGATGCGATCGAGGAAGCAGCCTCGGTGCGATTGCGCCCGATCCTGATGACCACCTTCGCGATGGTGCTGGGCGTGATTCCGCTGGTGATCGCAGCTGGCGCGGGCGCGGCCGGCCGCCACAGCATCGGCCTGGTGATTTTCACCGGCATCTCGATCGGCACCCTGTTCACGCTTTTCGTGGTGCCGGCGATGTACCTGCTGCTGGGCCAGGATCACCACGCCGCACGCGAACGCGAAGAAGAAGCCGGAACGCTGCCGCCACCCGAGCCGCAAGCCGGATAACCGCTCTCAGCGAAGAGAGGCGACGACGGGGCAGCGCTTTGCTGCCCCGTCGTTTTTTCGGTGCATCGTCAGCGCACCACGACCGTGCCGGTCATGAACGGATGGACCGAGCAGAAATACGCATACGTTCCCGGCCTGGTGAACACCGTGCTCCAGGTATCGCCGGTATCCATCGCGGGCGAACCCTTGAACCGATTGCCCGCACTGGTGATGACGTGCGGTTCCTCGTCGTGGTTGGCCCAGGTCACGGTGGCGCCGGCCGGCACCACGATTTGTCTGGGCTGGAACTGGAAGTTGCGGATGCCGACCTGATACGCCGCTGCCGGCTTGGCCGGCGAGGTGGCCTGTGCGACGAAAGCGAACGGCAACAACGCCGCAAGCGCAATGGATTGCCAATGCATGCAAGGGCTCCTTCGGGAAGGGACGGGATGGAGGTTCAGGGGAGCGTGCGCTCGGTGACCGCGAGCGCCTGCGAACCGCGCACGTGGCGCACGTTGCGGATGCCTATGTAGTCGTGCAGCTTGCCCGCTGGCAGGTCCTGCAACGGGCCTGGCGCGGGACCGACGCCCGGCGCGGGCTGCGGGTACGCGGTCGAACGCGCGGTGTGGAACGTGATGTTGCCTTCGATCTTCTGCTGGATCTGGTGGATGTGGCCGTTCAACACCGTCACCGAGCCGAAGCGTCCCAGCAACGCCAGTGCCTGAGCGCTGTCCTGGGTGCCCCAGCCCCACGCCGGGTACAGCGACCACATCGGCATGTGCGCGAACACCACGACCGGCGTGCTGGCGGAACGCCCTGCGAGGTCCCGACGCAACCACGCGAGCTGCTCGTCGCCGAGGAAGCCGAGGCCGCCACCCTGCAGGTGCCGCACGTTCACCAGCGCAACGAAGTGCACGCCGTGGTGGTCGAAGCTGTACCAGCCGTTGCCGTCCACGCCGCCGCCGAAGCGCGCGAAGTACGCCTTGCCATCGTCGCCGATGACGTCGTGCTCGCCGGGGATGTAGAACACGTGGCCGGCCCTGGCTTCCTTCATCAGTTCGGCCACGGTGTCGAATTGTTCGGGCGTGGAAAGGTGGGTGAGGTCGCCGGTGTGCATCACGAAATCGGGACGCTGCGGCTGCGCGTTGATCAAAGCGATCGATTGGCGCAAGCTGGCGACCGGGTCGGTGTTGGGTGCCTTGTGGAAGCCGATATGGCTGTCGCTGATCTGCACGAAGCTGAAGGTGGCGTCCGCTGCTCTGGCGTCGCGGGCGAGCATTCCGGCATGCGCCATGCCGCCTTTCATCAGCCACAGGGTGCCGGCGCCGGCCCAAGCCATGCATTCAAGGAAGCGCCGGCGTCCCGGCTGCATGTCATCGCGATCATCGTTCATCGGAAGTGCCTCTCGGTGGAAACGGATTCGAAAGGGCGCGCACGCCGCTCCCTTCCAAGCGTCATACCGTCCTGCCGGGGCGCTTATTCCCGCGGGCAGGCGCCGGGAATAAATTCGTGCGTCGACCGGTCTTTCCGTAATGGAGACGCGTGGTGCCTGCGCGACATGACGGCGCGGATATGACGACATGAGCGGCGGCGCCACCTTCGAAAGCGAAGTCATGCGGCATCTGGATGCGGCGCACAACCTCGCGCGCTGGCTGGCGCGCAACGATCAGGATGCCGAGGACGTGGTACAGGAAGCCGTGTTGCGCGCCTATCGTTTCTTCGGCGGCTTCCGCGGTGGCGATGCCAGGGTCTGGCTGCTCGCGATCGTGCGCAATACGTTCTACACGCAGCGCTCGCAGTCGCCCGCCGCGGGCAGCGTCGACGAGTTCGACGAGGCGATCCACGGCGGCGAGGACGGCGATGATCCGCAGTCGGTGCTGCTGCGCGCGGCGGACGCGCAAAGCCTGCACGCGGCGCTGGAACGGCTTCCGCCGGAATTTCGCGAGGTGCTGGTGCTGCGTGAACTGGAGGAATGCTCGTACAAGGAGATCGCGTCCATCACGCGCTTGAAGATCGGCACCGTGATGTCGCGGCTGGCGCGCGCGCGGGCGCGGCTGGAGCGCGAACTGACGGCGGCCGCGGGAGGCACGACATGAATTGCCAGGATGCACGCGTGCTGCTGCATGCCTGGCTCGACGACGAGCTTGGCGCGGCGGACAGTCTTGCATTGACGCGGCACCTGGCCGATTGCGCGGCCTGCACGCAGCGGTTGCGCAATCACGAGCGGTTGCGCGACGCGCTGGGCAGGGCGGATTTGTATCGTCGTGCGCCGGCACCATTGCGCGAACGCATCGCGGCGCAGTTGCCACGTCCCGTGGACTCCCCGCACGCCGGCGTGGCGACACGCCCGCCACGGCTCGGCTGGCATTTCGCGTTCGCCGCGCTGGCGGCGTTGTTCGTGATTGCCGCGTCGTTCGCCGGCTGGCAGACCCTGCAATTGAGGCGACAGGACAGCAATGCCCTGATCGCCGCGGCGGTGTCCGACCACGTGCGTTCGTTGCTGCCAGGACACCTGATCGACGTGCGCACTTCCGACCAGCACACGGTGAAGCCGTGGTTCGACGGCCGCGTGGATTTCTCGCCGCAGGTGAAGGATCTCTCGGCGCAGGGTTTCGAGCTGGTCGGTGGGCGGCTCGATGTGCTCGCTGGCAGGCAGGTGGCCGCGCTGGTGTATCGGCGCCACCTGCACATGATCAACGTGTTCCAGTGGCCGGGCGGTGCCGCGATCGCCGGATCGGCGCATACCCGCGACGGGTACCGCGTGCTGCAGTGGAACCAGGACGGGCTGCGTTTCGTCGCGGTGTCGAGCGTCGCCGAGGGCGACCTGCAGGCCTTCATGCGAGCTTTCCGCGGCACGCCTGCACCCGCCGGTGAATCGACGCATTGATTGCGGCCGCGCGGCCGTGACGGACGGTGCTATCGTTTGGCGGTCTGCGAGACCGTCCACGACACCTGCGTCCGCCATGACCGAAGCCACCGCCACCGTCTTCAACCGCAATGTCACGGCCAGTCGTCCAGGCGTCCGCACCGGCGCCGAGCCGCCGGTGAAGCACATCGTCGTGGTCGGCGGCGGTACTGCCGGCTGGATGACCGCACTGCTGCTGGCCAACTCCGCGTATGGCGAGCGCCTCAGGATCACGGTGCTGGAATCGCCGCAGGTCGGCGTGATCGGGGTCGGCGAAGGTTCCACGCCGTGGCTGCGCGGGTTCTTCGAAAGCCTCGGCATCGAGGAGTCCGAATGGATGCCGGAATGCCATGCGACCTACAAGGCAGGCATCACCTTCGATGGCTGGTCCACGCGGCCGGGTTACGGGAGCTATTTCCACGCCTTCGCGTCGATGCTGGACAACATGACGATGGCGCCGTTCATCGACAACGTGCACGCGCGGCTGGATCGCGCCGACGTGCATGCGCACCCGAACCGGTTTTTCATTTCGGCACGGCTGGCGCGCGAGTGCAGGGCGCCGCGTCCGCAGGCCAGCTTCCCTTTCGACGTGTGGTACGGCTTCCACTTCGATTCGGTGTTGCTGGGGAAATTCCTGCAGAAGAAGGCCGTCGAACGCGGGGTGCGGCACGTCGCCGGGCACGTCACCGACGTGCGGTTGACGGAATCCGGCGACATCGCGTCACTCGCGCTCAAGGATGGCGGCACGCTGGGCGGAGACTTCTATGTCGATTGCACGGGCTTTGCCTCGCTGCTGATCGGCAAGGTGCTGGGTACGCCATTCGTGTCGTTCAGGGACAACCTGTTCAACGACGCCGCGGTGGCGATCCAGGCGCCGCACGACGGCACGATCCCGCCGCAGACGATTTCGACGGCACTGCGTTATGGCTGGGCGTGGAAGATTCCGCTGACCACGCGTTACGGCTACGGCTACGTGTACAGCACGGATTTCTGCTCGCCGGAAAACGCGGAAAAAGAATTGCGTGAACATCTCGGGCTGATGGATGCCGACATTCCGGCGCGCCATCTGAAATTCCGGCCCGGCCGCGTGGCCGAACCGTGGCGCCGCAACTGCGTCGCCAACGGATTGGCGCAGAGTTTCATCGAACCGCTGGAAGCCACCACGCTGCTGTTCGTGCAACGCAGCGCCGAGATGCTGGTGGCCGCGTTGGAGAAGGGTGACATCGGCGAAGCCGCGCGCAGGCAATTCAATGAAACCTTGAATGGTCGCGTCGAGGGCACGCGCGATTACATCGTCACCCACTTCAAGACCAACACGCGCAGCGATACCGACTACTGGCGCGCCAACGCCGCCAACACGCACCTTTCCGAACCGCTGCAGCAATTGCTGCGCACGTGGCTGGCCAGCCGCCCGATCAGCGCGGGTATCGCCAAGGGCACGTTCGGCCGCGGCTACCCGATCATGTCGTGGTACAGCATGCTGGCGGGCGTCGGCCTGTTTCCCGACGATCGCGAGACGCGCCCGCCGACTCCGCAGGAAGCGAAATACGACATGGCCGAGATCGACACGCTGCTGGATCGCAGCGCCCTGAACTTCCCGGATCATCGCGCGTTCCTGGGCGCGATCCTGCCCAAGCCGAAGCCGTCTTCGCTGCAGGTGTATTTCTGGTAGCCGAACGTCCGGCCGCGTAACCGCCGGGACGGTGTTATCGTTCGTGTCTGCACTTTCTTCTTGCCGGTGCCCGTCCATGCGATTGTTGCCGAGTTCCGTTCGCCTGCTGTGTCTGACCGCGCTGCTGGCCTTCGCCTGCGCGCCCGCATTCGCGACGGACGCGCTGCCCGCCGACCTTTCCGCGAAAATCGACAGGATCGCCAACGACGCGCTGGCGAAGTCGGGCGTGCCCAGCGCCTCGATCGCGGTGGTGCGCGACGGCAAGCTCGTCTACGCGAAAGCCTATGGCAATGCACGGCTCGATCCGAAAACGCCCGCCACGCCGGCGATGCGCTACAGCATCGGTTCGATCAGCAAGGAATTCACCACGGCTGCGATCCTGATGCTGCAGCAGCAAGGCCGCTTGAGCCTCGACGACAGGATCGCGAAGTTCTTTCCGGCGCTCACCGACGCCGGCCACATCACGCTCCGGCAGATCCTCTCGCACACTTCCGGCTACCAGGACTATTGGCCGCAGGATTACCTGATGCCGCCGATGAAGCTGCCGACCACGCCGGCGCACATCATGGACGGCTGGGCGAAGAAGCCGCTGGATTTCGCGCCGGGTTCGCAGTGGCAGTACAGCAACACCGGTTACGTGATTGCCGGCGCGATCGTGCAGAAGCTGACCGGCCAGACACCGTTCGAGTTCCTGCAGCAGCACGTGTTCCCGGCGCTCGGCATCAGCGACGCCTACGACACCAACCTGCACGCTTTGCCGGCCACCGACGCGCGCGGCTATTCGCGCAACGCGCTGGGGCCGCTGCGGCCTTCGCCGAAGGAAGGCGTGAACTGGATGTTCGGCGCGGGCGAATTGGCGATGACGGCCAGCGACCTCGCGAAGTGGGACATCGCGATGATCGGCCAGACCCTGCTGCAGCCGGCATCGTGGCGGGCGATGCAGACCGAAGTGGTGTTGAACGACGGTCTCGGTTCCGGTTACGGTCTCGGTGTGTTCGTCGGGAAAATGGACGGGCACCGCATGATTTGGCACGACGGCGAGGTGATGGGGTTCACCGCCGGCAATTACATATTTCCCGATGAGCACACCGCCGTCGTGGTGCTGACCAACCAGGATGCGGTCGGCACTTTCGGGGTGATCGGCAAGGGCATCGCCAGGGCGTTGTTCGAAGTGCACGATCCCGCTGCGACGAAGGCGCTTGCGCAAGCCAGGGCTGTCTTCGCGAACCTGCAGCAGGGCAGGATCGATCGCAGCCTTTTCACCGCCGACGCCAACAGTTACTTCAGCGACACGGCGTTGCACGATTACCAGACCAGCCTCGCGCCGCTCGGCAGGCCCGGCTCCTTCACGATCCGCGCGGCGCGCAGGCGCGGTGGCATGCAGATGCACGGCTATACCGTCACGTTCCCGAAAACGAAACTCTCCATCACGACCTATGCGTTGCCCGATGGCAAGCTGGAGCAGTACATCGTCGCTTCCAGTGATTGATCCTGTGCATTGAACCCCTCTCCCGAAGGAAGAGGGACCGCAGCAATATTGGCTCAAGCCGAATAGCGACATGCCGCCCTCCAATTCCATTCCCCTTGGCCGTGACACCCAATATCCAGCCACGGTCGATCCGGCGGTGCTGTTCCCGGTCGCGCGCGCTTTGGCGCGCGATCCGCTCGGTCTCGATGCGGACGCACTGCCGTTCACCGGCGTGGATGTGTGGAACGCGTGGGAGTTTTCATGGCTGGACGCGCGCGGGCTGCCGCGCGTCGCGGTGCTGCGCCTGACGGTGCCGTGTGTCTCGCCGAACATCGTCGAATCGAAATCGCTGAAGTTGTATCTCGGCGGCTACGCGATGACGCCGTTCACCGATCCTGAAGCCGTGCGCATGCGCGTGGAGCGCGATGTTGCCGCGTGCGCCGGCGCGAAAATCGCCGTCACGCTGGCGGACGCGAACGACGTCGAGCGCGCCGGCATCGGCGCGCTGGCGGGCGAATCGCTGGACGACCAGCGCATCGAAGCCGACGGCTATGGACCGCCGCGCCCGGAACTGCTCGTCGCCGGCGGCGCCCTCGCGGATGAGACGGTCTGCACGCGCCTGTTCCGTTCGCTGTGCCCGGTGACGGGCCAGCCCGATTGGGCCAGCGTGGTGCTGCGTTATCGCGGGCCGGCCATCGAGCACGCGGGCCTGCTGCGCTACCTCGTTTCGTATCGCCAGCACCCCGATTTCCACGAAGCCTGCGTCGAACGCATCTTCAGCGACGTGCTGGCGCGCTGCGCTCCGGAAGGCCTGGGCGTGTACGCGCGTTTCCTGCGCCGCGGCGGCATCGACATCAATCCGTGGCGCGCCACGCCGCGGTTCGCCGAGGCGCCCGGCAATCCGCGTGAGGTACGGCAATAGGTGCATCCCCCTCGTCCCGCTACGCGGGCGTTCGCTTCACTCCCCTGCGGAAGGGGGAAGACAAGCTCGCTCCTTCCGATCGAAGCGGACACACTCACCCCCTTCCATGGAAGGGGTCGCCGCGCAGCGGCGGGGGATGTCGCCGCAAGAAATTTGCATTCCACATCAGCGCCTGTGATTTGCCAACGTCTGCGAGTATGCTCGAAGGTTACACGCGACATTCAACAAGGAGCGCGCCATGCAGCATGACTTCGATTACCTGATCATCGGCGCCGGCATGGCCGGGGAAGCCGCCGCGCAGGCGCTGCGCGAAGCCGACGCGAACGCGAGCATCGGCATGCTGGGCGACGAATCGCATCCGCCCTACGACCGGCCACCGCTGACCAAGAAGTTGTGGAAGGATGGCAAGGAAGCCGGCATCTGGCGCCCGATCGACAAGGCGCATGCAGACGTGCAGTTGTCGCGGCGCGCCACGAAGATCGACCGGGCCGCTCACGCCGTGCACGACGACAAGGGCGACACCTGGAAGTACCGGAAGCTCCTCATTGCCACCGGCGGCACGCCACGCAAGCTGCCCTCGGGCGGCGACGGCTTCATCTACTACCGCACCTTCGATGACTACCAGCGCCTGCGCAAGTCGGTGAAGCCGGGCGCGCGCATCGCGGTGATCGGCGGCGGTTTCATCGGCAGCGAAATCGCGGCCGCGATGGCGATGAACGGCTGCAAGGTCACCATGCTGTTCCCCGACGACGCGATCGGCGCGCGTGTGTATCCGGAACCGCTGGCCGACGCGGTCACCGCGTACTACCGCGAGAAGGGCGTGGATGTGCGCGCGGGCGTCACCGTCGAGGGCGGCAGCGGCACCGCTCAAGGCGCACAGTTGCAGTTGTCGGATGGCGGCACGCTCGCCGCCGACGCCGTGGTGGCGGGCCTCGGCATCACGCCCAACGTGCAGCTCGCCGAGATGGCGGGCCTGAAGGTGGACAACGGCATCGTGGTGAACGAACACCTGCAAACCTCCGATCCCGACATCTACGCGGCCGGCGACGTGGCTGCGTTTCCCGCGCCCGCACTCGGCCGTCGTTTGCGTGTCGAACACGAAAACGCCGCGATCACGATGGGTACGCGCGCGGGCAAGTGCATGGCGGGACAGGACGCACCCTACGACGAACTGCCGTTTTTCTATTCCGACCTTTTCGACCTCGGCTACGAAGCCGTCGGTACGCTCGATTCACGCCTCGAAACCGTCGAGCAGTGGGTCACCCCGTTCCGCGAAGGTGTGGTGTATTACCTCGACGCCGGCCGCGTCCGCGGCGTGCTGCTGTGGAGCACCTGGGGCCAGGTCGATGCCGCCCGCGCGTTGATCGCCGCGCCCGGCCCGTTCGACGCCGAGAACGTGCGGGGCAGGTTGCCGGCGCAGACGTAAGCCACCGGCGTCGGGGCATCGCCGCCAGGTCCCGAGCAGACCTTCATGTCTGTTGCCCTGGACGGCGGCTTCAGTTTTGGCCCCGTCGTGATACGAAGAATTGGCGCGACCGATCCGATGAAATTGAGCGGAGCGCCACATACGCGTGTCTTGCGAGCCTGCGGGCACAGGTAGGCCGCTTTGGCCGCCGCGGTAGCGCGCTCTTTACGCAGAATTTATGCGGACGGGTGATTTCGATACCCCGTTTTTATTCGTGAACGTCCAGCATGCGCACCGGAATCCAGACATGGACCCGCTGCGATGGACTTCGTTTACCTCCTGCTTCTCATCGTACTTTTCGGCGCAGTGTTCGGCTTCCTGCTGATCTGCGATCGTTTGATGGTGCGCAAATGACCGCCTTGTACGCCGTCGGCGCACTGATCGCGGTGGCGCTCGCGATTTATCTGTGCGTGGCCCTGTTGAAACCCGAGTGGTTCGAATGACCAGCAACGATGTCATCCAGGTGCTGGTGTACCTGGCCGTGCTGCTGGCACTGGTGCCACCCGTCGGTGCGTACATGGCGCGGGTATTCGCCGATGCGCCCAGCCGCATCACGCGTTTCGGTGCGCCGGTCGAGCGCGGCCTCTATCGGCTGTGCGGCATCCGTGCCGGCGAGGAGATGGATTGGAAGCGCTACGCGCTGTCGATGCTGCTGTTCAATGTGCTCGGCGTACTGGCCGTGTACCTGCTGCAACGCGTGCAGCAGTGGTTGCCGCTGAACCCGGAGCACTTCGGCGCGGTGTCGCCCGATCTCGCGATGAACACCGCGATCAGCTTCGCCACCAACACCAACTGGCAGAACTACGCCGGCGAATCCACGCTGGGCTATCTCACCGACATGCTGGCGCTGACGGTGCAGAACTTCATGTCTGCCGCCACCGGCATTGCGGTGCTGGTTGCCGTGGTGCGCGGTTTCTCACGCCGCTCGGCACAAACGCTCGGCAACTTCTGGGTGGACCTGACCCGCGCCACGCTCTACGTGCTGCTGCCGCTGTCGTTGGCGATCAGCCTGCTGCTGGCCTCGCAAGGCGTCATCCAGAACTTCAAGTCGTATGTGGACGTGCCGGTGGTGCAGACGAGCAGCTACACGACAACGTCGAAAGACGCTTCCGGACACGACATTTCGAAGGTGGTGCCGGTGACGACACAAACCCTGCCGATGGGCCCCGCAGCCTCGCAGGTCGCGATCAAGATGCTCGGCACCAACGGCGGTGGCTTCTTCAACGCCAACTCCGCGCATCCCTACGAAAACCCGACGCCGTTCTCCAACTTCATCGAGATGCTGGCGATCTTCCTGATCCCCGGCGGGCTGTGCATCACCTTCGGAAAGATGGTGGGCGACAAACGCCAGGGCTGGGCGATCCTGGCCGTGATGCTGGTGATCTTCGTGCCGCTGGCGTTCGGCTGCATCGCCGCCGAGCAGGCCGGCAACCCGGCGCTGCACGGACTCGCCGTCAACCAGCACGCCAGCGCCCTGCAGGCCGGCGGCAACATGGAAGGCAAGGAAACGCGCTTCGGCATCGCCGCGAGCGGGCTGTTCGCGACGATCACCACCGCGGCCTCGTGCGGCGCGGTCAACGCGATGCACGACTCCTTCACCGCGCTCGGCGGGCTGGTTCCGATGTGGCTGATCCAGCTCGGCGAAGTGGTGTTCGGCGGCGTCGGCTCCGGCCTGTACGGCATGCTCGCCTTCGCCGTGGTCGCGGTGTTCATCGCCGGGCTGATGGTCGGGCGCACGCCCGAATACCTCGGCAAGAAGATCGAGGCCCACGAGATGAAGATGGCCAGCCTCGCGGTGCTGCTGCCCTGCGCGCTGGTGGTGGTCGGCACCGCGGTCGCGGTGCTGGTGCCGTCTGGCGCGAACGCGGTCGCCAATCCGGGCGCACACGGCTTCAGCGAAATCCTGTACGCGCTCAGCTCGGTGTCGAACAACAACGGCAGCGCGTTCGCGGGCTTGTCCGCGAACACGCCGTTCTGGAATGTGCTGCTGGCGATCTGCATGTTCCTGGCGCGCTTTCCGCTCGCGATCGCGATGCTGGCGATGGCCGGTTCGCTGGCGGCGAAGAAGCACGTGCCGGTTTCGGCGGGAACCCTGCCCACGCACACGCCATTGTTCGTGGCGCTGCTCACCTGCGTGGTGATCGTGATTGGCGCGCTCACCTTCCTGCCTGCGCTGGCGCTCGGGCCGATCGCCGAATACCTGATGTCGGCCCACTGATTCATTCGGGACATCGATTCCATGACTTCGCAAACGCACACAGCCAGCGGTTTCAACCGCGATCTGGTTCTCGCGGCGGTGGCCGATTCGTTTCGCAAGCTGTCGCCGCGCCTGCAGTTAAAGAATCCGGTGATGTTCGTGGTGTTCGTGTGCAGCGTGCTGACCACGTTGCTGTGGGTGCAGGCCATGGCCGGCCATGGCGAAGCGCCGGCCGCCTTTATCTTCTGGGTCAGCGTGTGGCTGTGGTTCACGCTGCTGTTTGCGAACTTCGCGGAGGCGCTGGCCGAAGGACGCGGCAAGGCCCAGGCGGCGGCGCTGCGCAGTACGCGCAAGGACGTGATCGCCAAGAAGCTGCCGGCGCCCTCACGCACCGCCGCGGTCACCTTCGTGCCGTCCAACGAATTGCGCAGCGGCGATCACGTGCTGGTCGAGACCGGCGACACGCTGCCTGGCGACGGCGAAGTCATCGAGGGCGCGGCCAGCGTCGATGAGAGCGCGATTACCGGCGAATCCGCGCCGGTGATCCGCGAATCCGGTGGCGACCGCAGCGCGGTCACCGGCGGCACGCGTGTGCTGTCGGACTGGCTGGTGGTGCGCATCACCCGCAATCCCGGCGAGAGCTTCCTCGACCGCATGATCGCGATGGTGGAAGGTGCCTCGCGGCGCAAGACGCCGAACGAGATCGCGCTGACCATCCTGCTGGCCAAGTTCACGCTGATCTTTTTGTTCGCCTGCGCCACGCTGCTGCCGTATTCGATCTACAGCGTCCAGGCCAGTGGTCACGGTCATCCGATCACGTTGACCGTGCTGGTCGCGTTGCTGGTGTGCCTGATCCCGACCACGATCGGCGCGTTGCTGTCGGCGATCGGCATTGCCGGCATGGACCGGATGATCCGCGCCAACGTGATCGCGACTTCCGGACGTGCCGTCGAAGCCGCGGGCGACGTGGACGTGCTGCTGCTGGACAAGACCGGCACGATCACGCTCGGCAACCGCGAGGCGGTGGCCTTCCATCCGGCGCCGGGCATGGAGGAAGCCAGGCTGGCCGAAGCTGCGCAACTCGCCTCGCTGGCCGACGAAACCCCGGAAGGCCGCAGCGTGGTGGTACTGGCAAAGCAGAAGTTCGGCCTACGCGAACGCCAGTTGGAAGCGTTGCACGCGCAATTCATTCCCTTCACCGCGCAGACCCGGATGAGCGGCGTGGACGTGGAGGGAAGGCGGATCCGCAAGGGCGCGCTGGACGCGATCGAGAAATACCTGCACGCGCTCGGCAACCCGCTGCCGCTGCGCGTGAAGCAAATCGCCGAGGAAATCGCGCGCCGCGGCGCCACGCCCCTGATCGTCACCGAAGGTCCAGCCGCATTGGGTGTGATCGAGCTGAAGGACATCGTCAAGGGTGGCATCAAGGAACGGTTCGCCGAGATGCGCAAGATGGGCATCAAGACGGTGATGATCACCGGCGACAATCCGTTGACCGCCGCGGCGATCGCCGCCGAAGCCGGCGTCGATGATTTCCTCGCCGAGGCTACGCCGGAAGCCAAGCTCAAGTTGATCCGCGAGTTGCAGGCCGGGAACCGCCTGGTGGCGATGTGCGGCGACGGCACCAACGACGCACCCGCACTGGCGCAGGCCGACGTGGCGGTGGCGATGAACACGGGCACCCAGGCGGCCAAGGAAGCCGGCAACATGGTCGACCTCGACTCCAACCCGACCAAGCTGATCGAGGTGGTGGAGATCGGCAAGCAGATGCTGATCACGCGAGGTTCGCTGACCACGTTCTCGATCGCCAACGACATCGCCAAGTACTTCGCGATCATCCCGGCTGCGTTCGCGACGACTTATCCGGCATTGAACGCACTGAACGTGATGCACCTCGCCACGCCGCGCAGCGCGATCCTGTCGGCAGTGATCTTCAATGCGCTGATCATCATCTTCCTGATCCCGCTGGCGTTGCGCGGCGTGAAATACCGCGCGCTCGGCGCGGGTCCGCTGTTGCGGCGCAACCTCTTGATCTACGGGCTTGGCGGGATCGTGGTGCCGTTCCTCGGCATCAAGATCATCGACATGCTGCTGGTCCTGTGCGGGCTTTCCTGAGGTAGTCATGTTTGGCAAGAAAACCCTGATGATGGCCGTGCTGCTGGCCGCCATGCCGATGACGCAATCGATGGCGCAGTCCATCGACGGCGGCACTACGCCGGCAAGCATCGAACCGCCCGCGTCGCCAGCCGTGACGGAAAGCGGCGATTGCAACCATGGTTTCTTCTCGCGCCTGGCGGCGGCGTACCGGGAAGATGCGCAGCCGGGCAGTGCCGATTCCCAGACGCCGAAGCGCCGCGCCATGGATGCGCCGTTCGATTCACCCCCATTCCCCAACCCGGAATGGCAGTTGGGTGGCGTGCCCGCGCCAATCGGCGTGCCGGATACCAACAGTACGTACCCGCTGGAGAAGGCACTCGAATGCACCAGCCCCGGACAGTGGATGCAGCGCAACCGGATCGAGATCTTCGGCTGGGCCACGCCGTCGGCGAACCTCAGTACCTCCGGCTTCTCCAACTACCCGCTGTCCTACAACGTGCGGCCGAACCGGTTGGAGTTCGACCAACTGGTGCTCAACATCACCCGTGTCGAGGACACGGTCCAGACCGACCACGTCGACTGGGGTTTCGACATCTCCAACCTGTACGGCTACGACTATCACTTCACCACCATGAAGGGCGTCTTCAGCAATCAACTGCTGAACCACCCGGCGCCGAATCAACCCCTCAACGGCAAGATCTACGGCGATGACCCGATGCTGTTCTACGGCGATCTCTACATTCCGTGGATCGCCCAGGGCATGGTCATCCGCGTGGGCCGCTGGTTGTCGCTGCCGGACATCGAGGCGCAGTTCTCACCGCAAAACTACCTGATGACGCACTCCATCCTGTACACGGTCGATCCGTATACCCAGATGGGCGTGATGACCACCACGCGGCTCAGCCCGCAATGGACGTTCCAGATCGGCGTGAATGCCGGCAACGACACGGCGCCATGGAACCATGCAGCGCGGCCCGCGCTGCAGACCTGCGTGCGCTGGGTATCCGCCGACAACAACGACATGCTCTACCCGTGCATCAACAACTGGAACAAGTCCGATTACAACTACAACAATGTGCAGATGTTCGTGGTCACCTGGGGCCATCGCTTCAGCCGGCGCGTGCACATGCTGACCGAGGCGTATCGCATGTACGGCCGCAACATCCCGGGCTTCGGTCCAGGTGGCACGCCGGGCGTCGCGGGCTCTTCGCCATTGCCCGGCAAGGCGGGTGCGTTCGGGGTCGTCAACTATCTGAACTTCGAGCTGAATTCGAACAACATGCTGTCGTTCCGCAACGAGTTCTACGACGACGAGAAGGGCCAGCGCACCGGTTACGCCACGCGTTACAGCAGCCATACCCTCGGCCTCACGCATTGGATCTCCCAGGATCTGGAGATCCAGCCGGAACTGCGTTACGAGCATTCATACGATGCCAACGCCTATGACGCCGGCAAGAAGAATTACCAGGTCGTCTTTCTCATCGACGCGATCGTTCACTACTGAGGCAACCGCCATGAACCGGTTGATTCGCAATGCCGTATCGTTGCTGCTGCTGATGACCGTGATCACCGGCCTCGTCTATCCATTCGCCGTCACCGGTCTCGCGCAGCTGCTGTTTCCGCACCAGGCCAACGGCAGCCTGATCCTGCGCGATGGCAAGCCGGCCGGTTCCGTGCTGATTGGTCAGGCGTTCACCGATCCGAAGTATTTCTGGGGCCGGCCCTCTGCCACAACGCCGCAGCCCTACAACGGTACGGCGTCGGGGGGTTCCAACCTGGGGCCGACCAATCCTGCGCTGACCGCAGCGGTGAAGCAGCGCATCGCAGCGTTGCGCGCGGCCGATCCCGGCAATGATGCGCCGGTGCCGGTGGATCTGGTGACCGCGTCCGGCAGCGGGCTCGATCCCGGCATCTCTCCGGCCGCCGCGCAATACCAGGTGCGGCGCGTGGCGCGGGCGCGCGGCCTGCCGTTAGCCGAAGTGCAGGCCATGGTGGACCGTTACACGCATGGCCGCCAATTCGGCGTGCTGGGCGAAGCGCGGGTGAACGTGCTGGAACTCAACCTGGCGCTGGACAAGCTGGCGACGCGTTGATGCGCTAACGTATCGTCGTCCCGCCGTCCAGCCGCGCATGATCGAAGCCTCCCGCGAAGCCCGTGCCGACGCCCTGCTCGACGCCGCCAACAACGAACGGCAGCGGCGGCTGAAGATCTTCCTCGGCGCCGCGCCAGGTGTGGGCAAAACCTGGGCGATGCTGTCGGCCGCGCGCGAGCTGAAGAAGCAGGGCGTGGACGTGGTGGCGGGTCTGGTCGAAACCCACGGCCGCGCCGAAACGGCTGCGCTGCTGGACGGACTGGAGATCCTTCCGCGCCGACGCGTGAACTACCGCGGCCGCGATTTCGAGGAGTTCGATCTCGACGCGGCGCTGGCGCGCAAGCCGGCGGTGCTGCTGGTGGACGAACTTGCGCATACCAACCTGCCTGGCGGCCGTCACGAGCGGCGCTGGCAGGACATCGCCGAGCTGCTGGATGCCGGCATCGAGGTCTACACCACGCTCAATGTGCAGCACCTCGAAAGCCTCAACGACCAGGTGCGACGCATCACCGGCGTGGCCGTGCGCGAGCGTGTGCCCGACGGCTTTCTGGACCGCGCGCGCGACATCGTGCTGGTGGACCTGCCGCCGCGCGAACTGATCCAGCGCCTGAAGCAGGGCAAGGTGTACGTGCCGGAGACCGCGATTGCGGCACTGGACGCGTTCTTCACGCCGACCAATCTGGCGGCACTCCGCGAACTCGCGGTGGAAACCGTCGCCATACACGTCGAGAGCGACCTGCGCGGCACGATGCTGGCGCGCGGCGCTGCGATGCCGGTACGGCGACGTGTGCTGGCGGCGATCGATGGACACGCGCAGAGCGAATACCTGGTGCGCATGGTCCGGCGCATCGCCGAACGGCGCGGCGCGCCGTGGAGCGTGGTCTTCGTGGACACCGGCGCGCGCCTGGAACCGGCACGGCGCGAACGGCTGGATGCAGCGTTGCGGCTGGCGCGCAGGCTGGGAGGCGAAGGCGAGAAACTGCGCGGCCATGCGATCGTCGACGAACTGCTGGCGTTCGCCGAACGCGAGGGCGTGGGCCAGATCATCCTGGGCCGAACGCGCGAGCGCCTGTTCGCGCGCGTGGTTGGCCGCTCGCTGACCCAGCAGATGCTGCGGCGTGGCGCACACCTGGAACTCACCATCGTGGCCACACCCGCGGAACGCGCGGCTGCCCGGAGACGCTTGCGGCTGCCACGGCTGCCGGGCGGCGTGGGCCGGCGTGGTGAATACGCATTCGCCACGGCGATCTCGCTGATCGCGCTCGCCTGTGCATTCTTCGCCGAACGCTATCTGTCGGTCGCGAACCTGTCGCTGATTTTCCTTACCGCGGTGCTGGTGGTGGCGGTGCGCACCCGCATGGCTGTGGCGGTCTATACGGCGGCCCTCTGCTTCATCGCCGACAACTTTTTTTTCATGCCGCCGATCTATTCGTTGGAGATTTCCAGTCCGAACGACGTCCTGACCGTGTTCCTGTTTCTGGTGGCGGCGCTGGTGTGCGGCCGGCTGGCCACGCAACTCGTGTTGCAAGTGGCATCGCTGCGTTCCGCGCACGCGCAATCGCGCGCCCTGCTGGCGCTGGGCCAGCGTCTGGCGACCAGCACCGATGCCCAGGGCATCCGCGCGGCTGGCGCCGCCGCGTTGGCGCAGGCGTTGCGTTGCGAAGTGGCGCTGTTGGCGCGCGATGCTTCGGACGCCATGCATGTTGCCGTGGCGATTCCAGCCGACATGCGCCTGCAGACGCAGGACCTGGCCGCTGCCGACTGGTGCGATCGGCACGGTGCACAGGCAGGTCGTTTCACCGACACGTTGAATGCCGCGCCCTGCTGGCTGCTGCCGCTGGGTGGTGAGGGCAACCGCCTGGGCGTCGCCGCGCTGCGCTTTCCACCGGGCGCAGGCGAGCCCGATCCTGATCGGCGCGGCCTGGCCTTGATGATGGTGCAGGACGTTGGCCAGACGCTGGCGCGCGCACGTCTGGCCGACGAACTGGAAGGCGCACGCGTGCAGGGGGAGACGGAGCGCCTGCGCAACGCACTGCTGTCTTCGGTGTCGCACGACCTGCGCTCGCCGCTGGCATCGATGATCGGCTCCGCTGGCACACTTGCGAACTACGGCGAGAAGCTGCCCGCCAACGAGCGGCGCGAGCTGCTTGAGGCGATCCTCGGCGAAGGCCAGCGTCTCGATCGCTATATCCAGAACCTGCTCGACATGACACGACTCGGCCACGGCACACTCAAGCTCAACCGTGACTGGACCGATGTGGCCGAGATCGTGGCTGCCGCCGTGACCCGATTGCGCAAGCTGTTTCCGGAAGTGCGCGTGGATACCGTGCTGCCATCCGATACCGTGCTGCTGTACGTGCACCCGGCGTTGATCGAGCAGGCGCTGTTCAACATCCTCGAAAATGCGGAGCGCTTCTCGCCTCCGGAGCAGCCCGTGTTGGTGGGCGTACGCGTTGCCGGCGACAAGTTGCTGATCGAAGTGAGCGATCGCGGGCCCGGCATTCCCGAGGACGAGCGTGCACGCATCTTCGACATGTTCTACTCGGTTTCGCGCGGCGACCGCGCGGTCCAGAGTACCGGGCTCGGGCTTGCGATCTGCCGCGGCATGATCGGCGCACATGGCGGCAGCGTGGAGGCCTTGCGGCGGGAGGGCGGTGGCACCACCATCCGGGTCACCCTGCCGCTGCCCGCCGAATCCGTGGCCCCGGAAGCCCCCGCATGAATGCTGTTCCACGCGTGCTGGTGATCGACGACGAGGCGCAGATTCGGCGCTTCCTGGACATCGGCCTGCGCGCGGAAGGCTACGAGGTGCTGCAGGCTGCCACCGCGGCCGAGGGCCTGGCACTGGCCGCGACACGCGAGCCCGACCTGATGATCCTCGACCTCGGCCTTCCCGATCGCGACGGCCACGAAGTGCTGGCGGAGTTGCGCCAATGGAGCCAGATGCCGGTGCTGATGCTGTCGGTGCGCAGCGCGGAAACCGAAAAGGTGCGTGCGCTGGACGCCGGTGCCAACGATTACGTGACCAAGCCGTTCGGTATCCAGGAACTGATGGCGCGCCTGCGTGCGTTGTTGCGTGATCGCGCCCTGGCCGGTGCGGAGGAAGCGCACCCACGCTATGACGATGACCGGCTCAGCATCGACCTCGCGCGGCGCGAGGTGGTGCTCGACGGCTCGCCGCTTTCGCTCACCCGCAAGGAATATGCCGTGCTGGCCCTGATGCTTCGCCACACCGGGCGCGTGGTCACCCAGCAGCAGTTGTTGCGCGAAGTGTGGGGCGCGAGCCACGTGCAGGACAGCCAATATTTGCGTATCGTGATCGGCAAGCTGCGGCAGAAACTTGGCGACGACCCCGCGCAACCGCGCTGGCTGAAAACCGAGCCGGGTGTCGGCTATCGCTTTGTCGGACGCAATGACTGATTGCGAGGCACGGCTTTCCAGCAGGTTTGGCTACCCGGGATTTTTGATCTCATGGTGCCTGAACGAAAAGCGGGCGCGCTACACCGCCCCCGCAAGGGCTGCTCCTGGCCGCGACCGGCGAGCGGGTACGCATCTGGTGTCGAGGTGTGGCGATTTACCGCGACGACACGTACTTCTCGCGGCGGATGTTCTTGATCGGCAGGCCGAGTTCTTTCAGCAGGGTGAAGTTGGCGTCGATCATGTCGGGGTTGCCGCAGAGATACGCGATGTCGTGCTCGGGGTGCGGTGCGAGTTCGGACAGCGCGTCCTGCACGTGGCCACGGCGGTCGTTCGGGCGTGGCGCGGCACGCGCGGCGCGTGACAGGCAGGCATGGAAGGTGAATTCGGGGTGCTTCGCGGCGAAGGCTTCGAATTCCTCGCCATACAGCAGTTCCTGTTCGTTGCGCGCGCCGTACAACAACGCGACGCGCTTGCCGCGTTCGGCGATCAGCCGCTCGATCTTCGGCAGCATCGCGCGGTACGGGGTGATGCCGGTGCCGGTCGCGACCAACAGGTAGCGCTGGTTGGCGTCGTCGTCCATCAGGCAGAAGCGTCCGTACGGGCCGCTGGCATCGATCGTCCCGCCGTGTTCGAGGTCGCCGAGCAGTTTGGTGGCGGCGCCGCCTTCGACGAAGGACACCGCGAGTTCCAGCTTGTCGACTTCGGAACCTTCCGCGGGCGTGCCCACCGAATAGCTGCGCTTGGTCGGCTTGCCGTCGTCGTAGTTGAAGTGGATCTGGATGAACTGGCCGGGGGTGAACTTGAACGGCGTGCCGTCCGCGCGTTCGAACGCGAGGTGACGCACGCTGGGCGCCAGCATGTGGCTTTCTGCAAGTTTGAGGGGGAAGTGTTCGATCATGTCTCTGCAAGGTGCACGCTGGCATCGCCAGCGTAAAAGGATGTGACCCGGACAACCCTGCCATTCGGCATGGGGCGGCCCGGGCGAAACTTCTATAATAGGGGATGGTCGCTGATTCCGCTTCGCCCTACGCCCCGCCCTCCATGCCTGCAGTCCCTGCTTCCAGCCCCGTTCCGGCGCTCGAAGTCGTTGACCTGCGCAAGACTTATTCCAGCGGCGTCCAGGCGTTGAAGGGCGTCTCGCTGAAGGTCGCGCAGGGCGATTTCTTCGCGTTGCTCGGGCCCAACGGCGCGGGCAAATCCACGCTGATCGGGATTCTTTCGTCGCTGGTCAACCCCAGTGGCGGCGATGCACGCGTGTTCGGCTTGTCCATCCACGCCGATCGCGGTGGCGTGATGCGCCAGATCGGGCTGGTGCCGCAGGAAATCAACTTCAACCAGTTCGAAACGCCGTTCGAAATCTGCGTGAACGTCGCGGGCTTCTACGGCATTCCGCGCACGATCGCCAAACCGCGCGCCGAGAAATACCTGAAGGAACTGCGCATCTGGGACAAGGCGTTCCAGCCGACGCGCATGATGTCGGGCGGCATGAAGCGGCGCCTGATGATCGCGCGCGCGATGATGAACGAGCCGCGGCTGCTGATCCTGGACGAGCCGACCGCGGGCGTGGACATCGAGATCCGCCGCTCGATGTGGCATTTCATCACCGGCATCAACGCCGCCGGCACCACGGTGATCCTGACCACGCATTACCTGGAAGAGGCCGAGCAGCTCTGCCGCAACATCGCGATCATCGACCACGGCGAGATCGTGGAAGACACTTCGATGCGGCGCCTGCTGTCGAAGCTGGACGTGCAATCGTTCGTGCTGGACGTGGTCGGCCTTGATGGCAAGCTGCCGCAACTGGATGGCGTCAAGCTCACGCGCCGCGATGCGCAGACACTGGAAGCCGAGATGCCGTCCACGCACGACCTCAACACATTGTTCGCGGGCTTGACCGCGCACGGCATCACCGTGACTTCGATGCGCCCCAGGACCAACCGGCTGGAGGAATTGTTCGTGCGGCTGGTCGGCCACGATGGCCGGGGAGCGCCGGCATGAGCGGGCTGGTGCATTCGCCCGCGACCCAGGCACCGGTGCTCGCAGGTTCCGCGCGCACGCGCGCGAACCTGATTGCACTCGGCACGATTGCGCGTCGCGAAGTGCATCGCGTGCTGCGCATCTGGACCCAGACACTGGTGCCGCCGGCGATCACGATGACCCTGTACTTCGTGATCTTCGGCAAGATCGTCGGCAGCCGGGTCGGCACGATGGATGGCTTCACCTACATGCAGTACATCGTGCCGGGCCTGGTGATGATGAGCATCATCAACAATTGCTACTCCAACATCACGTCGAGTTTCTTCGGCTCCAAGTTCGGCCACTACGTCGAGGAAATGCTGGCCTCGCCGATGCCGAGCTGGGTGGTGCTGTCGGGCTACGTCGCGGGTGCGGTGCTGCGCGGCTTGCTGGTGGGCATCATCGTGCTCGGCATCGCGTTGTTCTTCACGTCCTTGCACGTGGCCCATCCGCTGGTCGCGGTCACCACCGTGCTGCTGGGTGCGGTGATCTTCTCGCTGGCGGGCTTCATCAATGCGATGTTCGCCAAGCGCTTCGATGACATCGCGATCGTGCCGACGTTCGTGCTGGCGCCGCTCACCTACCTCGGTGGCGTGTTCTACTCGGTCAACCTCCTGGGCTCGCCATGGCGTGAAGCGTCGCTGGCCAACCCGATCCTGTACATGGTCAACGCGTTCCGTTTCGGCATCCTCGGCGTCGGCGACGTGCAGGTATGGATCGCGTACCTGGTGATGCTGGCGTTCGTGATCGTGCTGGGCGGGTTCGCGTTGTGGTTGTTGCAGAAGGGCGTCGGTCTTCGCTCCTGAGCGGTGCGGCGTAAGATCGCCGGATGCGTTGCATTTTCGCCACCGCGCTTGCCTTGATTTGCATCGTTGCATGCACAAGCGCGTGTGCGCA
>DATFGL010000061.1:0-22440 GCA_035249465.1 Rhodanobacteraceae bacterium | reverse complement strand
AGTGGTGGGCAGTACAGGGATCGAACCTGTGACCCCTACCATGTCAAGGTAGTGCTCTACCGCTGAGCTAACTGCCCGCGCGATTGCGCGAGCCGCGCACTATAGCGTGATCCTTGGTGGCACTCAATGCGCCATGACATGACGCGGGCTTCACCCCGTGCTTAAGATATGCCTGTCCGCGCGGCCGGTACTTCGGGCGGTGTGAACGCCGCGGTTTTATGCCGGATGCGGGACCCACACCAGATCAGTCACCTATCAGCAACATCAAGCTGTGGACGACCTTCGAGGAGAGTACTCCATGCCCCACGCGCAAGTTCGTGAGCCGTTTTCCGAGGCTTGGCCGGCGATGGCGAGAACCGCGTTGCGAGTCGCCTTCGGGCTGATCTGGGTGGCCAATGCCGCGTTCACCTGGACCTCGGGTTTCGCGGTCCACTACGTCGGCTACCTGCACAACGCCGCGCAGGGGCAACCCGCGTGGTCTGCCTGGTGGTTCAACGCATGGATCGCACTGGTCACGCCGCACGCTGACCTGTTCGTGTGGCTCACGCGCATCGTCGAAACCGCGCTGGCGCTGGCGCTGGTGCTGGGCTTCGCGCGCAAGACCGTGTACGTGTTGGGTGCACTGTTCAGCCTGCTGGTGTGGAGCACAGCCGAAGGCTTCGGCGGCCCGTACACGGTGGGGGCCACCAACATGGGATCCGGCATCGTTTACGTGCTTGTGTTCATCGCGCTGATGGTGATCAACAGCCGTTCGGGTCCGAGTCCGTACAGCCTGGACTTCTATATCGAGAAGGCATGGCCAGCTTGGCGGCGTGTTTCGGAGTTGCGCAGCGACATCCTGCCCGCGGCGGTGCGCCCGGTTTCCTGGCGGGTGCAGGGGCCGGCATTGTTCGGCATCGCGGTGTTGGTGTTCTTCCTGGTGGCCGGTCTGCACAGCAGCCTGAACGTGCGGCCGCCGACGCCCGCCGCGGCCGCGGCCGCGGTGTCGCCGCTGTCGCTCGCCTCCAGCGAGCCGATCAAGAAGGCGCGCGACGCCACGCTGCCGCCCGTGCAGCCCGGCCCCACCGCGAAGGTCAACATCGTCGCCACCGATCGCACGGTCGAGATCGCGAGCGGCGTGGACTACCAGGCATGGACCTTCAACGACACCGTGCCGGGTCCGGTGATCCACGTGCGCGAAGGCCAGACGGTGGACGTGACGTTCACCAACCACGGCACCATGGAGCATTCGCTGGATTTCCATTCGGCGATCACTCCGCCCAGCCTGCATTACGTGGAGCTGATGCCGAACCAGTCGATCACTTACTCCTTCGTCGCCAAGGTGCCGGGCGCGTTCCTGTACCACTGCGGCACGCCGCCGGTGCTGCTGCACATCGGCAACGGCATGTACGGCGCGATCATCGTCGATCCGGCCACGCCATTGCCGCCGGCAGCGGAAAGCTACGTGCTGGTGCAGGGCGAGTGGTACACCCAACAGGTGTCGGGCAAGCTGATGGGGGCGAACTACCAGAAGATGACCGAGGAGCGGCCCGACGAGGTCGTCTTCAACGGAGCCGCATTCCAGTACAGGGATCATCCGCTGCCGGCCACGCCCGGCAAGCCCGTGCGCATCTATTTCGTCAATGCCGGCCCGAACCTGTGGAGCTCGTTCCACGTGATCGGCGCGATTTTCGACAAGGTCTATCCGGATGGCGATCCCGCGCACGCGTTGAGCGGTGTGTCCACTTACACGGTCGGACCTGGTGCGGGCGCAATCTTCGATCTGGTGCTCGACGAGCCCGGCAAATACCCGTTCGTGGATCACGACATGGCGCATGCCATGATCGGCGCGCAGGGCATCCTGGCCGTGGGCGAGCAGACCGAAGCGCCTCCGGTGGCCTCCGCAGAGCCCGCAGCGCCTACGGCGAGCGCCGCACCCGTACCGGCGGCGCCGGCGGGGCCGTACAAATTCGACGCGGCCCGCGGTGCTTCGCTGTATGCGACCAATTGTTCGGCGTGCCATCAGCCGACCGGCACGGGGCTCCCCGGTGCGTTCCCGCCGCTGAAAGACAATCCGGCGGTGCTGAATCCCGACCCGGCCAAGCAGATCGAGGTGGTGCTGCACGGTCTGCATGGCGAGGCCGTCAACGGCGTCACCTATCCGAGCGCGATGCCGCCGTTCGCTTCGGCGCTGAACGATGCCGACATTGCCGACATCATCAACCACGAACGTTCGTCGTGGGGCAACCAGGGCAAGCCGGTCACCGCCGACCAGGTGAAGGCCGAACGCGCGAAGGGGCCGGGCAAGTAACGGTTGGGTTGCGGGAGACATCGCCGATGTTTCCCGCAGTTCCCATGCTTCCGCGTTGACGTGGCGCCGGGCCTGCACTAACTTTGCAGCCATGCCGAAAGGGTGGTCCGCGGAAACGCCGGCCGAGCGTGTGACATGGAAACCACGATCTTCTGATCCGATTTGCGCGTGGCAACCACAGGGCGCCGCGTGCGTCTTTTTTTATGCCCACAATTCCGGGTTGCCGAAAATTTGTAAATCGTCATTCCGGGGCCGCCGCGGCCTCATCGCGGCGGAACCCGACTGCGAAGGCAGGATGCCGAAGCGAACATCGGCATAGCCGATGGCCCGCAGGGCGAGCCGCCGGAAGCGGCGAGTTTACCCAGAGACTTTCAACGCAAAAACGAAGTCGCTGGGTTCCGGATCGCTTCTTCGCAGCGTCCGGAATGACGACAAGGTTGTTGCGCTTTCCGGTCTCCCGGTCCCGATTCCCGGCTCTTCACCCATGATCACGATCACTCTTCCAGACAACAGTACGAAGTCGTTCGACAATCCGCCCAGCGTGCGCGATGTCGCCGCGTCCATCGGCGCGGGACTTGCCAAGGCCGCGCTGGCCGGCAAAGTCGACGGCAAGCTGGTGGATCTTTCGCGCACCGTCGATGACGACGCGCGCGTGGAGATCGTCACCGAGAAATCGCCCGAGGCCCTGGAAATCATTCGCCATTCGACGGCGCACTTGCTGGCGCAGGCGGTGCAACGGCTGTATCCCGGCACGCAGGTGACGATCGGCCCGGTGATCGAGGACGGCTTCTATTACGACTTCGCGCCGAAGGGCGAACCGTTCAAGCCGGAAGACCTGCCCGCAATCGAAGCCGAGATGCACAAGATCGCGAAGGAATCGCTGCCGCTCTCGCGCTCGGTGAAGTCGCGCGACGACGCGGTGAGGTTTTTCCGCGGCATCGGCGAGGATTACAAAGCCGAGATCATCGAATCGATCCCGGCCAACGAAGAGCTGTCGCTGTATTCGCAGGGCGAGTTCACCGACCTCTGCCGCGGTCCGCACGTGCCGGATACCGGACGGCTGAAGTCGTTCAAGCTGATGAAGACGGCGGGGGCCTATTGGCGCGGCGATTCCGGCAACGCGATGCTGTCGCGCATCTACGGCACCGCGTGGTTGAACGACAAGGATTTGAAGGCTTACCTCACGCGCATCGAGGAAGCCGAAAAGCGCGACCACCGCAAGCTCGGCAAACAGCTCGACCTGTTCCACATGCAGGAAGAGGCGCCGGGCATGGCGTTCTGGCACCCCAAGGGCTGGACGCTGTGGCAGCAGGTCGAGCAGTACATGCGCAAGGTTTATCGCGACTCCGGCTACGACGAGGTGCGCTGCCCGTCGATCCTCGACGTATCGCTGTGGAAGAAGTCCGGGCATTGGGACAACTACAAGGACAACATGTTCTTCACCGAGTCGGAGAAGCGTACCTACGCGGTGAAGCCGATGAACTGCCCGGGCCACGTGCAGATTTTCAAGAGCGGCCTGCACAGCTACCGCGATCTGCCGATCCGGATCGGCGAATTCGGCGGCTGTACGCGCAACGAACCCTCGGGGGCGCTGCATGGCCTGCTGCGCGTGCGCAACTTCACCCAGGACGACGGCCACATCTTCTGCACCGAAGACCAGATCGAATCCGAAGTGGTCGAATTCCATCGCCAGGCACTGAAGGTGTACGAGGATTTCGGCTTCAGGAATGTGGAGCTGATGCTGGCGCTGCGTCCCGATGCCCGCATCGGCGACGACGCGATTTGGGACAAGTCCGAGGAGGCCCTGCGCTCGGCGCTGCGCAAGGCCGGTGCGGAATGGACGGAATTGCCGGGCGAGGGCGCTTTCTACGGCCCCAAGATCGAATACCACCTGCGCGATGCGATCGGCCGCGACTGGCAGTTGGGCACCATGCAGGTGGATTTTTCGATGCCGGGCCGGCTGGGTGCCGAATACGTGGGCGAGGACTCCCAGCGCCACGTACCGGTGATGCTGCACCGGGCCATCGTGGGCTCGATGGAAAGGTTCATCGGCATCCTGATCGAGCACCATGCCGGCAACTTCCCGACCTGGCTGGCGCCGGTCCAGGCCGTGGTGCTGAACATCACCGACGCACAGGCCGATTACGCCCGGCAGGTGGCCGCCGGGCTGAACGAGGCCGGTTTCCGGGCCCATGCCGATTTGCGCAACGAGAAAATCGGCTATAAAATCCGCGAGCATACGTTGCAAAAGGTGCCTTGGCTCCTCGTGATCGGCGATCGCGAGAAGGAGAAGGGCGCCGTTTCCGTACGTACGCGCTCAGGGGAGGACCTTGGCAGCATGCCGCTGCAGGCCTTCATCGAGCGCCTGCGAGCCGAATCCGGCCCGCACTGACGGAATGCACGCCAGGCATCGCTGGCGAACTTGAGCAGGAGAAGACGGTATCGCTACCGAAAACAAAGGCAATCGGCGCAATCACGAAATCCGGGTTCCGCGTGTACGGGTCATCGGCGCCGATGGCGAACAGGTTGGGGTCCTCGAACGCGACGAGGCATTGGCGATGGCCGAGGAAGCGGGCCTGGATCTGGTCGAAATCCAGCCGACCGCCGAGCCGCCCGTTTGCCGGATCATGGATTTCGGCAAGTTCAAGTTCGAGCAGCAGAAGAAGGCTGCGGCGCAGCGCAAGAAGTCGAAGCAGATCGAAATCAAGGAACTGAAGTTCCGCCCGACCACGGATGTTGGCGACTACAACATCAAGCTGCGCAACATGCAGCGGTTCCTTGAGGAAGGCGACAAGGTCAAGGTCAACATCCGGTTCCGCGGCCGCGAAATGCGGCATCAGGAACTGGGCATGGAGCTGGCCCATCGCATCCAGAACGACATCACGGAAATCGGTGTCGTTGACCAGTTTCCGCGCATGGAAGGGCGGCAGATGACCATGATGATCAGCCCCAAGAAGAAGTAGGGGCAAACCACCATCGCGGAGCGATGATGGATACGGCCGGACAACGGCCACAACAAGCCGGCAAGGGCATGGATGGAAAGCGTGATCGCAGGATCACCGCCCGGGCCAGTAACGAAAACCCAAACGGAGTGGCACATGCCAAAGATCAAGACCAACCGGGCCGCTGCCAAGCGGTTCCGCAAAACTGCCTCGGGCAAGTTCAAGGCCGGTCACGCCTTCAAGTCGCACATCCTCACCAAGAAGGCTACCAAGCGCAAGCGCAACCTGCGCGCCCCCAACCACGTGCATGAGTCCGACACCAAGCGTGTCGCGCGCATGCTGCCCTACGCGTAAGGAGAGACGACCATGGCACGAGTCAAACGTGGCGTCACCGCGCGTGCGCGTCACAAGAAAACCCTGAAGGCCGCCAAGGGCTACTACAACGCCCGCCGCAAGGTCTATCGTGTTGCCAAGCAGGCCGTCACCAAGGCCCAGCAGTATGCCTACATCGGCCGCAAGCAGAAGAAGCGCCAGTTCCGCGCCCTGTGGATCGTGCGCATCAACGCGGCCGCGCGCCAGTTCGGACTGTCCTACAGCCGCCTGATCGACGGCCTTGGCAAGGCCGGCATCACCATCGACCGCAAGGTGCTGGCGGACCTCGCCGTGCACGACATAGCGGCATTTGGCGCGATCGCCGAGAAGGCGAAGGCCAGCCTGGCAGCTTGATCGGACTGTTCTGGCGCCAAGCGCCGGACGTTATGATGCAAGCAAGCGGGGAGAAGGCCTTGCCTTCTTCCCGCTTTTCTTTTGTATGGGGCTGCGATGGATACGTTGACGCAACGCACCGATGAGGCACTGGCTGCGATCGCTGCGGCCGCGACGCTGGATGCGCTGGAGGCGCAGCGTATCGCGTTGCTGGGCAAGAACGGCGCGATCACCGCGGAATTGAAAGCGCTTGGCAAGCTATCGCCAGGCGAGCGCAAGGCGCGCGGCGCCGAAGTCAATGCCGCGAAGGAAAAGCTGATTGCTGCACTCGCGGCACGCAAGCAGACCCTGGAGGATGCGGCACTGGCCCAACGCCTGGGGTCCGAAGGCATCGACGTTACGCTGCCGGGCCGCGACGGCGGGCGTGGAACGATCCATCCGCTGACGAGGACCCGCGAGCGCATCGAGGCGATCTTCGCCCAGCTCGGTTATTCGGTCGCTGAAGGCCCCGAGATCGAGGACGACTGGCACAACTTCGAAGCGTTGAACTTTCCCGCGCACCATCCCGCGCGGGCGATGCACGACACTTTTTATTTTGGCGACGGACGCCTGCTGCGCACCCACACCTCTCCGGTTCAGATTCGTGCGATGAAGGGCAAGTCGCCGCCGATCCGCATCATCGCGCCGGGCAAGGTCTATCGCAGCGACTCCGACCAGACCCACTCACCGATGTTCCACCAGGTTGAGGGCCTGCTGGTGGACGATTCCTCGACCATGGCCGACCTGAAAGGCACGCTGGCAGAATTCCTTCGCGCGTTCTTCGGCCGCGATTTCGAGATGATGTTCAAGCCGACGTTCTTCCCGTTCGTGGAACCGGGCGCCGACGTCATCATTCGCTGGGATCGTGAAGACGGCAGCGAGCGCTGGCTGGAAGTGCTGGGCTGCGGCATGGTGCATCCCAACGTGCTGAAGAACTGCGGCATCGATCCCGAGCGTTACACGGGCTTCGCGTTCGGAATGGGTGTGGAGCGCCTGGCGATGTTGCGCTACGGCGTCACCGACCTGCGCGCGTTCTTCGAGAACGACGTGCGGTTCCTGCAACAGTTTGCGTAATCAAGGCTCGAAAGATTTTGCGTCATTCCGGGACACTTTCCCGGCTCATCGGGGAAGTGAACCCGGAACCCAGTGACTTTGGTTTCAGCAACAACGACGCTGGGTTCCGGCTTTCGCCGGAATGACGTCGGGTAATTTGATCTATTTTGTTATCGGCTCCCGCATGAAATTTTCCGAAAACTGGCTCCGCTCGCTTGTCGACATCCGCGCCGACAGCGCCACGCTGGCGCGGCGCCTGACCATGAGCGGGCTTGAAGTGGCGGAAGTCGAACCGCTTGGCGTATCGCTGTATGGCGTGATCGTCGCGCGGATCATTGCTTGCGAACCGCATCCCGATGCCGACAAGCTGCGCGTGTGTCGGGTCGATACCGGCAATGGCGAAGTCCAGATCGTTTGCGGCGCGCCCAACGCGCGCGCGGGACTGGTCGCGCCGCTGGCGACGATCGGCGCGACGTTGCCGAATGGCACCACCATCAAGGCCGCCAAGCTGCGCGGCGTCGAATCGCAAGGCATGCTGTGTTCGGCCAGGGAACTCGGCATCGACACCGATGCTTCGGGCCTGATGGAGCTTCCCGCGGATGCGACGGCCGGCAAGGCGCTGGCGGCATATCTCGGTTTGCCGGATGCCGCCATCGAGGTGGAGCTGACCCCGAACCGTGGCGATTGCCTCGGCATGGCCGGTCTCGCCGATGAGGTTGCGGCGGAATTCGGGACGCGCGCCAAGGCCTTCGAAGCTGCTTCGGTGAAACCCGTGATTGCCGCACCCAGAGAGATCCGGCTGGAAGCGGGTGCGGATTGCCCGCGTTACCTCGGGCGCACGTTGCGCGGCATCGACATGGCCGCACGAACGCCCGTCTGGATGGCGCAGCGGCTGCGCGCGGCCGGTGTGAAACCGATCAACGCGGTGGTGGACGTTAGCAATTACGTGATGCTGGAAACCGGCCAGCCCATGCACGCGTTCGACGAAGCGAAGCTCGACGGTGCGGTCGTGGTGCGGCGTGCCCGCGACGGCGAAGCGTTGAAGCTGCTGGACGAGAGCGACGCAAAACTCGACGCCGAATTTCTGGTGATCGCCGATGAACGCAAACCGCTGGGCGTGGCCGGCGTGATGGGTGGTTTCGATTCACGGGTGACCAGCACCGCGCGCGATATCTTCCTTGAAGCCGCGCATTTCAGCCCCGCCACGATCATGGGCCGGGCGCGCAAACTGGGGCTTGCCACCGACGCGGCGCACCGCTTCGAACGCGGTGTCGATCCGGAATTGCCGCGCGCGGCGATCGAGCGCGCGACGGCGCTGTTGATCGGCGTCGCGGGTGGTCAGCCGGGCGAAATCATCGAGGCCGCGTTGCCGGAATATTTGCCGAAACCTGCTGCTGTCACGTTGCGCCGGGCGCGCGTCGCACGCGTATTGGGTATCGCCATCGGCGACGCGGAAATCGAACGCATCCTCACCGCGCTGGGCATGCGGGTCGAGCCGGCTGCAGACGGCTGGCGCGTCATGCCGCCGTCGCGCCGCTTCGACATCGAGCGCGAGGAAGATCTGATCGAGGAAGTCGCGCGCATCCATGGTTACGATGCGATTCCGGCATCGCTGCCTGCCGGCAGGCCACCCGCGCCACATGACGATGAATCCAGACTCCCCCTGCCGGCCCTGAATGCCGGATTGGCCGCATGCGGTTACCAGGAGGCGGTGTGCTACGCCTTCGTCGATCCGCGGCTGCTGGAAACCTGGCAGCTCGCTGCGCGGGCGATTCCGCTGGCCAATCCGCTTTCGGCGGACCTTGCAGCGATGCGCACCTCGCTGCTGCCCGGTCTTGCCGAGGCGCTGAAGCGCAATCGCAATCGCCAGCAGGCGCGGGTGCGGCTGTTCGAAAGCGGGGTGGTGTTCGAACGAGACGAAGCGGGTGGGGCGCCCATCGAAACGGTGATGCTGGCCGGCATCACCTGTGGCAATGCACACGCCGAGCAATGGGGAGAGCCGAAGCGCGCGCTGGATTTTTACGACGTCAAGGGCGATCTGGAAGCATTGACCGGATTGTCCGGCGCGCCGGGGGCGTGGTCGTTCGACGCCAGCGATTTGCCGGCATGGCTGCACCCTGGCCGCGGCGCGCGGGTGCTGCGCGGTGGCGTTGCCGCCGGCGTGGTCGGTGGCTTGCATCCGGCGCTGCAGCGGCAACTCGACCTGCCCGAAACGTATGTCTTCGAAGTGAGACTCGAGGCCCTGCGCGAACGGGGCATTCCCGAAGCGCACGCCTTGCCGCATTTCCCGTGGATCCGTCGCGACATCGCGATCGAAGTGGACGAAGCGGTGGAATGGGCGCAGGTCGCCCGGGCGATCCGTTCAGGTTTGCGAACAATGGTGAACGAACCGGTGCTGTTCGACTGTTTTCGCGGTCCCGGTTTGAGCCAAGGTCGAAAGAGTCTTGCCATCGGCTTGATTTTGCAGGACAGTTCACGCACGCTTACGGATCAGGACGCCGACCGCAGCGTGGCCGAAGTGGTCAAGCTGCTGGAAAGCGAATTTGGGGCCCGCTTGAGGAATTGACATGACGCTGACCAAGGCAGAGATGGCCGAGCGCCTGTTTCTCGACGTGGGCCTGAACAAACGTGAAGCCAGGGAATGTGTGGACGCCTTCTTCGAGGTGTTGCGCGAGGCACTCGAACGGGGGGAGCAGGTCAAGCTTTCCGGCTTCGGCAACTTTGACTTGCGCAACAAGAATCAGCGGCCAGGACGCAATCCCAAGACCGGCGAGGAGATTCCCATCTCCGCGCGCCGGGTGGTGACGTTCCGTCCGGGCCAGAAGCTGAAACTGAGGGTCGAGAACCATGCTGGATCAGGGCAACAATAACGAGCTCCCCGCCATCCCCGCCAAGCGGTATTTCACCATTGGCGAGGTCAGTGAGCTGTGCGCGGTCAAGCCGCACGTGCTGCGTTACTGGGAGCAGGAATTTCCCGCCCTGAACCCGGTCAAGCGGCGCGGCAACCGGCGCTATTACCAGCGCCATGACGTGCTGATGATCCGGCAGATCCGCGCATTGCTGTACGACCAGGGTTTCACCATCACCGGCGCGCGCGCGCGCCTGGAAGGCCAGCAGGGCCGGATGGAGGCCAGCATCTCGCAGCAGATCGTGCACCAGATGCGGCTGGAGCTCGAACAACTGTTGCAGTTGCTGCGCGACCCGATCCGCAAGGGTCCTTGATCTCACGGGCGTTGTTGGTCGCCCGCACGACAGCCGCGAGCCAATCGGCTATCATGCCCGTTCGGTTCAACCGGTCGGGGCGTAGCGCAGCCTGGTAGCGCATCTGCCTGGGGGGCAGGGGGTCGTGGGTTCGAATCCCGCCGCCCCGACCATGTTTTTGCGATCATCCGTGATCGCGGCGCTGCGGAATTTCTCGCGGGCGCCAGCGTCGATCAGTCGACCCGACACCGGAGCGGCCATCCTTGGCCTGACTTTCCACGCGGGCCCTTGCGGCCCGTTTTTGTTATGGGCCAGGTGGGAGTGGGAAGCGGCGGCTTCGCCGAAGTCGTGCGGGCGCTTGGCTTTGGTTATTTTCCCCGAAAGGCAAGCAACCCGCGCGGCTGGAAGCGCGCGGAACCAAGACATCTACGTCATCGACATCGCCGCTGCCAGCATTGTGCCGGATATCATGTTCATATGAAGCCAGCAAGACGGCGCAGTGCGAAATGAGACTGTATTCGATCGAAGGCAATACCCAGAAACTCGACGGCGGCGCGATGTTCGGCAATGCGCCCAAGGCGATGTGGTCGAAGTGGATTGGTGCGGATGACCAGAACCGCATTCCGCTCGCTTGCCGTTGCCTGCTGGCGACGGATCTGGATGGCCGCAACGTGTTGTTCGAAACCGGGATCGGCGCGTTCTTCGAACCGAAACTGCGCGAGCGTTATGGCGTGGTCGAAGAGCGCCACCTGCTGCTGGATTCGTTGAAGGCGGCCGGCCTGGCGCACGAAGACATCGACGTGGTGGTGTTGTCGCATCTGCACTTCGATCACGCCGGCGGACTGCTCGCGGCGTGGGGAGAAAATGCGCCACCGCGTCTGCTGTTCCCCAACGCGAAATATCTGGTGGGTGCGGTGCATTGGGGCCGGGCCACCCATCCGCATCCGCGCGACCGCGCGTCGTTCATTCCCGGTGTCGCGGAGTTGCTGGAGCAGAGTGGCAGGCTTGAAAAGATCGAGGGCGAACATTCGCGCACACTTGGCAAGGCGGTGCGGTTCCATTATTCGCAGGGCCACACGCCAGGGCTGATGCTTTCGGAAATCGCCGGTCCGCACGGCAAGGATGGCGTGGTGTATTGCGCCGACCTGATCCCCGGCACGGCGTGGGTGCATCTACCCGTGACGATGGGCTATGACCGCGCACCGGAAATGCTGATCGATGAAAAGCGCGGTTTCCTGGACGACAAGTTGCAACGCGGCGTCAGGTTGTTTTTCACCCACGACCACGCGGTGGCAATGGCCTCGCCGCGGCGCGACGAACGTGGCCGCTACGGGGTGGCGGGCCCACAGGCGCACTTCGCGGGTGCGCTGCTGTAAGCTCGTGGCGTGAACCGGTTTTCCGCATTCCTCGACAATCCTTCGCGCAACACCGCCGTGCTTGGCGGGGTACTGCTGCTGCTCGGTTTGTTGCTGCTAGGGTTCACCGAACATGCCGACCGCCTGCGTGCAATGGGCGAGGATGCCCTGGGTGGTTTTGTCCTCACCGGAAGCGCGGCGACACCGGGCCCCGCCGCGGACGGAAAGTTGGTGCTGGCTGTCGGCGAGCCTGTAGTGAATGTGCCCGCGCGCGACGTCCAATTCGGTGTCGCGGCGGATGCGCCGGCACTGCTGCGAAAGGTCGAGATGTTCCAGTGGAATGAAACCCGCTTCGGTGGCGTTCGCAACTACGACCAGAATTGGTACGACCATCCGATCGATTCGTCCGCCTTCGGCGACCCGGCGGGGCATGCCAATCCCGGAGCGTTTCCGATCAGCGCGACGCGGTTCGATTCCAGCGACGTCACGGTGGGCGGGTTCAAGCTCGCCCTGGAACTGGTGCGCATGATCAATGGCCCCGAACCCTTCCAACCCGATCTCTCGCACCTTCCGCCCAACATGGCGGCGACTTTTCAGGCGCGGGACGGGACGCTGGTGACCAGCGCCAATGCCGCGCATCCGCAGGTGGGCGACCTGCGCATAGGCTGGATGAAGATTGCGCCGTCGCACCTGACCGTGTTCGCGCGCGACCAGGGCGGCACGCTGGTTCCGGCAAATGATCCCTCGGGCGATCCGATCGCGCAGGTGTTGATCGGCCGGCATTCGTTGACCGACGTGCTGACCGACGCGCCGCAGCCGCCACGTTTCAAGTGGGCACGACGCGTGCTCGCGGTATTGCTGGGATGGGCGGGCGCCGCGATGTTGCTGCCGGGCCACCGCCGACGCGACCGCGCGCTGGCCTTGGCAATCGCGGTGGCGCCCCTGGCGTTGCTCGCGGCGATTTGCTGGTTCGACGTCAGGATGCTGGCGTTCGTGGTGCTGTTGGCGATTGCGACACTGGCCGGCGTGATTGCGGCCTGGCGCTGGCGCCACGGCACGGCCGGGGGATGGCAGCAGCATTGATCGCCGCCCGTGGCGAATGCCAGTGCGTCAGCCCTCCGCGTTGTCGAGAAACCACAGGCCTGCAAAAAGTTTCGGGTCGATCGAGTAGCCTTTCGCGGCCATCGCGCGCAGCCATGTGCCCGCGTCCTTGCGCGGCACTTCGTGCACGGTGATGTTTTCGGTTTCGTCGCCGCCGCCTTCGCCCACCTTGCGCAAATCCAGCGCACGCACGAAGTGAATCATTTCGGTGCTCATGCCCGCCGAAGACGGGCCGGAATGCAGCGGCACGACGCGCGCGCAAGTCCAGCCGGTTTCCTCTTCCAGCTCGCGTCGCGCGGTATCGGTGGCCTCGACGTCGCCGTCGTGGCCGGGATCGCCGATCAGGCCGGCCGGCATTTCGATCGTGGGTTGTTGGATGGGTACACGATACTGCTCGACGAACAGGATGCGGTCTTCCGGCGTCACGGCCACGATGATCACGGCGCCCTGCGGGTTGTTGCGTTCGACGAATTCCCAGTGCCCGCGCTGCTTCAGGGTCAGCCACTTGCCGGCGTACAGCGTTTCGGCGGCCGCTTCGTCGCCGGCGGGCATGCGTACTTCGCGTTTCACGTTGCGGCCTCCGCCGTTGCCTGCAAGAGCTGGTGCGCGCGCGTGCGCGTGAGCGGCCCTATCCTGAGTTTCTCGCACAGCGCGTCCAGCACCGCCGCATCCGCCCCGCGCCGCAGCAAGCCATCGGGATGACCGGGTACCGGCGCATCCAGCGCGATGCGCGCGAGACGCTGCGACAACCATGCCGCATCGGCGTGCGTGTGCAATTTTTCGGCGAGAGACTTGGCGCCGCGCAAGCGCAGGAACGCGACCTCGTCCACGCGAGCGAGCAGGTTTTCCAGTGAACCAAAGTGCGCCAGCAACGCCGCGGCGCCCTTGGCGCCGATGCCCGGCACGCCGGGAATGTTGTCGGTGGCGTCGCCCGTCAGCGCCAGGTAATCGACGACCTGGTGCGCTTCCACGCCAAGCCGGGCGGGCACACCGGCGGCGCCCCAGCGCTGGCCGCGCGCGTAGTCCCACTGTTCGACATCGTGGTCCAGCAGTTGTCCGAAATCCTTGTCGGCCGACACGATCACCGCGTGCAAGCCACGCCCACGCAAGGTCTGCAGCACGCTGCCGATCAGGTCGTCGGCCTCATAGGCGGCATCGGCGAGCACGGTGAACCCGAACGCGGCGGCGAGTTCGCGGCAGTATTCGAACTGGCGCTTCAATTCGGGGGGTGCCGGATCGCGGTTGGCCTTGTACGCGGGATAGATCGCGTTGCGGAAGGAACTGGTAAGCGCGATGTCGAACGCGGCGATGGCGTGACTGGCGCGGGTACGCTCGACGAAATCCAGCAGGAACCGCGCAAAGCCGTGCACGGCGTTGACCGGATTTCCGTCCGTGTCGAAGAATACGTCCGGCATCGAATGCCATGCGCGGAACACGTACATGCTGGCGTCGATCAGGTATATCGTCTTGACCGGCGTTGGCGTCGCCGTGGCCGCGTTCATCCTTGCCACGCACCCAGCACTTGATCGACATCCGGGCGGTTGCGCTCGGGCGGTTCCTCGCCGCGATCACCGATGTGGATGTACGCGATCGCGCGCTCGTTGCCGGACAGGCCGAGCAGCTTGGCGGCGTCGCGGTCGTAGCACGACCAGCCGGTCAGCCATTGCGCTGCGAAGCCAGCGGCTTGCGCGGCGAGCAGCAGGTTGAACGCGAGGCAGCCAGCCGACAGCAATTGTTCTTGTGCCGGAATCTTCGGGTGTGCTTCGTCGATCCGCGCAATCACCGCGAGTACCACGGGCGAATGTGCGAAGCGGTCGCGATCCTTCGCAAGTTTTGCCGCGGGCACGCCCGGATCGACCTGCGCGTGCAGACCGGCCAGCGCCTCGCCATAGCGCGCACGCGCATTGCCGGTGAATGCGACCAGCCGCCATGGCATCAGCTTGCCGTGGTCGGGCACGCGGATCGCGGTGGCGATGATTTCGCGTAGTTGCTCCGGCGTCGGGCCGGGCGGTAGCAGTTGCGCCGCCGGCACCGAGCGGCGGTTGCGGAGGAAATCGAGGGCGTGCTGTTCGCGCATCGGCCCAGTTTACCAGCCGTGCCGGACCGCTCGGGCCGGGCATCGGTAACGGGGAGTGCGCAGTTGCACTCCCGTTCGCCCCCGGATCGAGTCCGGGGCAGGCTCCGAGTGTAGGCCCCATCTTGAACAAAGGTGGGGCCGAAGTCGAAGGGCCGGCTGCATTTCGACTCCGCTCGTTGTACTCGCGTAGCCCGCCCCGAGCTTGTCGAAGGGCTCAACTCGAACGGTATGTTTCAAACCGGGACATTACCCGGCTACGATGCGACGACGATTCGGGAGACTGCCATGTCGATCACCATTGCCGCCTTGCGCGAAACCGTCGACGGAGAGCGCCGCGTCGCGGTGACGCCGGAGACCGCGAAGAAGTACGCGTCGCGCGGCCTGCGGGTGTTGCTCGAACACGGCGCGGGCGAGTCGGCCGGATTTCCCGATGCGACGTATGCCGGCGTCGAGTTCGCCGATGCCGGCTCGGTGGCGGGTCAGGCCGACGTGTTGCTGTGCGTGCAATCGCCGTCGGATGGCGCGACGTCTGCGATGAAAGAGGGCGCGGCGCTGATCGGGCAATTGCGCCCGCACAACGCCGCCGACAGGCTGGCGACCTACGCGCAGCGCAAGTTCGCCGCGTTTTCGCTTGAACTGTTGCCGCGCACCACGCGCGCGCAGGCGATGGACGTGTTGTCATCGCAAGCGGCGGTCGCGGGTTATCGCGCGATGCTGATCGCGGCCGAAGCCGCGCCCAAGTTCTTCCCGATGCTCACCACCGCGGCAGGCACGCTGCGCCCGTCGAAAGTGCTGGTGATCGGCGCGGGTGTCGCAGGCCTGCAGGCAATCGCGACTGCGCGCCGGCTGGGTGCGATGGTCGAAGGGTTCGACGTGCGTCCGGAAACGCGCGAGCAGATCGAATCACTGGGCGCGAAATTCCTCGACCTCGGCGTCAACGCCGCGGGGACGGGCGGCTATGCGCGCGAACTCACCGCTGAAGAACGTGCGGCACAACAGGCGAAGCTCGCCGAACACGTGAAGACCGTGGACGTGATCGTCACCACCGCGGCGGTACCGGGCCGCCCCTCACCGAAAATCATCCCGCTCTCGATGGTGGACGGCATGAAGGCCGGCGCGGTGATCGTCGATCTTGCTGCCGAGGGCGGCGGCAACTGTGAAGCCACCAGGCCGGGCGAGCGCGTACAGCGCCAGGGTGTCACCATCATCGGCCCGTTGAATCTTCCTTCGGGCGCGCCGCTGCACGCTTCGGAAATGTACGCGCGCAACCTTGCGCACTTCAGCGAGCTGGTGATCGCCGATGGCGCGTGGAAGCCGGATTTCGAAGACGAACTGGTCGCGAAAACCTGCGTCGCACGCGATGGCGAAGTCCGGTTTGGGAGGGCGTAACGCTGCGCCTCTGTCCCTGAGGTTTCGATGCCTGGGTGGCGGCACGAACAGTGCCTAGGGTGGGAACAGCGAAGCGACAGTAGTCTGGAACGACTGGACAACCGAGGGCCCGGCCCCGAGCCCAGGCGAGGGGTGAGCATCAGGGATGATGCGAACAGTCCCCCCGGCTGTTGAGTTGAAGACAGGTTGGCACCTGCCCGACAAAGCGGTGCTTCTCGCGCTCAATGCCCGCTGTGCGCAGGCGGATGCATCGGGTTGGGCTGGTCGGCGTGTTCGACGGCCCAATGCATGCGCTGTTGCGGCGGCATCGCCCGCCAGCGCTCGCGCAGCGCGCGCCGTTCGGCGGGGGGCAGCGACTGGAACCTGCGGAACGCCGCGCTGACCTTGGCGCGCTCTTCGGGCGTGAGGTCATGAAAGGCGCGTGCGTTCTCGCGCAGCTGGCGGCGTTCCTCGGGTGTCATGGCGGCCCAGCGCGTCAAGCGTTCCCGGATTTGTTGCTGGTGCTCGGGTGGCAGTGTCGCCCAGCGCTCGGCGTTTTGCGCGAGGTGATGCTGGCGCCCGGGTTTCATCTGGTCCCACTGCCCCTGCAGCGGGGCGAGCATGCGTTGCTGCGCGGAAGAAAGGCTGGACCACGCGATGGGTTGCCCGGGTGTGTCGCTCCCGGCCGACGTACCCTGCATCGGGGTGGCCGTCTGTGCCGACGCCGCGCAGGGCATGCCGAACAGGCACGCAGCGGCCAGGAACATCGCGAGCATGGCGCTGCGCCTCATCAACGTCCGCTCCCGGCCGGCGCGGCGGAAGCCATCGCCGGTTGCGCGGCCAGCCAGCGATAGAAATCGAGGTCCTGCACCACATCCATCTGGTTGCTGCCGACCTCCGGGATCGCCTCGTCCCCATCACCCTGGTTGGAAACGGCAGGTACCGCTGCGGCGATGGGCGAGGATGGTTGCAGCCTGCCCGCAGGGTGCAGCCAGACCACGCCGACCACCAGCGCGCAACAGGCTGCCGCCCCCGCCAGGGGTGCCCAGACCTTCAAACCACGGTGCGCGGAGCCGGCATTCACGGCCTTGCGGCGCGCCAGCCCGAGGCGCAGCGTGTGATAGGAATCGGCCTGCTCGCAGGCGGTCCTGAAGATGACGCGCGCGCGCGCCGCGACTTCGTCGTCGCCCGGCAGGTCGTTGAGTGTGTTTTCGTGCAGCTTGCTCATCGCCAGTCCTCGAGTTGCGTACGCAGTGCATCCATCGCCCGCGAGAGGTGCGTCTTGACACTGCCGGCGCTGCAGCCCATTGCCTTCGCCGTGTCCGCCACGTCCAGTCCTTCCAGTACCCGCAGCATGAAGGCTTGCTGCTGGCGGCGCGGCAGCGCGCGGATGGCCCTCGACATCGCCGCGTGCGCCTGCCGCGATGCCAGCGCGCGTGACGGATCGGGGCCGAGATCCGGCGCGTCCCACGCCGGCAATTCCTCGTCGTCCGTTACCGCGCGCCCGGTCCAGACCATGATCCGGTTGCGCACGGTGCGCCGCCGCTGCAGATCCGTGATGCGCCGGCGCAGGATGCCCCAGAACAACGGCGGCCATTCTTCGGCCGGCTTGGCGGAGTAATGCCGGACCAGTCGCAGCATCGCGTCCTGCACGGCGTCCAGCGCCTCGTCGGAATCGTGCAGCGCGATTTCCGCGACACGCCAGGCACGCCGCTCCACCGAAGCCAGAAACGCCTCGATGGTCGCTGCGACCGGCCGCGCCGGCCCCGTCACCGGGGACACGGGTACTGCTGCGAGCGCCGCGACAGCGTTCATCGCAGCCCCGCTGGCAGGGATCGGTTCGGCATCCGTCGGCTCGTGCATCCTGATCGCCCTTGATAACGCGACAGCCGGAAATGGGTTGACCGCAGCACCCCAGCCGCGCATGCCGGTATGATGCCCCGAGACCGTGGGAGGGAAACATGATCACCGGCTTCCTTGCACTGTACATCTTCATGTTGGCGGCGTTTACCGGCTACGAGATCATCGGTCGGGTTCCAGTCATTTTGCACACGCCGTTGATGTCGGGCTCCAACTTCGTGCATGGCATCGTGCTGGTCGGGGCAATGGTGGCGCTGGGGCACGCCCAGGGTGCCATCGAAATCGCCATCGGCGTGGTCGCGGTGCTGTTGGCCGCGGGCAACGTGGCTGGTGGCTACGTCGTCACCGAACGCATGCTGGAAATGTTCAAGAGCAGCAGGCCTGCTTCCCCGCGATCGACGGAGAAGAAGTGATGACGCTTCCCGCCTGGATGCCGACCTTCGTCGAAACGATCTATTTCATCGCCGCCGTCCTTTTCATCTGGGGCCTGAAACGCATGAGCTCGCCGCGCACCGCGCGCACGGGCATCGTGTGGGCGGGTGCCGGCATGGCGGCCGCGATCATCGTGACGTTCTTCCTGCCGGGCATGCACCACCTTCCGCTGATGGCGGGCGCGATCGTCGTCGGCGTGGTGCTGTCATGGATCGTCGGCCGGCGCGTGCCGATGACCGCGATGCCGCAGATGGTGGCGCTGTTCAACGGCATGGGCGGCGGTGCGGCCGCGGCGATCGGCGCGGTGGAGCTGATCCGGTTCAACGCGGCGCTGCTTCCGGTTGCGCTGGTGCCGGACACCTTTCCGATCCAGCCGGAAGCCTGGGCGCGCGGTGCGTCCGCACTTCCATCGCTTACTCCGGTCGAACTGGTGCTGGCCTTCGTGGGCGTGCTGATCGGCGCGGTGTCGTTCACCGGTTCGTTGATCGCATTTGCGAAACTGCAGGGTTGGATGGATCGCCGCTTCGTGTTTCCGCTGCAGCGCTGGGTGAATCTCGCGATCTTCGCCGCCGCGGTGGTGTGCGGCGCGCTGGCGTTGGCCGCCGGCGTCGAAGGCCACGCATTCGCGTGGGGCTTGCTGATCGGTTTCATCGTGTTGTCGCTGGTGTTCGGCATCGCGATGACGCTGCCGATCGGCGGCGCCGACATGCCGGTCGTGATCTCGATGTACAACGCGTTCACCGGCCTTGCGGTCGCGTTCGAGGGGTTCGTGCTGCAGAACGAGGCGATGATCATTGCCGGCATGGTGGTGGGTGCGGCCGGCACGCTGCTGACGCAGTTGATGGCCAAGGCCATGAACCGCTCTCTCGGCAACGTGCTGTTCGGCAATTTCGGCGCGGGCGGCGGCGCGGCGCAGCAGGAAATCGCGGGCGCGCTGAAACCCATCGACGCCAACGATGCAGCGGTGATGATGGCCTACGCCGAGCGCGTCGCGATCGTGCCGGGCTACGGCATGGCCGTCGCGCAGGCGCAACACAAAGTCTGGGAATTCGCGAAGCTGCTGATCGAGCGTGGCGTCAAGGTGAAGTTCGCGATCCATCCGGTCGCCGGCCGCATGCCGGGCCACATGAACGTGCTGCTGGCGGAAGCCGGGGTGCCTTACGATCTGATCGAAGACATGGACGACATCAATCCCGAATTTCCGAACATCGATGCGGCGCTGGTGATCGGTGCCAACGACGTGGTGAACCCTGTCGCGCGCACCGACAAGAATTCGCCGATCTATGGCATGCCGATCCTCGACGTGGCCAAGGCGAAGAACGTCATCGTGATCAAGCGCGGCCGCGGCAAGGGTTTCGCCGGCATCGAGAACGCGCTGTTCTACGCCGACAATACCCGCATGCTGTACGGCGACGGACAGGCGGCGGCGGGTGAACTGGTGGCGGGGCTCAAGTCGCTCGACGCGTGACCGATCAGTGGCGCGCCGCAGGGCGTACCAGCCACGTCGCAAGAATCACGGCCAGCACCGCGGCGCCCGCATAAAGCAGTACGGACGCGGCGCTCAAGCCGAGCTTCGCCACTTGCAGCATCAGCCCGATGCCGCCGGTGCGGAACGCCTCGCCGAACGGATAGCCTGTCGCCGCCGCCACCCGCGCAATCGCAACCAGGCATGCCGCGTACGCACCCGCCAACAGGACGGCAAGCGCCGCGACGCTTCCCGCCCAACGCGCATACAGGCAGCCGCAGAATTTCAACACCAGCGTCAACGGGATGGTCAACAGCAGAATCGTCCAGCTCGGACGAACGCCCGTCACGAGTGCGGCGAATGCCGCGACCGCGCCGGTGGCGAGCGTGCACATCAACCATCCGAAGCCTGCGGCGACGCCCGCCGAAATGCGCGCGATCGCGGATCGCGATGTGCGCACGGGCGTGACGGATGACGGGGATAGGGATTGATCCACGTGGTTTCGCTTGGGCGACGGCATTCCCGATGATAGAACAGGCGCGCTGCGAACGGCGCAAGCGGTGGCGCATGGACGGCCAACCCCGACGCCGGCTGATCTCCATCAGGCCCGCGTAGACACGTGTTGCTATCCTTGTCAGATCGCGCCGCCATCCCGGCGCTCCACGTCATCCAGCAATGCCAGGATTCAGTGCCAGCAGCGAACCCTTCACCCTGCAACGCGATTGCCACGCCGTGCACGTGCCGTACGGCGACGTCGTCAACCTGCCGGCGGGACAGACCGGCTACATCACGCAATCGCTCGGCGGCAGCTTTACCGTATACGTCGAAGGCAGTTTGTTCCGCATCGACGGCAAGGATGCTGATGCGTTGGGCAAGCCGCCACCGGCGCCGTTGAGCGTTCCCGACGACGCGGGCGATGAAGACGTCGAACGGGTGGTCTGGGAACAGTTGCGTACCTGCTTTGACCCGGAGATTCCGATCAACGTGGTGGATCTCGGGTTGGTCTATGACCTTAGCCTGGAGCACCTCGACGACGGCCAGCGCAAGGTGTACGTCAAGCTCACGCTGACCGCGCCTGGCTGCGGGATGGGCGACATCCTGGTCGAGGACGCGCGCACCAAGCTGGAGATGATTCCCACCATCAAGGAAGCGCAGATCGACCTGGTATTCGATCCGCCCTGGAATCAGTCCATGATGTCGGACGAAGCCAAGTTGCAGACCGGCATGATGTGAGTGCCGTGCCGGGTGGCCCCTGCGGGATTCGATCGAGCTGATTCGCCGGGCCGGCCGCGACGCCGGCGGGGATCGGGGCCGTGACGATACGCGAGCGGGCGGAAACGGATGCAGGGACGTTCGATGACGTCTCGGCCCGGTCGTATGCGATCGGGCTTTTTTACCCGGTGCTCCGCCTGAGGCTTGCACTCCCGCAGGGCAACGCGGGCGGGGTGCTGCGCCGCAACGTGACAATTTGTTGCAAATGTGTAGTGTGCGTTCGTCGGTTCGCGTGAGGGCGCGCGCAGGCGGTTTTCGAAACATCGAACTTCATGCCTTGTGCATGCTCAGACGGGTGGTCGGGCCAGGGTGATTCGGGGAGCCTGGGCCGATGGCTGTTTTGTTCCCGTGTTGCGCGCGAGTGCTTGCAAGCTCGATCCCATTTCGTGCACATCCGAGGAGACTTCGATGTCGAACACGTTTCGGTTGAAGGGCCTGGTCGTGGGCCTGGGTCTTGCCGTTGGTTCGTTGGCCTGTGCCGCGGCGCCCGCCGGTACCAGGGTTGTGGCGCATGCCGCCGCGTTGCACACCGGGGACATGGTGACGGGACCGATATCCCTTTCCCAATCAATGCGGGTGTCGGTATCACTGCAATTGCGCAACGAGGCGCAACTCCAGGCTTTCATCGCCAATCCGAACCATCCGAATCTGACGCCCGCCCAATTCACCGCCCAGTACGGGCCGAGCGAGGCCGATGCGAACGCTGTCGCGGCATGGCTGACGCAACACGGCTTCTCGGACGTCGCCATTTCGCCGAACCGCCTGCTGGTCTCCGCGACCGCGCCCGCGGCGGCGGTGCAGTCGGCGTTCCACACCAGCATGGAACGCGTCCACACCCACGACGGCCGTGACGCGTTTGCCAACGCCAGCGATGCCGTGGTTCCCGTTTCGCTGCATGGCGTGGGCGGGGTGATCGGCTTGCAGACCGTGCATGTTCCGCACCTGTTCGGGCACGTGATGAAGGGCAAGCCTGGCGGCGGTGGCGGTGGTTCCATCATCGGCCACAACCCGACCCAGTTCCCCTCGATCTACGGTGGTACCAGCCTGCCCACGGCGGCGGGCGTGACCATCGGCATCATCTCCAACGGGAATCTCACGCAGACGCTCTCCGACCTCAACACCTTCACCTCGCAGAACGGTCTGGCGACAGTGACCACGCAGATCGTCAACACCGGTGGCACCGGCACCGATACCAGCGGCACGCCCGAGTGGGATCTGGACAGCCAGGACATCGTCGGCATGGGGGGCGGACAGGTCGGCAAGATCGTCTTCTACAACAT
>DATFGL010000060.1:0-5785 GCA_035249465.1 Rhodanobacteraceae bacterium | reverse complement strand
TGGGTCAGCAGCACGCGGTCGCCTTCGACCAAATCGCCGCGCTGGAACAGCTGCCGCACGGCTTCGCGTACCACCAGCGCGGGATAAGTGTCGTGGCCGGCGAACGGGATCGGCCTGACGTCGCGCAGCAGCAGCATGCGGCGGCGCGCCTCGGCGCTCGGTGTCAGCGCGTAGATCGGCACCGATGAACGATAGCGCGACAGCCATTGCGCGGTGGTGCCCGACTCGGTCAGCGCGATGATCGCGCGCACCGGCATTTGCGTGGCGAGGAACATCGCCGCCATCGCGATGGCCTGATCGCTGCGGTCGAGGCGGTGGGTGAGGGCGGAGATGTCCTCGGTCGGTTCGAACTGGCGCTCGGCGCCGAAGCAGATCCGGCTCATCGCGGCGACGGCCAGGTCCGGGTGCTTGCCCGCCGCGGATTCCGCCGACAGCATTACCGCATCGCTGCCGTCGAGCACCGCGTTGGCGACGTCCAGCACTTCGGCACGGGTGGGGATGGGCGACTCGACCATCGATTGCAGCATCTGCGTCGCCGTGATCACCGCACGGTTGCGCGCCAGCGACTCGCGGATGATCTTTTTCTGCAGGCCCGGCAATTCGGCGTCGCCGATTTCGACGCCCAGGTCGCCGCGGGCCACCATCACCGCGTCGGACGCGTCGATGATTTCCTCCAGCTTGTCGATCGCCTCGGCGCGCTCGATCTTGGCGACGAGCCAGGCGTTGCCGCCGGCCTCGCGCAGCAATTCGCGCGCCTCCTTGATGTCGGCCGCGGAACGCACGAACGACACCGCGAGGAAGTCGGCGCGAAGTTGGGCCGCCAGCTTGATGTCGGCGCGGTCCTTGTCCGACAGCGCGCCCAGCGACAGGCCGCCGCCCTTGCGGTTGAGGCCCTTGCGGTCGGACAGCTTGCCGCCGACCGCGACCCGGCAGTGGATTTGGTCGTCCTCGATCTTTTTGACGTCGAGTTCGATCAGGCCGTCGTCCAGCAGCAGTCGGTCGCCCTCATTCACGTCCTGCGGCAGACCGAGGTAGCTCACGCCCACGCGCGTGGCGTCACCGGGTGCCGCGCCGGCGCGGCAATCGAGGGTGAAATCGGCATCGGTTTCGAGCTGCACCGGCCCACCGGAAAATTTTTCGATGCGGATCTTCGGACCCTGCAGATCCGCGAGCACGCCGACTTCGCGATTGAGTTTCGCGGCGGCGGCATGCGCCTCGCGTGCGCGCCGCAGGTGGTCTTCGGGTTTGCCGTGCGAGAGGTTCAGGCGCACCACCGCGACGCCTTCGCGCAGGATGTTTTCGAGCATGCCGGGCGCGTCGGTGGCGGGGCCGAGGGTGGCGACGATGCTGGTGCGGCGGGTCTTGTTGTCCATCCCGTCACGCTAGCACGTTTTTTTTGCGATCATCCGTGATCGCCGCCCCGCGGAACCTTCTCGCGCGTATCGCGTGGCTCACTTTGTAACACCACCTCGGGCATCCATGCCCTGATTTCTCACAACAGCCGCTTCGAGCGCGAGTCCCCGATTCCTCCAATTACCGGGTCACGGGTCCCCATCAGAACTTCGGCTTTTCCGGCGCTTTCCGATAACGCTCCACCGACTCGCGAATCTCTTCACACGCGGCGGCCGCATCGCCCCAGCCGGAAACCTTCACCCATTTGCCCTGTTCGAGATCCTTGTAATGCTCGAAGAAGTGCGCGATGCGGTCGCGCCAGTGCTGCGGCGCATCGCCGATGTCGCGGATGTGCGCGTATCCCCTGAACACCTTGTCGCCGGGCACGACGATCAGCTTGGTGTCGTGGCCGGCTTCGTCGTCCATGTTCAACATGCCCACCGGACGGCAACGCACCACCGATCCTGCGATCAGTGGCAGTGGCAGCAATACCAGCGCATCCACCGGATCGCCGTCGCCCGAAAGGGTGTTCGGGACGTAGCCGTAGTTGCACGGGTAACGCATCGGCGTGGACAGCACGCGATCCACGAAAATCGCGCCGGAGGCCTTGTCCACCTCGTACTTGACGGGTTCGGCATCCTTGGGGATTTCGATGACGACGTTGATGTCGTCCGGCACGTGGCTGCCGGCGGGGACGAGGTCCAGGCCCATGGGGGTGTCCTTGCGAAAACCGGACATTTTACGCGGGTCGAGCCCTCAATCACCCTCTTCGGAACAAGGGGGCCGATGGCGCCTGCCGGTGGCAGGCGCCATCGGGGGGATGCCATCGTGTGCTGAAGAGCCATCCCCCCGCGCCTGCGGCGCGACCCCCTTCCTTCGGAAAGGGGTAACAGCATGCCGCGCAGTGCGCTCGTCTTCCCCCTTCCGCAGGAAGGGCGGAGCGACTACGGCCGACTGGATCGGCCGTGAACGGCGAATGCCGGCCTGAAGGGCGAGCGCCAGGGATGGCGCGAGTAAGCGAACGCGCGCGCAGCGCGATGAGGGGGATGCGCTTACGGCGTTCCAGGAACGGACTGCGGACCCGTCACATCAACTTGTCCCACAGGAAATTGTAGGCCAACGCATGCATGGTCGCGGCTTGCGAGTTGTCGGCGCCGGCGCCGTGGCCGCCCTCGGTGTTCTCGTAAAACCACACGTTCCTGTAGCCCATGCCTTCCATTTTCGCCGCCATCTTGCGCGCCTGCACGGGGCCGACGCGATCGTCGCTGGTGGTGGTGTAGAACAGCACCGCCGGATAGTGCATGCCGGGCTTGACGTTCTGGTACGGCGAGAAGGCCTTGATGAAAGCCCACTGCTTCGGGTCTTCCGGGTTGCCGTATTCGGCGATCCACGATGCGCCGGCCGACAGGTGCACGTAGCGCTTCATGTCGAGCAGCGGCACTTCGCAGGAGATCGCGCCGTAGAGTTGCGGGTACTCGGTGAGCATGTTGCCCATCAGCAGGCCGCCGTTGCTGCCGCCCTCGGCGCCCAGGTGTTCGGGTGAGGTCACGCCGCGTTTGATCAGGTCCTCGGCGACCGCCGCGAAGTCCTGGTACGCCTTCGGGCGGTTGGCTTTCATCGCGGCTTTGTGCCACGAAGGGCCGTATTCGCCGCCGCCGCGGATGTTGGCGATCACGTACACGCCGCCGCGCTCCAGCCACGCGCGCCCGATCGTGCCCGAGTAATGCGGCAGCAGCGAGACTTCGAAACCGCCGTAGCCGTATTCCAGCGTGCGGTTCTTGCCGTCCAGTTTCATGCCCTTGGGCGCGATTTCGAAGTAGGGCACACGGGTGCCGTCCCTGCTGGTCACGAAATGCTGGCTGACTTCGAATTTCGACGCATCGAAGAACGCCGGCTCCTGCTTGATCTTCTTCGCGGGCTCGCTGCCCAGCACCCCGCGTTCGAGCGACGGCGGATCGAGGAAACCGGTAACCGTGAGCCAGTATTCGTCGGAGTGGTCGGGGTCGGTGCCGACCACGGCGATGGTGCTGAACTTCGGTGCGCCCGGCAGTGCTTCGCGGGTCCATGCGCCGTTGCCGGATGCGGGCGGCGTGAGCACGTCGAGGCGGCTCTTCACGTCGTCGAGCACGTCGAGGATCATGTGGTGCTGCGTCCACGAATAGCCGGCCAGTGCGGTATGCGCGTCGGGCGTGAACAGCGCGGTGAAGTCGCGCTTGCCGGCCATGAAATCGTCGAAGTGGGTGGCGAGCAACGCGCCCGCGGGCCAGGTCTTGCCGCCGACCGTCCAGGGTGATTTCGTCTGTACCACCAGCCACTGGCGGTGCACGTCGGCGTTGGCGTCTTCCGGCACGTCGACCTTGACGAGCTTGCCATCCTTCGACTGGTACATGTCGCCGTGGAAGAAGTCCTTCTGCACCGACACGAAGTCACGCTCGAAACCTTGGGTGCGGTCGTGGTAGGCGCTGACCGCCAGGTCGTCGGGCTTGCCTCCGTACACCAGTGCCGCCGACGACAGCGGCGTGCCACGCGTCCACTGCTTGACGATGCGCGGATAGCTGGATTTGGTCATCGAGCCCGGCCCGAAATCGGTGCCGACGTAAACGTGGTTGGCGTCGATCCAGCCGATCCCGGTTTTCGCGACCGGCAGGAAGAAGCCGCCCTTGACGAACGACTTCGACGGCAGGTCGAACTCGCGCACTTCCACCGCGTCGCCGCCGCCCGGTGACAGCGACACCAGGCAATGCACGTAGTCGGGCTTCATGCACTCGGCGCCCTTGAACACCCACTTCTTGCCTTCGGCGTTGTTGAGCGCGTCAATGTCCAGCACCGTTTCCCACTTCGGTTGGGCCTTCTCGAACTCGGCCAGCGTGGTGCGCCGCCAGATGCCGCGCGGGTGGCTCTTGTCCTGCCAGAAGTTGTAGAGGTAATCGCCCATTCGTTGCACGTACGGGATGCGCGCTTCGGAATCGAGCACCTCGAGGATTTCGCCGCGGGTCTTGCCGAACTCCGGCGATTCCATGAAAGCTTTTTTCGTGACCGCGTTCTGCGCGTGCACCCAGTCCATCGGTTTGGCGCCGTGGATGTCCTCGAGCCACAGGTACGGATCGCTCGATGCCGCGCTCGTTGCGGACACGCCGGACGCGGAAGGCGGGTTTGCCATTGCCATGCCTGTAATCGTGGCGCCCAAGGTCAGGAACAGCCAGACGGGTTTCATGCGCGACTCCCCAGTGCGATGAAGGATGATCGGCGAGTGTCGTGCTCGCATGACCCCGGTGCAAGTGACGAAGTGCATGGGTGTGCAAAACGAAAAACCCCGCGCAGGGCGGGGCTTTTCGTCGAAACAGGATCAGCCGGAGATCAGTGCACCGCGAGCAGCGGGATGATCAGCAGTGCGACGATGTTGATGATCTTGATCAGCGGGTTCACGGCCGGGCCCGCGGTGTCCTTGTACGGGTCGCCGACGGTGTCGCCGGTCACCGCGGCTTTGTGCGCTTCGGAACCCTTGCCGCCGAAGTTGCCGTCCTCGATGTACTTCTTGGCGTTGTCCCAGGCGCCGCCGCCGGTGGTCATGGAAATCGCGACGAACAGGCCGGTGACGATCGTGCCGATCAGCACGCCGCCCAGCGCCTTCGGGCCCAGGATCAGGCCGACCAGGATCGGCACCACGATCGGCAACAGCGAAGGGATGATCATTTCCTTGACCGCGGCCTTGGTCAGCATGTCCACGGCCTTGTCGTACTGTGGCTTGCCGGTGCCTTCCATGATGCCCTTGATGTCGCGGAACTGGCGGCGGACTTCCTCCACCACCGCGCCCGCCGCGCGTCCCACGGCTTCCATCGCCATCGCGCCGAACAGGTAGGGGATCAAGCCGCCGATCAGGAGGCCCACGATGACCTCATGGTCCGACAGGTCAAAGGCGAAACCGTGGCCGGCCGCTGTCGAGAGGTTGTGGGTGTAGTCGGCGAACAGCACCAAGGCAGCCAGTGCCGCCGAACCGATCGCGTAGCCCTTGGTCACCGCCTTGGTGGTGTTGCCGACCGCGTCCAGCGGATCGGTGACGCCGCGCACGTCGTCCGGCAGCCCGGCCATTTCTGCGATGCCGCCCGCGTTGTCGGTGATCGGGCCGTAGGCATCCAGCGCCACGATCATGCCGGTCATCGACAGCATCGCGGTGACCGCGACTGCGATGCCATACAAACCGCCGAAGTAATACGAGAACCAGATCGACGCGCAGATGGCCAGCACCGGCCATGCGGTCGCCTTCATCGACACGCCGAGGCCCGCGATGATGTTGGTACCGTGCCCGGTCGTCGACGCCTTGGCGATGTGCTGCACCGGCTTGTGGTCGGTGCCGGTGTAGTACTCGGTGATCCACACGATGAGGCCGGTCAGG
>DATFGL010000059.1:0-9148 GCA_035249465.1 Rhodanobacteraceae bacterium | reverse complement strand
CAAGGAGCACTCCATGGCGATCGAACTTCCCCCGCTTCCCTACGAACGCAGCGCACTGGCCCCGCACATCTCCGAGGAGACCCTGGACTACCACTACGGCAAGCATCACAAGGCGTACGTCGACAACCTCAACAAGCAGATCGAGGGCACCGATTTCGCCGACATGAACCTCGAGGACATCGTCAAGAGGGCCACGGGCGGCATGTTCAACAACGCCGCGCAGGCGTGGAACCATACGTTCTACTGGAATTCCATGTCGCCCAAGGGCGGCGACGATCCGTCCGGCAAGCTGGCCGACGCGATCACCAAGGCTTTCGGCGACGTCGCAAGGTTCAAGGCCGAATTCGGCAAGATCGCGACCGGTACGTTCGGCTCCGGCTGGGCATGGCTGGTGCAGCGCGCCGACGGTTCGCTGGGCCTGGTCAGTACCTCCAACGCCGGCACGCCGATCACCGGCAGCGATCGTCCACTCCTGACCTGCGACGTGTGGGAACACGCGTACTACATCGACTACCGCAATGCGCGCGCCAAGTACGTCGATGCGTACTGGAACCTGGTGAACTGGGATTTCGCGGCCAGCCAGATGGCGTAAGCCAAAAGGGGGACGGAGGGAATTAAGCGGGCTTAATTCCCTCCGTCCCCTTTTTTGAGGCTGACACCACCGCGTCCGCGAGACGCGCGGCCAGCGCCTGCACCTCGTCCACGTCCTCGCCCTCGATGGTGACGCGCACCAGCGGTTCGGTTCCGGACGGACGCAGCACCACGCGGCCATGGCCGCGCAAGGCGCCCTGCACTTCCTCGAACACCTGCTGCACCGCCGTCGACCGCACCACATCGCGCGCTCGCGCGACACGGATGTTGCGGGTGATCTGCGGCAGCTTGGCCAGGCCATCGCGCGCCGCCACCAGGTCCTTGCCGGCGCGTGCCAGGGCGTCCAGCACCGCCAGCGCGGAAACGATGCCGTCACCGGTGCTGGCGCGGTCGAGGCACAGGATGTGCCCGGAAGTTTCGCCGCCCAGTAGGCCGCCGTGTTCCTTCAATTGCTGCAACACGTAACGGTCGCCGACATTGGCGCGCAGGAAGCGTACGCCGGCGCCGGTCAGCGCACGCTCCAGCCCGAAATTGCTCATCAAGGTGCCCACCACCGGTCCGCGCAGACGGCCATCCTCGATCCAGTCCTGCGCCAGCACGTACAACAAATCGTCCCCGTCGGCGAGCTCGCCGTTGCGGTCGATCATCTGCACCCGGTCACCGTCGCCGTCGAAGGCGATGCCGAGGTCGGCGCCCTGTTCGATCACCGCGCCGCGCAAGGCCGCGGGATGGGTCGAGCCGATGTCGCGGTTGATGTTGAAGCCGTCGGGCTCGCAACCGATTCGGGTGACCCGCGCGCCCAGCGCGGTGAACACCTTGGGCGCGGCCATGTAGGTGGCGCCGTTCGCGCAGTCCAGCACGATGTGCCGGCCGGAGAGATCGGGCGGCGCCTCCAGCGTGCCGAGACAGAACCGCACGTAACGTTCGATCGAATCGTCGATGCGCCGGGCCTTGCCGAGGCGCTCCGGCGCGACCGTCACGAACGGCGCATCGATCTCGCGCTCGATCGCGGCCTCGACGTTGTCGTCCAGTTTCTCGCCGTCGGCGGAAAAAAACTTGATGCCGTTGTCCTGGTACGGATTGTGCGAGGCGCTGATCACGATCCCGGCGCTGGCGTCCAGGCTGCGCGTCAGTTGCGCCACCGCCGGTGTCGGCAACGGGCCGAGCAGGCCGACGTCTGCACCGGCCGCGACCAGTCCCGCTTCGAGCGCGGCTTCGAACATGTAGCCCGACACCCGTGTGTCCTTGCCGATCAGCACCAGCGGGCGTCGGCCGTTGCCCAGCACCACGCCCGCCGCGCGACCCAGCTTCAGCATGAACTCGGCGGTGATCGGCCACTCGCCGACCTTGCCGCGCACACCGTCGGTGCCGAAGTATTTGCGGGACGCTGGATTCGGGACTCCGAACTCGGGCATGCGACTGCACGGCGTGGGGAAACAGATGCAAAGGATACCCCGTAGCAGCGCGCCATGCGCGTGGCCCCGAATCGCGCGATTGGGGCAGGAGGGCCGGAAGGCCCGGCCACATGTGCCGACGCAGGCCCATGCCGCAGTGCCCGGTCGCGGCTGCCGCCGCTCCTGCAAAAGCAACCCGCGGGCACCCGCGCCGTCAGTCGTCGCCGAAGCGCTGCGAGCCGAAGGCTTGTACGGCTTTTTTCGCCGGCGCATCGCCAACATGCACGGCATGCCACACGGCCAAGGCATCCCGCGTCGCGGCGACATCGTGCACGCGCACGATCATCGCGCCCCGTTGCACCGCGACCATGGCGGCGGCGGTGGACCCCGCCGCGCGTTCCGCACCGCTCTTGCGCCCGGTCAGCGTGCCGATCATGGCCTTGCGCGAAACCCCCACGAACACGCCGGCGCCGAGATCGCGGAAACGCTCGAGGCCACGCAACAATGCAAGGTTGTGTTCCAGTGTCTTGCCGAAGCCGAAACCCGGATCGACCAGCACGCGGCGCTTGTCGATGCCCGCCATCTCGCAAGCGAATACGCGCTCGGCGAGAAAACGATGCACCTCGCCGACCACGTCGTCATAATGCGGATCGTCCTGCATCGTGCGTGGCTCGCCCTGCATGTGCATCAGGCAGATCGGGACCTTCAATTCGGCAACCACGTCCAGCACGCCCTCGCGGCGCAATGCATACACGTCGTTGATGAGTCCCGCACCTGCGGCGACCGCCGCACGCATCACGTCGGGCTTGGACGTGTCGATCGAGATCGGCACTTCCACGCGTTTCGCCAGCGCTTCGACAACCGGCACCACGCGCGCGACTTCATCATTGGCGGAAACAGGTTGCGCGCCCGGCCGCGTCGATTCCGCACCGATGTCCAGCATGTCGGCACCCTGTTCAACCATCGCCACACCCTGCGCGACCGCGGCCTGCACGTCATCGCGCAGGCCGTCGCCCGAGAACGAGTCGCCGGTGAGGTTGAGGATGCCGCACACGCGCGGGCGGTCGAGTTTCAGAATCCTTCCTGCGCAATCCAGGCTGGCCGTCATATCGAACATATTTCAAGCATCCGTCCCTGAAGCGTTTCCCGATCGGCATGCTGCCTCACCGACAGCCAACGCGCGCGATGCATTGCTTTGCATCGCGCCAACGCGCCGACTGTCACCGCTGCAATCGAAAGTCGGAATGACATCGAACATTCCCGCAGTTTATGACAACGGCGACGCGCCGCGGAACCCACGCAACTCGCATGGCATGGTGTTGACGCACCCTGGCCTCTCGCGGCATTCGCGGCGCGGATCCGGTCGATGCAGAGCGCTTCGCTTTTAGCCGGCGCTGGCAGACCGGCCTGCTTGCAGTACGTCGCGAAACGCGGGTCGCCGCGGCAACGCAGCAGCAACGGATCGCCACGCAATGCGCCGCTCTCGCCGGCGCCAAGCCGGCCTCCGGTCACGGAGTTCCCGCGCCCCCGGGCCCGATTGCAGGCGGGGCCAACGTCGTTGCGGAAGGCCGCGCGAATCCCCGGACAAAACAGAACCGCCCGGAGCAGCTGCTTCAGCGCCGGAAGATCGTCATACCGGACAAGCCGTCGCTCAATTTCCGGGGTTCTCAAGGCGCCCCATGATCTCGCGATAACGCGGCATGCCCCGCAAGCTTTCCAGATCGGGATCATGCTCGATCCATTCACGAAACCCGTGTCCCGCGGAAAGCGCACGATCGAGCATATCGAGCGCTCGCTCGCTGTCACCGAGATGCGTGTAGGTGCAAGCAGCGTTGTAAAGCGTTCCGAAATCATCCGGCTGGAGACGCAGCGCGGTCTCGATGTTGCGGCGGGCACCTTCGGCATCGCCCATCCGCACCTGCATGCCCGCGGCGAGATAAAGGGCGCGGCCATTTTCCGGATCCGCCGCGATCTCCGCCAGCGCCGACGGCAGGGCACGTCTCAGCAACGCATCGCCACGCGCCTTGTCGCCCAGCGCATCGGCTGCATTGGAAGCCAGCGTCAACGCCTGGAATTCATCGGGCCGCACGCGGTGCGCGGCTTCGAATTCCTCGATCGCGCGCTGGTGCCGCCCCTGCGCGAAACAATGCCTTCCGAAGTAGTAGTGCGCCTCGTAGAGTTCCGGGTTGAGTTCGATCGCACGCTGGAAGGCGGCGACCGCACTTTCATTGTCTCCAGCCAGCGACAAGGTGTTGGCGCGCGCCACGTGCGCCTCGGCAAGATCCGGGGCCAGTTCCAAAGCGCGTTTTGCGGCGACGATGGCCTCTTGCAGTGCGTCTTCCGGTCTGATGATCCGCCAGATCAGCAACTGCGCGAGGGAATCGGCCAGACCGGCCTGCGCCTGCGGGTAGCCGGGATCGAGTTCGATCGCGCGGCGAAACATTTGCGGTGCCTTCGTCCAGTTGTCGCTGCTCTTCAAGGACTGGATCTGCCGGCCACGCAGATAGAACTCGTACGCGCGCATGTCGCGTGGCGCATGGCAACTGCAATCCCGGTCGAGCCTCTCGGCGCCCTTCATCGAAACGCGCAGCGCGCGCGCAACGTTGCGCGCGATTTCCTCCTGGATCGCGAAGATGTCCTCGAGCTTGCGATCGAAATTCTCCGACCACATGTGGTAGCCGTTTTCCGCGTCGATCAATTGCGCGGTGACACGCACGCGGTCGCCCGCCTTGCGGACGCTGCCTTCCATGATCGCCGCGACATTCAACGCGCGGCCGATGTCGCGTGGATCCGCGCCGTTGCCGCGAAAGCGGAAGGAGGAAGTGCGCGAAGCCACCCGCAGGCCACCGATCGAGGCCAGCGCATTCAGGATCTCCTCGGCGAGACCATCGCAAAAATAAGCCTGATCCATGGCTTCACTGAGGTCGGCGAACGGCAAGATGGCCACCGAAGCTCCCGGGACGGCGGCATGTTCGCCGGTCGCGGGCGATGTTCCGGGAACGGGGGGTGTCCGCTCGATGCCGTGGACACCAATGTCGTACACCCAGGCCAGTGCGCAAGCCAACACGAAGCCCGACAGCAGCAGCACCAGCAGCAGGCGCATCGACCACGGCGGCAGGCCGATGGGCTCGAAGGTGGCGCTGCCGAGCTGGATCAGCAACCAGCCGGCAACGGCGTACGCGGCGGCCACCCGAAACACGCGGCGCCGGCGGAACTCCGCGAAGGAGTGCTTCATTGGTCCAATCCAGTTGCTCATTCCGGACGGCTCCACTTCCGTTCTGCCTGCCCGCACGCGATTGCAGGTGCCCGTCGCCGAAATGCTACACGCGCTGACCCCGGATATGAGAAGGCCGCCCGACGGCGACCTTGACTCTCATGCTCGATGGAAACGAAGCGGCTGTTGTGGAAGCCAAGCCATGGATGGCCGAGGTGGTGTCCCGGAAGCCAGGAACATTCCAGTCGCTGCAACATTCGGTGACGCGGCGTTCAGGGATGAACGCACATCAATGCTGCCCGGCCGGATGACTGGAGGGCGCAGGCGACACCGTCGCGGTGGCGGGTTTGCCGCCGCCCATGTCGGTGTTGCTGTCGCGCGGACGCCAGTCGCGCGGCGGGCCGGGCTCGCGGCCTTCCATGATCGCGGCGATCTGTTCCCTGTCGATGGTTTCGTACTGCAGCAGCGCCGCGGCCATCGCGTGCAGCTTCTCGACGTCGTCGGTGAGGATCTGGCGCGCACGGTTGTAGGCCGCATCGATGACCTCGCGCACCGCGACGTCGATCTTGCGTGCGGTTTCGTCCGACACGTTCTTGTGCTGGGACACCGAGCGGCCCAGGAACACTTCCTCCTCTTCCTCGGCGTACGTCATGGGCCCCAACGCCGACGACAGGCCATACTTGGTGACCATGTCGCGCGCGAGCGCGGTGGCGCGCTGGATGTCGTTGGACGCACCAGTGGTGACCTTCTCGCTGCCGAAGATCAGTTCCTCGGCGACGCGGCCGCCGAACAGGCTGGCGAGCTTGCTTTCCAACGACAGCTTGCTGTGGCTGTAGCGGTCCTGTTCCGGCAGGAACATCGTCACGCCCAGCGCTCGGCCGCGCGGAATGATCGTGACCTTGTGCACCGGGTCGTGGTCGGGTACCGACAGGCCCACGATGGCATGGCCGGATTCATGGTACGCGGTGAGCTTCTTTTCTTCCTCGCTCATGATCATGGAGCGCCGCTCGGAGCCCATCATGATCTTGTCCTTGGCGCGCTCGAAGAAATCCATGCGCACGTCGCGCGCATTTTCGCGCGCCGCGAACAGCGCGGCCTCGTTGACGAGGTTGGCGAGATCGGCGCCCGAGAATCCAGGGGTGCCACGCGCGATGGTGAGCGGGTCGACGTCAGCCGCGACCGGCACCTTGCGCATGTGCACCTTGAGAATCTGCTCGCGGCCCTTCAGGTCGGGCAGCGGCACGACGACCTGACGGTCGAAACGACCCGGACGCAGCAGCGCGGGATCGAGCACGTCGGGACGGTTGGTGGCCGCGATCACGATCACGCCTTCGCTGCCCTCGAAACCGTCCATCTCCACCAGCAACTGGTTGAGGGTCTGTTCGCGCTCGTCGTGGCCGCCGCCGAGACCGGCACCGCGATGGCGGCCGACCGCGTCGATTTCGTCGATGAAGATGATGCAAGGCGCATGCTTCTTGGCCTGCTCGAACATGTCGCGCACGCGCGCCGCGCCAACGCCGACGAACATCTCGACGAAGTCGGAACCGGAGATCGAGAAGAACGGCACCTTGGCCTCGCCCGCGATGGCTTTAGCGAGCAGAGTCTTGCCGGTACCTGGCGAACCGACCATCAACACGCCGCGCGGAATCTTGCCGCCCAGCTTGGTGAACTTGGATGGGTCGCGCAGGAAATCGACCAGTTCGGAAACCTCTTCCTTGGCCTCCTCGCAACCGGCAACGTCATTGAAGGTGACCTTGATCTGGTCCTCGCCCTGCAGCTTGGCGCGCGAACGCCCGAAGCTCATCGCTCCGCGACCCCCGGCACCCTGCTGCATCTGGCGCATGAACCAGATCAGGATCGCGATGAAGATCAGGATCGGGCCCCAATCCAGCAGCAGGCGCCACAGCGAGAAACCGTTGTCGCCGGGCTTCTGGGTCACCTTGACCCGGTGCGATTCAAGCGTCTGCTGCAACTGGTCGTCGCCGAACACCGGCAGCACCGTGCGCAGCGAACTGCCGTCCTTGAGCTTGCCGGTCACTACGGTGGGCAGGTTCGCGCTCGCGGTGATCGAAGCGACGTTGTCGTTCTTCACCTGCGTCACGAACTCGGAATAGGACATCTGCTGCTCGCTGCCGGCCAGGCGCGGGCTGAGGCTCTGGTACACCAGCAGCACGATCACCGCCACGGCCACCCACAGCAGGCCCTGTTTGGCGAGCTCACTCATCGGCGGCTTCATGCGCGCGCACCTCTTTCAGACACGCAGGTTGGTGCAGCGTGGAACATGGCCAGTGAACGCAACTCGAACCAACTCATTTCTCACCTTTCCATCCTGTGGCCAGCGCGTACACTTCGCGCGATCGCGCCCGCGACGCCTTGGGCTTGCGCAGTGTCACCCGAGCAAAGCCCGCGCGCAAGTCGCGCACGTACTCGTCGAAACCGCGGCCCTGGAAGAGTTTGACGAGCAAAGACCCTCCAGGTTTCAGGCACTTGGAAGCAAATTCTGCAGCCAGTTCCACCAGATGCATCGCGCGCGCCTGATCCGCCACTTCGATACCGCTGATATTGGGCGCCATGTCCGACAGCACAAGGTCCACCGGGGTGCCGTCCAGCCTGGTCATCAGGGCATCCAGGGCGGCATCCTCGCGGAAGTCGCCCTGGATGAATTCGACCCCACCGATGCCCTGCATCGGCAGGATATCCAGCGCGAACACGCGGCCGTTGTCGCCCAACCGCTGGCGCACCAGCTGCGACCAACCACCCGGCGCCGCACCCAGATCCACCACCACCATGCCGGGTTTCAGCAGTTTGTCGCGGTCGAGCAACTCGTCCAGCTTGAACGCGGCGCGCGAGCGAAAACCCTCGGCCTGCGCCCGCTTCACGAATTCGTCGCCGAAGTGCTCCTTCAACCAGCGCGCGCTGCTTTTGCTTCTTGGCACGGAGCTCTTTCCATGGGCGGCCAACATCCGCCGCCCCCGATCGGGAACGATGGGCACCATGATACCCTGACAGGTCTTTCCGACTCCGCAGCCCGGCTCGAAGCATGGCCCTGACCTCTTCACAAATCCGCTACCTGCGCGGTCTCGCGCATCCGCTGAAGCCGGTGCTGCTGATGGGCGGCAAGGGCGTGACCGCGGGCGTGCTGAAGGAATTGGAGCAGGCGCTGGACGACCATGAGCTGATCAAGGTCAGGCTGAGTGGCGGCGACCGTGCCGCGCGCGTGGCCGACCTCGGCAAACTGGTCGAATCCAGCCACGCCGAGGCCGTGCAGACCATCGGCCATATCGCGGTGCTGTTTCGGCGCAATGACGAAAAGCCGCAAATCGCGCTGCCGAAGTGAAGCGTCGTGGAACTGAACCTCGAACGCCCGCGTGACTACCTGTTCGTGCGCCGCGCCGACGCACGCACCGTCGTCATCGTCGACCGGTCTTTCTCCGCAAGCATCATCCTGACGCGCGACAAGGTCATCGACGACTGGGGTGTTACCGATATCGCGGCAATGACATCCGATCACGTCGAACCAATCGTGGCACTCAAACCCGACGTGGTATTGCTCGGCACCGGCGAGCACCAGAAATTCCCTTCCCAGGCGGTGCTGGCCGCGTTCCTGCAACGCGGCGTGGGCGTGGAAGTGATGAACAACGCAGCCGCCGCGCGTACCTGGGACATCCTGGCCAGCGAAGGTCGCAACGTCGTCGCGGCGTTTGTCCTGTCGTAGGGCGGGAGCACCCCGGACTTGATCCGGGGAATCCCGCCAGCCTTGGATGCTGCGCTGACGGGGTGGCGCCGGTCCTACTTCGCGGGCAGATAACCCAACGGATCCACCGGCTTGCCGTCCTTGCGGATCTCGAAGTGCAGTTCCACGAGCGGCGCGCCCGACGCGCCCATCAGCGCGATCTCCTGCCCCGCACTGACGTGTTCGCCTTCCTTCACCAGCCGCTTGCTGTTGTGG
>DATFGL010000058.1:0-3701 GCA_035249465.1 Rhodanobacteraceae bacterium | reverse complement strand
ATCGGCGTGTTCGCGCAGGCGAAGGATGGCGCGGAGCAGGACCAGCAGCCGCTGTATCTCGCGAAGATTCCGGTCAAGGACGGCGACAGCACCATCACCGTGACGGTGGGTGGCAGGCCCCACGAAGCCGGCATCGATCCGTTCAACGAACTGGTCGATCGCGTGAGTGACGACAATCGTGCGCCGGTGACCATGGAGTAGGAGCGGAGGAAGACGCGACCCGGCGCCGCGGTGCGTTCGCTGCTGCGGTGCATGAGCAGAAAGCCGCGACCGCGCGGTTTTCCCACAAGGCAGGTCGGGCCTTCCGGCCCTCCCACAGGGTGGACCATCACCCCGGTACCCGCGTCATTGCTTGGGCAACGGTGTGAACTTCGAAGGGTCATAGCCGCCGACCTCGAACTTCAGGGTTTCCCTGCCCTGGTCGCGCGTCGTGACGTCCATCTCGATCACCTTGACTTTCTGCATCGCCGCGATGAAGCGCTTGTCGTCCTTGATGAACATCGCGGGCTCACCCGTCTTGGGCAGGTAGGCTTTCCACGCTTCGCGCTTGCCGTCGAAGCGCATCACGACGTTGCACAGGTCCTTGCACAGGAAACCCTTGCTGCCGTCCGGTGCGAAAAGATAAACGCTCTGGCCCCACTTCACATGGCGGCGCAGCACCAGCCGCACGCGCTTGGCGCCGGAAGGCTCGCTGGAATAGATGCTGGCGGTGTGTTGCAGCCCATCCACGTCTGCGGTCTGGTACCACCACAACGCGGCGAGCCGCGCGTGCTCCGTCTTGGACTTGGCCGTAGCCTCGACCTGCGGGAGCGTCTTCTGGACCTCGGCGGCGGCAGGCGTACCCGGATATTTCCGCAGGATGTCCTTGCCCACCGGTGCTGCCAGTCCCTCGGCGTGCTGGGCCAGCATGTCCTGGTAGAGTTTCAACTCTTGTGCCGCTGCGGCGTCATTCGCCGCGGCTTGCGCCGAAGCCGAGGGCGCAACGGGTGGGGCCGGCGCCTGTTGCGAACAGCCGGTCATGACGACGGCAGCGGCAAGTACGATGGCGGCCGGCAGGGAAGCCTGGAGTGAAAGGGCAGGACGGGTCATGCACCGAAGTGTACCCGTCCGCCCGTTCACCGTGCATCGGGGCCTGTTGACAGGTGCTAGCGGCTGCACTCCGCGCAGGTCTTGTCCAGTACGGCGTTGCGGGGCACGGTGGCCGCGCGCGGGTTGCCCTGCGCAAACAGCATGCCGCCCAGGATCAACGCGCCGCCAGCGGCCATGCCCAGTGTCAGCGGTTCACCCAGAGCCAGCCACGCCCACAGCACGCCGAAGATCGGCACGAGGTAGGTCACGGTAGTGGCGCGCGGCGCACCGACGCGCTGGATCAGGCGGTAGTAGAACGCATAGGCGATGCCGGTGCAGACGACGCCCAGTGCGACGAGGCTGAGCCATGCTTCCATTGGAACGTGTGCGGACGGCCACTGCCACACCGCGAACGGAGACAGCAACACGGCACCCCATGCGAGCGTCGCCGCAGCGACCGCCGCAGGTGGCAGGCCCGCGAAATAACGTTTGACGAGGTTCGCGGAAACGCCGTACAGGAAGGCTGCAGCGGTACCTGCCGCGACCGCAGGGCCAAGTCCCGTGCCGCCGGCGTCGCCGCTCGCGAGCACCACGACGCCGACCATTCCGGCCGCCAAACCAATCAGCCTGCGTCCGCCGATACGGTCGCCGAACATCGCGAACGCCGCCAGGGCCGCAAACGGCACCGCCATGCTGTTGACGATCGCGCTCACGCCGGCGGGCGCGCGTTCGGCGCTCCACGCGAACAACAGGAACGGCAGCAAGGTGTTGAGGAAACCGATCGCGGCAATCCTGAACCAGCCGGTCGCGGCAAGCTGGCGGCGTGCGCGCCACAGGAACGGCGACAGCGCCAACGCGCCGAGCGCGAGACGCACGTCCACCAGCGCCAAGGGGCCGAACTTTGGCGCCGCGATGCGAAGGAACAGGAACGAACCGCCCCAGATTGCCGCAAGCAGCAGCAGTTCCACGGGAGTGCGCCAATCGCGGCCACCTTGCCCGGCGACCCGCACGCGTCGCCCGCCACGCGGTGTGCGGGCCGGGGGCGCAGCTTCGTCACGCGCCAGCAGGCGCACCGTATTCGCATCGGTCACGTGGCCGCCCAGGAACAGCATGCCGCCCGAGAGTTTTGCCAATTCCCTCAACATGGGACACCTCCGTCAGGCTTGCGCGAAAGTTGTGTGAGGCGCAAAAATAGGGCTCCTTTCGCTCGCGCGGAAGCGACGATTTTTCAAACGAGTGTTGAGGAAAATCGAACATGAGCCGTAGTCCACTGAATCCCCTGCAGACCTTCGTCGCCGCGGCGCGCGCGCAGAACATGACGCGCGCCGCCGAACACTTGCACCTCACGGTGAGCGCGCTCAGCCACCAGATCCGGCAATTGGAGGAGCGCATTGATTGCACCCTGTTCGTGCGCGGCCCGCGTGGATTGAAACTTACCGCCGAGGGTCAGCGCCTGCTCGACAACATCGCGCCGCACCTGGAGGCGATCGAGGACGCGCTGAAGCCGTTGTGCACGCGCGGGGGCAATACCTTGTCGCTGTCGGCGATGCCGTCGATGACTTCGAGCTGGCTGCTGCCACGGTTGCCGGGTTTCGTATCCCGGCATCCGGAAATCGAATTGAACCTCGACTCATCGATCGAACTGGTGGACTTCGCCGATGGCCGCCATGACGCTGCGCTGCGCTACGGCATGGGAGAGTGGCCCGGGCTTATCGCCGAGCAGCTGATCGAAGAGTGGCTGACGCCGGTAGCCAGCCCCTCATTGCTGGCCGGACGCAAGCCTCCGAGGCTTGGAGAACTCGCCAAGCTGCCACTTCTGGGCCCGGAAGAGATTTGGCAGAATTGGTTCGCGCTGCATGGGGGACGATCGCCGCAGCGTTATGTGGCGTCATTCAACGACGCCGAGTCGCGCCAGCGTGCGGCGCTCGGAGGACTCGGCGTGGCGCTCGGGCGTACCACGATGGTGCGGCCGCTGATCGAGACCGGACAGCTGGTCACGCTGTTCCCCGAGATGATGAAGGGGAAGCGGGCCCACTACCTCGTGTATCCGGAACGCTCGCGCAAGCACCCCGGCTTCGTGGCATTCCGGGAATGGTTGCTGGACGAGGCCGCCAGTTTCCGTGCCGCGCCCCCGATGGGGTTTGCAGGAACACCGAAGCGCGAGCGCTCCAAGCGCGCACCGGGGCAGCGCAAGCGCGCGTAGTCGGCGCAACACGTCATCCGTTGCCGCACGGATCGCGGCCCATCAGGTGATCGTAGGTCGAGACGGTTTCATCGCGCGCATGGCCGTCGCGGCCGGCGGCGCTGGCGGAGTGGATGCGACGGCAAGCCTCTGCGCGGCCGATTTTCTTGCCGTGCACGGGCACGGCTCCCCACGCGTTGCGCCTATGGCGCGAGCGTTTGCCGGAGGGCGGATCGCCGCCGTCCTGCCATCGCACAACGCCATCACCTGGTATCGAACCCGGACAATGCGTGTGGCGATAGAACACCTCGCCGTCGGCGGCGCGGCATTCCCAGGATGTTGCAGGTTTGACGCGCGCAGTGCGCCCGGATTTTTTGCGTGACTGCGTGGTGCCACGTTGGTGCGGCGTCGCGGCTGCGCGTGCCGCACGTTCGCCCGGCGCGCCGATCAG
>DATFGL010000057.1:0-17884 GCA_035249465.1 Rhodanobacteraceae bacterium | reverse complement strand
CCGTTGCGTCATAATCGCAACTCGCGGCGGAGCAATCCGCCGCGGGTTTTCGTGTTGACTGTTTGGGGGCATGGATGGAGTTCCAGGACTACTACAAAACCCTCGGCCTGAAACAGGGCGCCGGCGACGACGAGATCAAGGCGGCCTACCGCAAGCTCGCGCGCAAGTACCATCCGGACAAGAACAAGGAAGCCGGCGCCGAGGACAGGTTCAAGGCCATCAGCGAGGCCTACGAGGTCCTGCACGACAAGCAGAAGCGTGCGGCCTACGACAACGTGCGCGCGGGCGGGTATCGCGCGGGCGACAACTTCCGGCCGCCGCCGGGCTGGCAACAGCGGGCGCCGGGCGGTTTCGAATTCCGCGATTTCGGTGGTGATGGTGGCGATGCCGGCGGGTTCAGCGATTTCTTCGAATCACTGTTTGGCGGGCGTGGCGGCGCAGGGCCGCGCGCGCAACGCGGACCGATGCGCGGCAACGACGTGCGCGCGGGTGTCGAGATCGACCTGCACACTGCGTATTCCGGCGGCAGGCAGCGCCTTGGCCTGCGTGACACGATGGGCGAGCGCACGCTGGAAGTGAACATTCCTGCCGGCATCCTGCCGGGCAAGGTGATTCGCCTGGCGGGACAGGGTGAACCTGGTTACGGCGGCGCGCCGGCAGGCGACCTGCTGATGGAAGTGCAGGTGCGCGAAGATCCGCGATTCAAATTGCACGGGCATGACGTGGAAGTCGAGGTGCCGGTGTCGCCGTGGGAAGCCGCACTGGGTGCCAGGATTCCGGTACCGACGCTCGGTGGCGACGTGGAGCTGAAGATTCCCGCAGGTTCGCGCAGTGGCCGGAAATTGCGCCTGAAGGGCCGCGGCATGCCGGGGCGGGCGCCGGGCGACCAGATCGTCACGCTCTCGATCCAGATTCCGCCGGTCGACACCGACAAGGCGAAAGCGGCTTACACGGCGTTCGAGAAAGCGTTCGAAGGATTCGATCCGCGCACGTAGCGGATGTTACTGATGATCGATTCGAAGCGGCTGTTGTGAAAAGTCAGGCCATGGATGGCCGTGGCAGGGTTGATGAAGTGAGAAGGCTTGCTGCAGCGACGGGTTCATCGGAGCGGCGATCATGGATGATCGCATTCATTTGCCCAGATTTTCGCTCAGCGCTTTGGTCAGTTCCGCCTCGTTCACCGGTTTGGTGACGAAGGCTTTGGCGCCTTGGCGCATGCCCCACACTTTGTCGGTTTCCTGATCCTTGGTGGTGACCAGGATCACGGGGATGTGCGCGGTGCCGGGGTCCTTGGAAATCGCGCGGGTGGCCTGGAAACCGTTGAGGTTGGGCATCACGACATCCATCAGCACGAGGTCGGGCTTGTCGCGTTTGGCGGCTTCGACGCCGGCCGCGCCATCGGTGGCGGTGAGTGTCTGATGCCCGAGTTTTTCGACCAGCCGTTTCAGGCCTTCCAATTGCGACGGCGAATCGTCAACGATCAGGATGCGTGCCATGCAAAACTCCCCACAACGGAAGCGCACATTGTAGGGAACCGGAACCTGAAGTGCCATGCTTGCGGCGGGGAGTGCGTCGCCCTCGAATCATCACAAAGCAGCGCGAACATTTTCCGTGATTTCAGTACTTTGCCGGCTGATTGGAAAGTCAATCCGACACGCCATCCGACGCGATCCGGACCAGCGTGCGGCCGAATGATTGGCCCGAAAGCATGGCGTCGAACACACTCGGCAACCCGCCCAGCGCGACTTCGCGGGTGCAGACACCGTCCAGGTGCGCGGGCTTCCAGTCGGAAGCGAGGTGCTGCCAGATCGCTTCGCGGATGTCGCGCGCGGTGCCAGCCGAGGCAGTACCGAGCAGGCTGACGCCGCGGATGATGAAGGGCATCACCGTGGTATCGAGTTTGGCGTCCGCCGCGAGCCCGATGCTGGCGACATTCCCATACGGCGCGGTGCAGGCGAGCAATTGCGCGAGCAGCGAGCCGCCCGCGTTGTCCACCGCGCCGCCGAAACGCGCCGATTCCAATGGGTGGTCGCCGAGATCCAATTCGCGGCGATCCAGCACTTCGCGCGCACCGAGCGTTTTCAGGAAGGCCGCGTGTTCGGGCTTGCCGCTGATCGCGTGCACCTCGAAACCGGCCCGGTTGAAAATATCGACGGCCAGCATGCCCACGCCACCGGTGGCGCCCGTCACCGCGATGGGTCCGAGTTCCGGCGACTGGCGGTTGTCGTGCATGCGGTACAGCGCGAGCGCGGCGGTGAAGCCCGCGGTGCCGAGGATCATGCTTTCGCGCAGCGACAATCCTTTCGGCAGCGGTATCGTCCACTTGGCATCGAGCCGCGCGTATTCGGCATAGCCGCCATCGCGCGTTTCCGACAAACCGCAACCGGTGCACAGCACCGCGTCGCCTTCCCTGAACTTCGGATCGGTGGATGCGGCTACGTGGCCCGCGACGTCGATGCCTCCGTTCAGCGGGAACCGGCGCAGGATCTTGCCCCTGCCGGTGCCCGCCAGCGCATCCTTGTAGTTGACCGACGAAAACGCTGTCTTGATGACGACTTCGCCCGGCGAAAGGTCATCCGTGCGCATCGGCTCGATGCCGGCGCGATAGCCATTGTCGTCGTTGTGGATGCGGAAGGCGCGGAACGGTTGCATGGTGTTCCTGTTCGTCATCCTGTGCTGCTCCTGCTCGTCCTTCCGGCGAAGGCCGGAACCCACTTTGACATCCGACCGAAACCTCAGTCAGGCCAGATGAATCCCGGCCTGCGCCGGGGTGGCTGTACTCCGTGCGCTGTCCGGGGCGAAGACATTTCAAATCAGGATCCCGTATCAACGCACATCCGTGTGCTGCACGGGATGAAGTCATCCTGACTTCAGTTGGCTTTGTGGATCGCGCGCTTGTCCACCGACAACGCGGCTTCGTGCACGACTTCGGACAGGGTCGGGTGTGCGTGGACGATGCGCGCAAGGTCTTCGGACGAGCCCTTGAATTCCATCGCGACCACGCCTTCGGCGATCAGCTCGGAGACCTCGGGGCCGCACATGTGCACGCCGAGGATGCGATCGGTTTCGGCGTGCGCGATGATCTTCACCAGGCCCACGCCCTCGTTGATGGCGAGTGCGCGGCCATTGGCCGCGAACGGGAACGAGCCCGTCTTGTACGGAATGCCTTCTTCCTTGCACTGTTGCTCGGTCTTGCCGGCCCAGGCGATTTCGGGTTCCGTGTAGACCACCGACGGAATGACGTCGTAATCCACGTGACCGGCATGGCCGGCTATCAGTTCGGCGACCATCATGCCTTCTTCCTCGCCCTTGTGTGCCAGCATCGGGCCACGAACGCAATCGCCGATGGCCCACACGCCAACGACGCCGGTCCAGCAGTGTTCATCGACTTCGACGCGGCCGCGCTGATCCACCTTCACGCCGGTGCTGTCGCCGAGCAAACCTTCCGTGTACGCGCGGCGGCCCACCGCGACCAGCAACCTGTCCACGGTGAGCTTGTGCTCGCCGTCCTTGTCGGTGTAGGTGATTTCGACCGCATTCTTCTTCACCTCCGCCTTGGAGAGCTTGGCGCCGAGATGGATGTCGAGCCCCTGCTTCTTGAACTCGCGCGCGGCGACCCTGGAAATGTCGGCATCGGCCATGCCAAGGAAATCCGGCAGTGCTTCGATGACCGTGACCTCGCTGCCGAGGCGGCGCCACACGGAGCCCAGTTCCAGCCCGATCACGCCCGCGCCAATCACGCCAAGACTTTTCGGCACGGCGTCCAGATCCAGCGCACCCACGTTGTCGATGATGTACTTGTTGTCGAACTTCGCAAACGGAAGCTCAATCGGCACCGACCCGGAGGCGATGATGACGTTGGCGGCCTCGATGGTCTGCGCCGAACCATCGAATCCGCTGACTTCGACCTTGTTTCCCTTCAGCAGTTTTCCGGTGCCGAAGAACGGCGTGACCTTGTTCGACTTGAACAGCATCGCGACTCCGCCGGTCAGTTGCTTGACGACCTTGTCCTTGCGGCCAACCATCGTCTTCACGTCGATCTTCGGATCCTTCGCCGTAATCCCGTGCACGTCGAAGTGCTGCGTCAGGTTCCAGAACTGCTTCGAGGAATCCAGCAGCGCCTTGGAGGGAATGCAGCCCACGTTGAGGCAGGTGCCGCCCAGTGCCTGCTTGCCGTCCTTGCCCTTGAACGCGTCGACGCAGGCGGTCTTGAGGCCGAGTTGCGCGCAGCGGATCGCGCACACGTACCCGGCAGGACCGGCGCCGATGACGATCACGTCGAATTTGTTGTCAGCCATTATTTTTCCTTGCAGTGATCTCAACTTCTGGCAAACGGCGCAAAGGCCAAGTGTGTGAAGGGTCAGTAGAAGCGGTCAGCCGCAGCGTGCTCCTTCTGACCCTTTCCAGGCCGCGAAACGGCCGACTTGCCCTTTACAGTCCCAAAAGCATCTTGTATGGATTTTCCAGCTGGTTCTTGATGTCCACGAGGAACAGCACCGCGTCCTTGCCGTCGACGATGCGATGGTCGTAGGAGATCGCGATGTACATCATCGGCGCGGCGACGACCTGGCCGTTTTCGACCACGGCGCGTTCCTTGATGGTGTGCATGCCGAGGATGCCGCTCTGCGGCGGATTCACGATCGGCGTGGAGAATAGCGAGCCGAAGGTGCCGCCGTTGGTGATGGTGAAGGTGCCGCCCTGCAGGTCGTCCAGGGTCAGGCCGCCCTCGCGCGCCTTCTTTGCGTAATTCGCGATGGCCTTCTCGACGTCGGCGAAGCTCATGTCCTGCGCGTCGCGCAGCACCGGCGTCACCAGGCCGCGATCGGTCGAAACGGCAATCGAAATGTCCTGGTAACCGTGATAGATGACGTCGTTGCCGTCCACCGAGGCGTTGACCACCGGGTGGCGCTTCAGTGCTTCACATGCGGCCTTGACGAAGAAACTCATGAAGCCGAGCTTGATGCCGTGGGTCTTTTCGAATTGTTCGCCCACCTGTTTGCGCATCGCGACGACTTTCGAGAGGTTGACCTCGTTGAACGACGTCAGCATCGCGATGGAGTTCTTCGATTGCATCAGGCGTTCGGCGATGCGCGCGCGCATGCGCGTCATCGGCACGCGTTCTTCGGGGCGGGCGCCCGGCGTGGCGGCGCGCGGCGCGGGCGTCGGTGTAGCGGACGGTCCACCCTTGGAGAAGTTGACCAGATCTTCCTTGGTCACGCGACCCCCGCGGCCGGTGCCGGAGACTTGCGAGGCATCGATGTTTTCTTCGGTGGCGACGCGGCGGCCGGCAGGCGAGAGGCCTTCATTTGAACCAGTGGCTGCCGGTGCGGCCTTGACAGGCTCCGGTTTGGCTGGCGCCGCTTTCGGCTGTTCCTTCGCGGCGGCTTTGGGTGCTTCCGCGACCGCGCCTTCCTCGAGGATGCCGATCACGTCCTGGCTGTTCACGGTATCGCCTTCCGCGTGGCGGATTTCCTTCAGCACACCGTCGGCGGGGGCGGGCACTTCCAGCACCACTTTGTCGGTTTCGAGGTCGACCAGGTTTTCGTCGCGTTTCACCGCGTCGCCCGGCTTCTTGTGCCACGTTGCGATGGTGGCGTCGCTGACGGATTCGGGGAGTACCGGAACCTTGACTTCGATCGACATGATTGGGCTGTCCTTGTGGATCAGGAGTGCGTGATGTGATGTGTTGGATGCGCGTACGTGATCATTCGGCCGAATGATCGTCGCCAACGGGATCGACCAGGGCCTGTTGCACCAGCGCGTGCTGCTCGGCGACGTGGGTGTTGAAGTGGCCACACGCCGGCGCCGGCGAGCGCACACGCCCCGCGTAGTGCAGGCTGTGGTGGCCGTCCGCGCAGGCTTGCAGGTGATGGCGGATTTGGAACCACGCGCCCTGGTTCTGCGGCTCTTCCTGGCACCAGATCACTTCCTTCGCGACCGGGTATTTGTCGAGTTCCGCATTCACCTCGATGCGCGGGAACGGGTACAACTGCTCGACGCGCACGATTGCGACGTCGTCGATCTTCCGCTTTTCGGCTTCCTCGAACAGGTCGTAGTAGACCTTGCCCGAGCACAGCACCACGCGCTTGACCTTCTTGGCGTTCCCGCCCTTGTCGATGTTGATGCGCTGGTCGGGAATCACCAGATGGAAATGGCCGGTTGCGAGGTCGTCCAGCGACGACACCGCCAGCTTGTGGCGCAGCAACGACTTTGGCGTCATCACCACCAGCGGCTTGCGGCAGTCGCGCAGCATCTGCCGGCGCAGCATGTGGAACATCTGCGCGGGCGTGGTCGGTACACATACCTGCATGTTGTCGAGTGCGCACAACTGAAGGTAGCGCTCGAGGCGCGCGGAAGAGTGTTCCGGGCCCTGACCTTCGTAGCCGTGTGGAAGCAGCAGCACCAGTCCGCACAAGCGATTCCACTTGGCCTCGCCGGACGAAATGAACTGATCGACCACTACTTGCGCGCCGTTGGCGAAGTCGCCGAACTGCGCTTCCCACAGCACCAGCGTGTCCGGGTCGGCGGTGGCGAAACCGTATTCGAACGCCATCACCGCTTCTTCGGAGAGCAGCGAGTCGATGACTTCGACAGACGTGCCTTCGCGCACGTGCGCGAGCGGCGTATGGATGTTGCCGGTCTTCTGGTCGTGCAGTTCGGCGTGGCGATGGAAGAACGTTCCGCGGCCGGTATCCTGGCCGACCAGACGCAGCGCGTTGCCCTCGGCGACGAGCGTCGCGTAGGCCATGTTTTCCGCGTAGCCCCAATCCAGCGGCTGTTCGCCTTCGGCCATCTTGCGGCGGTCGGCGTAGATCTTGCCGACGCGCGATTGCAGCGTCATGCCTTCCGGCCACGTCAGGATTTTCGCCGCGAGTTCGTCCAGCGTCTTGCGCTTCACGCCGGTCTCGACCGGCTGTGCAAGATCGCCCTTGGCGAATCGCGACCAGTCCACGATGAATTTCTGCGAGCCCGGCGGCGCCAGTTCGGTGACCGGTTTGCCGGCATCGAGCTGGTCGCGGTAGGCATCGAACAATTTTTGCGAATCGCCATCGGCGATCAACTTGCGCTCTACCAGATGCTTCGCGTACAGCTCGCGCGTAGGCGGCAGCTTCTTGATCACGTCGTACATGATCGGCTGCGTGGCCGAGGGTTCGTCGGCTTCGTTGTGGCCGTGCCGGCGGTAGCAGACCAGGTCCACCACGACGTCCTTGTGGAATTGCTGGCGGAAATCGAACGCGAGACGCATGCATTGCAGCACCGCTTCCGGATCGTCGCCGTTCACGTGCAGTACCGGCGCATTGACCATCTTGGCGACGTCGGTGCAGTACAGTGTGCTGCGGCTGTCGTCGGCATCGGTGGTGAAACCGATCTGGTTGTTGACCACGACATGCACGGTGCCGCCGACGCCGAAGCCGCGCGTCTGCGACATGTTGAACAATTCCATGTTTACGCCCTGGCCCGAGAGCGCCGCATCGCCGTGGATCAGCACCGGCAGCACGTGCTCGCGCACGCCGTCATGGGCGCGGATCTGGCGCGCACGCACCGAGCCCGATACCACTGGGTTGACGATCTCGAGGTGCGACGGGTTGAACGCCAGCGCAACATGGATGTTGGCCGCAGGCGCCGCGATGTCGGCCGAGAAGCCCATGTGGTATTTCACGTCGCCGGAATGCGCGGGATCGTCCGGGCCGTCATGCTTGCCTTCGAATTCGGCGAACAGTTGTTGCGGCGGCTTGCCGAGGATGTTGACCAGCACGTTGAGGCGGCCGCGATGCGCCATGCCGATCACCAGTTCGTGCACGCCCTGGTCGGCGCTGCGGCGGATCAGGTCGTCGAGCAGGGGAATCAGCGAATCGCCGCCTTCCAGCGAAAAGCGCTTCTGGCCGACGTACTTGGTGTGCAGGTAGCGCTCCAGTCCGTCGGCGGCGGTCAACTTGCCCAGCACGCGCATGCGCGTGGCGTCGTCGAGGCCGGCGTCACCGCTGGCTTTTTCCAGCCGATCGTAAATCCAGCGACGCTGGTTGTGGTCGCTGATGTGCATGAACTCGGCGCCGATGGTGGCGACGTAGGTGCGGCGCAGGCGATCGCGCAGCTCGCGCAATTTCATGCGTTGGCCCCCGCCGGCGAAGGTGCCGCAATCGAATTCGGTATCGAGGTCGGCGTCGGACAAGCCATGGAAGGGCAGGTCGAGATCGGGGGCGGGGCGCTTGGGCGCGATCGCCAGTGGATCGAGGTCGGCGGCGAGGTGGCCGCGCGATCGGTAGGCCGTCAGGAAGCGCAGGACGCCAGCCTGCTTGCGCGCGTGCGCGTCATCGACCGGCACGGCGCCGGAACGGCGGCCCTGTTGCTGGGCCGCGACGATGCGCGCGATCGCGTCGGCATGGGAAACGTCGTTGGAGCCGCGCAGGCTCTGGAACCATGTACGCCATTGCGGCGAAACCGATTGCGGATCGCGCAGCCAATCCTCGTACAACTGGTCGAGATAAGCGGCATTGCCCCCACCGAACTGGGAGGTTTCCGCCAATTTCTGCAACAAACTGCCGCCGTCACTCACGATGGTCACCACGGATAATTGTTGGATGTTGAAAAAGCGCTGTCCCGCGCTTTTTACTCGCGCCATCCGTGGCGCTCGCCCTGCAAGCCGTCGGCGGAGCCGACGTTCGCTCCGGCATCCTGCCTGCGCAGGTCCGGACTCGGCTTCGCCGGATTGAGCGCTCATGGCACTCGATCCGCAGCGGGTCATCCATGACCCGCTACAACAGGGGGTTTTCAACCCCTGTTGCTGGATAGCCCGCGCTGCACGGTCCGAGCCGCGCCGCGACCTGAAATTATAACGGTTTAATGCTGCAATGCGGGATTCGCGCGGTGCGGTGCGGCCAGCTATTCAGATACCCAGCGCACGCAACTCCGGCCACGGCTCCGACCGTGCCCAGACTTCCTCGAACAGGCGCATCAGTTCGGCGTGACGGCCCGGCGCGTACGTCGAGCCCACGGCCACCATTTCGCTTTCCTGCGGGCGGAACAGGTAACCGCAGGAATCCACGCACATGAAGGCCGAACTGTAGGCAAGGTCGGCGGGCTCGACGGGTCTGCGCATTTCGATCACGCTGGACAGCCGCTGCGCGAGTTCCAGCAGGCGTGTACCTTCCTGCAGGGCACGCGCCAGGTCCTGCACGAGGATGCGGATGGACGCACCGCGCCCGGATATCGCCAATCTCCGCAATTCCACCAGGCAGGCGGTGTCGTTGAGCAGCAGAGGATGCAGCTCACGCACCATGACACACATGCTGTGGCGCGCGCCCGCGAGCAGGTGCAGGGTGATGTCGATCAATTCTTCGCGGGTCGTCGCGCGCAGCGTCACCGGATCCGGTGGCATGGGCGCGGCGGGACGTCCGGGCTCAGGCGCGCCTTCCAGCGGGCGTCGCATCGTGATGTGCGGAATGCCGGCTTCTTCGAATTCTTCGCCCACGCTGGCGAAGCCGTGGCGCAACCAGAACGGCACGGCGTCGCGCTGTGCGTGGATGGAAACCGTGACCAGCTGCCGGGCCCGTGCCTGATCCAGCAAAGCCTGCAGGAGCATCGCGCCGATACCACGGCCGCGCCACGTGCGCAGCACCGCCACGCGCCCGATGCGTCCGTCCGGGGTCAGGCGTCCGCTGCCGATGGGCGTGCCATCCTGCGCGCGTGCCAACACGTGCACGCTGCGCGGGTCGTCGTCATCGATTTCCATTTCGCGCGGCACGTGCTGTTCGAGCACGAACACGTCCTCGCGAACATCGAGCAGTCCCTCGCGATCGACTGCATTCGCCCAATCGCAAATTTCGACTTGGAAACCGCCGTCAATCGGCATGCGGTCAAACCCCCTCCGGGTCGCGGCCGGGCGCGTGTTGGCGGATTGTAAGCCAGTTCCGCGTGGGATTTCTGCACCCGGCTCAGCGCCGGCGCAAACGCAGGTGGCCGGCGTCGATCAGCGCCGCCAGCAGCGCGATGCCGCGCGTCCGCTGCGGCAATCCGGCTAGTCGCGCGCCATCGAATGTCCGTGCGCCCGAGGCCAGCTCACGCGCCCAGCCCTGCGGGGCGTCGAAGGCACTGCCGGCGGCGTACAGCCGTGCATCGCGGCCGCGGCGGCGCCATGCAAAACGGCTCCAGGGATCGCGTTCGAACATGACCTGGGGAAGGCGTTCCGCCAGTGTTGCGCGAGACATGCCGCGCTTGCGCGGAACCGGGGCCTGCGCCACGCGATAGCGGGTGATGAAACCCCCGAACCAATCCGCAAAGGCATCGTCGTCAAGCGCGGCGGATACCGGGCCAATCGCGCGGCGCGCGCGGCGCAGCGCCGCGTCGTCGATTTCACCTGCATCACCGGCGGGCCTCAAATCGGGATCGGCGAAACGCCGCGATTCCGGCAGCGATTCCGCGACGTGCGCGGCGAAGTCGAACAACAGCTCGGCTGCCGCGGGCGCGCGCATGCCGATGGAAAACGTCATGCATTCGCCGACCGCGACGCCGTCATGGGGCACGCCCGGCGGCAGGTACAGCAGGTCACCCGGACCAAGCGTCCATGTGTGCGTCGGATGGAATTCGCGCAACAGCTTCAATTCCACATCATCGCGAAATGCGGTGGAAGGGTTTGCGCGCGTGTCGATCGACCAGCGGCGTTGCCCGGGGCCCTGCAACAGGAATACGTCGTATTGATCGACATGCGCGCCGACTCCTCCGGCGTCCGTCGCGTAGCTGACCATCACGTCGTCGACGCGCCAGCTCGGGATGAATTCAAAATGGTCGAGCAACGCCGCCGTGTCGGCGTCCCATTTGTCGACATCCTGCACCAGCAGCGTCCAGTTCGACTTCGGCAGCCCGGCGAATGTTGCATCGTCGAACGGGCCGGTAAGCACCTTCCACTTTCCGTCATTCCGGCGCAGAGCCGGCCCCGAAAGTGGTTCTGGTCCGGAGCCGTGCGCAGCGCGGAATCCGGAACCCGGTGCCTTTGCTTTTTTCCGGTACAAAACGATTCTTGCCAGCGCGCCGTCCATGCATGCGAGCCCGGCCAGATCGTCGGGCGACAGCGGCGCCTGGAAACCGGGAAACGCGTTGCGGATCAGCAGCGGCCGCTTTTGCCAGTAGTCGCGCAGGAAGCGTGCGGGCGGCATGCCGAGGCGATGCCGCGCGGTCGCGCCGATCTCGAAGGGAATTTTCTCGACGGGCAAGTTCTGTCGGGTAGCAGGCATGCCGCATCTTAGCCGGCGCGGGGTTTCCCGCGCCGGCGGCGTGCTTCATTGCGGCAGCGCAAACGCGATGACGTAATCGCCACGAGCGGTGCCGAGGGTTCCGTGGCCGCCAGCGACAATGACGAGATATTGCCTGCCATTGATCGCGTAGGTCATCGGCGTTGCCTGGCCGCCGGCGGGCAGGTGGTATTGCCACAGCAGCCTGCCATCGTGCTCGTCGAAGGCGCGGATGTCGTCGTCCATCGTCGCCGCAACGAAGATCAACCCGGATGCGGTGACGACCGGACCGCCCATGCCGGGCACACCGAGGTTCCAGTGATTCTTCACCGCGTTGCCCAGCGGCACGCGCCAAAGCCGCTTGCCGCTGCGCATGTCGACGGCGCTCAGCTCGCCCCACGGCGGCTTGACGCAGGGCGTGCCCAGCGATGAGGTGAAGGCCTTGCGCCGCATGCCGTACGGGGTGCCGCGCATTTCCGAAAAATCCCAATCCTTGTATGCGGGCGACATCGACTGCGCCATGAGTTGATCGCGCGGTACCAGCGCGACCAGCATCGGCAGGTCGTTGGTGTTCACCACCGCGATCTGGTGCTTGGGGTCGAAGGCGATGCCGCCCCACTCCACGCCACCGCCATATCCGGGTTGTTCGATGCTGCCTTGCACGCTGGGTGGCGTGAAGATCCCTTCGGATTCGTAGCGCTCGAGATGGCAGCCGAACGAGACGTGTGCAAGATCGTTCCCCGTCACCGGCCCTTGCCGCACCAGCGGTGCCGGTGCGACGGGAAACGGCTGCGTTTTCGACAACGCTTCGCCCGGTGCACCGTCCTGCGGCACCGGTTTCTCGACGATCGGGAAGACCGGCTTGCCGGTTTCGCGATCGAAGGTGAACAGCATGCCGGTCTTGGTCGGCTGGATCACCGCGGGAATCGTGCGGCCGTCGTGCTGCAATGTTACCAATGAGGGCTGCGCGGGGCTGTCGTAATCCCACAGGTCGTGATGCACCAATTGATAACCCCACGCCAGTTTGCCGGTGTCGCCATCCAGCGCGACCACCGAATTGGCCCAGCGGCCATCGCCCGGGCGCAGGCCGCCGAAGAAATCCGGGCTGGACGAACCGGTCGGCACGAACACCAGGTGCCGTTGTGCATCCACCGAAAGCGGCGCCCATGCGTTGGCGGCGCCCGTCACGGCTGCCGCTTGCGGAGTCCATTGCGCGTACACCGGGTTGGAAACGTCGTGGGGAATCGGATCCCAACCCCACAGGAACTTGCCCGTCCGCGCGTCGTAGGCGCGCACCGTGCCATGCTCCAGTTCCACGCCGCGGTTGTCGCCGATCGACGAGCCGATGATGACCTTGCCGTCGAGTATCACCGGTGGCGAAGTGACCAGGTAGTTGCGGTAGTGGCTGCCGGTTTTGTACGTGGAGCGAATGCCGTGCAGCAAATCCAGCGCGCCGTGGTCGGCGAAGTCCTGGCATGGCTGGCCGGTCTTCGCATCCAGCGCCAGCAGCCGGCTGTCCAGCGTCGGCGCGAAGATGCGTGCGTGGCACGGCGCGTCCGGCGCGGACTGCGGATCGACCCACAAAGTGACGCCGCGCGAAGCCGCGTCCGAGTACCAGAGCTTCGCGATATGCGAATCGTGCCGCCAGCGCAGCTTGCCGGTGGCGGCGTCGATCGCCACCACGTTGGTTTCGCTCGTCGTGAAATACAGCGCGCCGTCGTAGAGGATCGGCGTGGCTTCCCACGTCATGTGGCTCTTCCACTCGCCATCGGGGAAGCCTGCGCCATGTTCGCCGCTGCGAAAGGTCCATGCCACCTTGAGGTGTTCGACGTTCGCAGGCGTGATCTGGGAAGCGGGTGAATAACGGGTGCCGCCCGCATCGCCGCCGTAGTACGCCCAGCCGGCATCCATTGCGGCTGGTGGCGGCACGTACCGGCTGCAGCCGGCGAGAAGGGCGGCCAGCCCGAAAGTCATGCATCCGCGGACCGACATGCGCATCGCGTGGCTCCTGGAAAAGATGCCCGAAAATTAGGCGCCGCGCACGACGCCGGCAAGACGAAAAGGGGTGAGCGGCGCGATCAGGTGACGAACGGCGCCGTCCGTACTTCGAATCAGTTGAACAGTTGCGGCAGGCGGCTGCGATAGCGGCGGCTGAAATTCACGCAACTGCCGTCGGTCAGCACGATGCGGTAATCGCCACTGTCCCACGGCTGGATTTCGCGGATACGGTCCAGGTTCACGATATGGCCACGATGGACCCGTGCGAAACGGGCCGGGTCGAGCCTGCGTTCCAGCGAGGCCATCGATTCGCGCAATGGCCAGGTCTGGCCCTGGGCGTGGATGGTGACGTAGTTGCCGTCCGCGTCGATGCGGTCCACGTCGGCGGTGTTGAGGATGAACTCGCGGTTGAGCTTCTTGACCACCAGCCGCTGGACCGGGCCCGGCGCCACCTCTGCGGATTGCGCGGACGGTCCGGGAGCGGCTTGCGTCGCCCGGCCTTCCAGCCACATCCGATAGATGTGGAATGCCTGCAGGCCGGCCACGATCAACACGTAAGCCATCACGTCCTTGCGGTATTCGTAGATCCAGTCGCTGACCCACGGCGCGAAACGGTAGTGCTGGCCTATCATGGCGTAGCCGAGCTTGCGCAGCGCCACCATGCCGCCGACGTGGACCAGCGAAAACACCACGCTGGCGGCAAGGTGCAGCGGGATCGCCCAGCGCCAGGTGCGTGCGGCGATGGGTACGCGCCGATACAGCCAGGCGACGGCGGGAATCAGCAGCCAGAGCAGCATGGCGCTGGAGTATTCCCACAGCGCTGGTTCCCACCATTGCAGGCGCACTCCGCCGCGCCCGTAATCGGTGAGCTCGGTGAACACGTTCATGGTGCAGATCGCGGCGATCGTGCCGCCGAAGATCGCGATCTGCCACACCAGCACCCGGCGTCGGATGCCGGCTTCGGTGAGGCGCGACGCGGGTGCGGCCGTGGCCATGGCGCCAATCAGATGTCGCGCGCGAGATCGGCCGCGAGGCCGGTGTACGTGGCGGGCGTGAGTGCCAGCAGGCGTTGCTTGTCGGCGGCCGGCAGGTCCAGCGTGCCGATGAAAGTTTGCAGTGTGTCGCGGGTAATGCCCTTGCCGCGGGTCAACGCTTTCAGTTGTTCGTAGGGCTCCGGCAGGCCGTGGCGGCGCATCACGGTCTGGATCGCTTCGGCCAGCACTTCCCACACGTGGTCGAGGTCGGCGGCGATGCGCTCGGCGTTGACTTCAAGTTTGCCGAGTCCTTTTTCCAACGAGGCGAATCCGATCAACGCGTGACCGAAAGCTTCGCCCAGTGCGCGCAGGGTGGTGGAATCGGTGAGGTCGCGCTGCCAGCGGCTGATCGGGAGTTTCTCGCTGAAATGCCCGAGCAGGGCGTTGGCGACACCGAAGTTGCCCTCGGCATTTTCGAAGTCGATCGGGTTGACCTTGTGCGGCATGGTCGAGGAACCGACTTCGCCCGGTTTCAGCCGTTGCCTGAAATAGCCGAGCGAAATGTAGCCCCACACGTCGCGCGCGAGGTCGATCAGGATCGTATCGATACGGCGCTGCGCGTCGCAGAGTTCGGCGACGCCGTCGTGCGGTTCGATCTGGGTGGTGTACGCCTGCCATTGCAGGCCCAGCGATTCCACGAAACGCCGCGAGAACGTGCGCCAGTCGATCGCAGGATACGCGATGGCGTGCGCATTGAAATTGCCGACCGCGCCGTTGAGCTTGCCGGGGATTTCGATGGCCGCGAGTTGCACGCGCTGGCGTTGCAGGCGCGCCACCACGTTGGCCATTTCCTTGCCCAGTGTCGTCGGCGACGCGGTCTGGCCGTGGGTACGCGACAGCATGGGCAGATCGGCGTTGGCGTGAGCGAGGTCGCGTAGTTTCGTGACTATCTTGTCGAGTCCGGGCAGCAGCACTGCGTTGCGCGCGTCGCGCAGCATCAGCGCGTAGGAAAGATTGTTGATGTCTTCGGAGGTGCAGGCGAAGTGCACGAATTCCTGCGCCTGTTTCAGCGCCGGATCGTCACCGATGCGTTTCTTGATGAAGTACTCCACCGCCTTGACGTCGTGGTTGGTGGTGGTTTCGATCTGCTTGATGCGTGCAGCGTCGGCGACGGAAAAGTCATCGGCGATCTTCCGCAGCGCCGTGCGCGCGGCGACGGGGAAGGGCGGCAGTTCCGCGATGCCGGGTTCGTCGGAAAGCGCGATCAGCCACGCGATCTCCACCGCCACCCGGCGGTGCATCAGGCCGTATTCGCTGAAGATCGGGCGCAACACGTCCACCTTCGATGCGTAGCGGCCATCCAGAGGCGAAAGGGCGGTCAGGGAATCGAGCTGCATGGTCGGCCTGCTGACTTGGGCTGAAAGTTCCGTTCGCGTTGAGCGTAGCTCGAGCAGCGAGCGGAGTCGAAACGCACGGCCGGCGTCCTTCGACTTCGGCCTTGCGGCCTACGCTCAAGACGAACGGCTGGCTGGACAGGTCGCCATTGTAATGGCGACTGCTCGTTATAATGAGCGGCTTTCCCGCATGGATTTCCCGCAATGCCGAGCTTCCGCACCGAACACGACAGCATGGGCGAGCTGAAAGTACCTGTCGGCGCACTGTGGGGCGCGCAGACCCAACGCGCCGTGGACAACTTCCCGATTTCGGGCCTGGCGCTGCCGCGTGATTTCATCCGTGCACTCGGCCTGATCAAGACCGCGGCCGCCGACGCGAACCTGAAGCTCGGTCACCTGAAACCCGCGCAGGCCGCGGCGATCCGCAAGGCTGCGCAGCGCGTGGCTGCGGGCGAATTCGACAAGCACTTCCCGATCGACATCTTCCAGACGGGGTCCGGTACGTCCAGCAACATGAATGCCAACGAGGTGATCGCGCATGTCGCCACACGCGACTCGAAGGCGAAGATCCACCCCAACGACCACGTCAATTACGGGCAGAGTTCCAACGACGTGATCCCGACCGCGATCCACGTCAGTGCCTCGCTGGCCGCGCACGAGCAATTGCTGCCGGCCCTGAAGCATTTGCAGAAAACCATCGACAAGCGGGCGCGCGAACTGAAGAACGTCGCCAAGACCGGTCGTACGCACTTGATGGATGCAATGCCGGTGACGTTCGGACAGGAGCTCTCGGGCTGGTCGGCGCAAGTTGCATCCGGCATTGCGCGCATCGAGGACGCCGGCAAGCGCATGCGTCGCCTGCCGCAGGGTGGCACCGCGGTCGGCACCGGCATCAACGCCGATCCGAAATTCGCGAAGGCGTTTTGTGCCGAGCTGTCGAAGGCGACGGGCGTGAAGTTCACCTCGATGGACAATTTCTTCGAGGGCATGGCGTCGATGGACGCGGCTGTGGAGTTGTCCGGCCAGTTGAAGACGCTGGCGTGTTCGCTGATGAAGATTTCCAACGACCTGCGCTGGATGAATTCGGGGCCGCTCGCGGGCCTGGGTGAAATCGAACTGCCCGCGCTGCAACCGGGTTCATCGATCATGCCGGGCAAGGTCAATCCGGTGGTTCCGGAAGCGATGACGATGGTGTGCGCGCAGGTGATCGGCAACGACGCCACGATCACCATCGGCGGGCAAGCCGGCAATTTCCAGTTGAACGTGATGCTGCCGGTGATCGCCTACAACCTGCTGCAGTCGATCGCGATTCTGGCCAATGCCTCGCGCCTGCTCGCCGACAAGGCCATCGCGGGCTTCAAGGTCAACACGGCGCGCGTCGATGAGGCGCTGGCGCTGAACCCGATCCTGGTCACCGCGCTGAATCCGGTGATCGGTTACGAAAAGGGCGCCGCGACCGCCAAGCAGGCGTACAAGCAGAAGCGTCCGATCATGGACGTGGCGCTGGAAACCACGGGCCTTTCAAAAGCGGAATTGAAGAAATTGCTCGATCCGGTTGCGCTCACGAAGGGTGGCATCCACGGCAGCAAGTAAAGGCGGATGCCCTCATCCCGTGCAGGCGATGGATGGCCGCTGACACGGGATCCAGAATCGAAGTGTCGTTATCTCGCGCCGGACAACTGCATCCGAACTACCCGCTGCGTTGAGCCAAGATCAAGGCTGACTGGCGGCGGGCAAGGCCTGCGTGGGTAGGCGCTCCGCATCCTTCCTCGGCGGCACGAGTATGAGCAGGATCAGGCCAATCGCTACCAGTACAGCGACGCCGACCAGTTCTCCACGCCCGACCATGCCGAGTATCGCCTGATAGCCCATCACCGCAGCATGCGCGAAACTAGACCAAACCGTGAACAGGATGAGACTGCGATATGCCGGCGGGTTGCGAACTGCAAGCAGCAGGAATGCGCCGAGCGTGACATAAAGACTCAGCAGCATCGACAACGCAGGCTCCTGCCGCATGAACAGCACCATGGGATAGGCCAGAGCGAGGAAGAGCAACCCCACGGGTACCAGCACCACCTTCAAAATCAGTTTGCGGTTCATGTTCTCCCTTCGGGGTAGTTGCGGTCTCTGAACCTGTTCGCGTTACTGAAAGCGCATTGTCCGGATACAGTTGCGCAGTGGCGGAATCCGCGCTGCGTGCTATCCGTCCGATCCATCGTCTCTCAACGCATCCTTGCGGCACTCATCGATTCTTGCTGGCGTCAGGTCCGCGTAGGGCCTGAACGCGGGCAGC
>DATFGL010000056.1:0-15129 GCA_035249465.1 Rhodanobacteraceae bacterium | reverse complement strand
TCGGCTCGGGTGCGATCAAGGGCTTCGGCATCACGCTCGGCATCGGCATCCTGACCTCCCTGTTCACCTCGGTCACCATGACCCACGCGATCACCGCGTTGATCCATGGCCGCCGCAAGAAACTCAAGACGCTTTGGGTGTGACCGGCCTGTCCGTCGTGCAAACCATCGCCAGCCACATTTAGCGAACGACCATGGAACTCTTCCACCACGACCTGAACATCAACTTCCTCGGCATGCGCAAGGTCAGCATCGTCATTTCGGCGATCCTGATCGTGGTGTCGATCTGGGCCGTCGCCGTCAAGGGGCTGAATTACGGCCTCGATTTCACCGGCGGCATCCTGATCCAGGTGAATTACCAGCAGCCGATCGATGTGGGTGATGTGCGCGGCGCGCTGGCGAAGGCCGGCTACGAGCACGCGGTGGTGCAGAGCTTGGGCGGCACCCGTGAAATTTCGATTCGCCTGCAGCCGCCGAAGGCGGATGCCAGGGAAAGCCCCGACAAGGTGGCGACCGCGGTGTCCAAACAGGTGCTGGCCGCGCTGGCGGCCGGACATCCGGGCGTGAAACTGGCGCAGCCACCGGATTTCGTCGGACCCGAGGTCGGGCAGGAGCTGAAGACCAGCGGCATCTACGCCGCGATCGTGGTGATCATCGGCATCATGTTTTACCTGTGGGTGCGGTTCGAGAAGCGCTTCGCGTTCGCCGCGGTGGCCAGTGAAATCCACGACACCGTGATCACCGTCGGCATCATCGCGCTGGTGCAGCGCGAATTCGACATGACCGTGCTGGCATCGATCCTCGCCGTCATCGGCTATTCGATCAACGACAAGGTGGTCGTGTTCGACCGCGTGCGCGAACTGTTCCGCCTCACGCGCAAGGCCGACACGCCGCAGATCCTCAATCGCGCGATCAACAACACGTTGTCGCGGACCATCATCACCTCGGTGTTCACCGCCATCACCATGGCCTCGCTGTGGCTGTTCGGCGGTCCCGCCGTGCACGGCTTCGCAATCACCATGCTGATCGGCATCCTGGTCGGCACGCTCTCGTCGATCTTCTTCGCCAGCCCGATGTTGCTGTGGCTGGGCGTCTCGAAGAAAGACCTGATGCCGGTGACCAGGGAAAACCCGGAGCTGGCGCGGCGTCCGTAAGCGCGGTTTTCGCGCAGCCGGAGTTACGCTTGACGGGCGCGTTGCCCGCGGTTGTTGCGGTGCTGTGTTTGCGCGGCAGATTGCTTGGATGCGCCAGTGGCCCGAACGTGCGCTGATCGGGTTCACCGGGCCGATGGCTGCGGTCTTCCGGTTGCCTGAACTTGCGAAAGCCCTGCTCGCGCCGCCGTTCGCTGTTCACGGCAAACGCTGTTCTTCGTCGCCGGCGTGGAGCGCCGCGATCATCGGACAATCCACCTCACCCCGATGGCGACCGCATTGTTCGAGCAACTGCGCGAGCGCGGCTTCGATTCGGCTCAGATTTCGCAGGCGCAAACGCACCTCATCCAAATGCCGCGCAGCCAATTGCGCGGCCGCGCTGCATTGCATCCCGTCATCCAGCCGCAGCAGTTGCCCGATTTCTTCCAGGGTGAACCCCAGCCGTTGCGCCGACTTGATGAATTTCACCCGGGCAGCATCGGCTTGCTCATAACGGCGTATGCCCCCGGCGGGGCGGCCTGGCTCTCGCAGCAGCCCCTTGCGTTGATAGAAACGGATCGTTTCGATGTTCACCCCAACGGCATCGGCCATCCGCCCGATTGTCAGGGGTTTCCCGGCGGGTTCCATTTGGGTTGACTCCGTACTCAAGTACGGAGTTAAGCTTAGCCACGAGTTCGCCGCACGCGCAAGACCAACGAAATCACCTTGGCAGATCACACAATGTCCGTTATCACTGGGGTCGCAGACAAAGCTGGTGTGGTAGGCACGATCGTAAGCAGTTTTGGCTGTGCTGCCTGCTTTCCGGCCGCCGCCACCATTGGCGCAGCCATCGGCTTGGGCTTCTTGGGCCAGTGGGAGGGCCTGTTCGTGCGCTTCCTGATCCCGATCTTCGCCATCGTGGCCCTGCTCGCGAACTTGGCCGAATGGTTTTCACACCACCAGTGGCAGCGAGCTCTGGCTGGATCCGTTGGTCCCGCGATGGCGCTGACGGGTGCGTTTGGGCTGATGGGCGTGTTCGGAATGACGCATGGATTTCTGGCCGCAAACGTTGCGCGGGGAACGTTCTATGCCGGGGTGATCATCATGATTCTTGCCGCGCTATGGAATCTGGTCCGCCCAGCCAATCGGCATTGTCAGCCCCACGGTTTCGAAGCATCGATCAAGAACCGATGAACGACGATGGCCGGACAACATCACGAGCGGGATTTGCTGAGCCGGCCGCTGGCGTTGGGACTATTCTGGATCGCGCCGTGGTTGCTGATCATCGCAAGCAGTCACGGCAGCGATGTCGTTCACACGGCTGGGTGGACATTCGGCTTTGCGGTGATGGGAGCCGCCTGTCTGGCAAATGCCCGCAGGTGCGGGCGTCGACACTGTTTATATACTGCGCCGCTGTTCCTGCTTGCCGCACTCGCTTCGCTGCTCCATGGAGTCTGGTCCGCACCCTTTGGCCCAGGCGGATGGAACTGGATTGGTGGCATCGCAGTGGTGGGCGCCATTCTGGCGTGCTGCGGTCTGGAACCACTTCTTGGCAAATATGCTGGTCGGCACACATCGAATCGGGGTTGATCCCCGGCATCACGGGTTTCTGCGAGAACGGTACCTGTCGGGTCGCTTCCTGGGCGCCATGTACCCTCCGCGACATAGGACTACAGCGGCCGCATCGTCTTGACCATGGCTGACAAACCCATCGACAAATCACAACGCGCGCCCAGGCTCGAAAGCACCATCACATGTCCCGACTGCGGGACCGCCACGCGCGCACTCATGCCCACGGATGCCTGCCAGTTTTTCTGGGATTGCCCGTCCTGTGGGGCAGTGCTGAAGCCGGAGCCAGGAGACTGCTGCGTGTTTTGCTCGTACGGCGACATGCCCTGTCCACCCAGGCAATCAGGCCGGAGCTGTTGTCGGTAAAGACGCAGTGCATCAAATGACGACTGGCTGCTCTTCGCGGAAGAGCAGATTCCCGCACCCGACTTACGACCGGCAGGTTGTGGCCGATTGCTGCGCCGCGATCCCGAGCTGCGTCGAGGTTCGACCGGGATCCGGGTGAGGTCACCGCAACGTCAGAAAATCCGGGCTGACCGCCATCCGCACCGCGTCGAGGCGTGGGCGGGCCTTGGCCAATGCGGCCAGGGTTGCGTCACGGGCTGTTTCCGCGCTGGCAATTTCCTCTGCCGTGATCGAAGTGTTGATCGCGGCCAGCGCGTGCAGCCGCTGCACGCGCGCTTCGAGCACCAGGCGCGCCTGTGCCACGGCCGCGCCGGTGATATCGAGGGCCCGCTCGGCGGCCAATGCACCGGCCTTTTCCAGCATAGGCGGCACCAGTTGCGCGAGGTAGCGGCGATAACGCGAGATGTCCAGCGCGCGTTCGCGCGCGCGCAACAGCGAAGGTGCGGAAGGCGTGTAATCGCGCGCGGCCAGTCGCGAATCGACGCAGACTGCGAATGGCGTGGGCGGCAAGTGCCGGGGCGCGTCGAGTTTCACGTCCGCAACGCATTCGACCACGTACACGGCTTCCAGCAACACGCTGCGTGCGGGCAGCGCGGGATCGACCAGGAATGCCGCGTTGCCGAATTCGCCGGCCAGCAGCAGGTCGAAGGCGCCGGCCACCAGCGGGTGGTCCATGCGCAACAGCTCCAGTTCCTCGCGCGCGAGCGCCAATGTGCGGTCGAAGGTGATGCGCCGCGGGCCATCGCAGAAGCCGGTCAGCGCGTCGGTGGAAAGGAATTCCGGATCCAGCAGGATGCTGCCGTCGCCCAGATCCTCGGCGTGCACGCCGAACGGTTCAAAGCATTCCTGCATCAACGCGTGGGTGGCCTCATCGCCATCGGCCTCGCGCATCGCGCCAAACAGGATCGCGCCGCCCGCGTGTTGCGCGGCCAATTCCAGCAGACGGTCGCGCCCGGCGTGGATCGCCTCCGAAAGTTCGGCGTGCGCGCTCGCCGTCGCGGCGACCAGCGCGTCGAGTTCGGGATCGTCCGCTTCGCCGGTCGCGGCATGCGCGCGTGCGACGCGCACGACATCCTCGCCGAACCTGCGCAGCAGTTCGCGGCCGTCGGCCGGGCACCCGCGCAGCACACGCGTGCCGTCGGCGTGCCAGCGCAGCAATGTCTCCTGTGCGCTGCCTGGTATCGACGGCACGTGCAGGACGATCGGGTGCCGCTGGCCGATGCGATCGAGCCGCCCGATGCGTTGTTCGATCAGGTCGGGATCGAGCGGAAAATCCCACAGCACCAGCCGGTGCGCGAACTGGAAGTTGCGGCCTTCCGAGCCGATTTCCGAACACAGCAGCAGGCGTGCACCGTCGGGTTGGGCGAACCACGCGGCCGCACGATCGCGCTGCAGCAGCGTCATGTCGGAGTGAAAACTGGCGATGGGCGCACCGCTGCGCGTGCGCAGCGCGGCGTCGATGGCCTCGACCTTGGCGCGGCTGGTGGCGATCAGCAGGAATTTGTCGTCGCGGTGCGCGTCAAGCAGCTGCACGAGCCATGCGATCCGCGGATCGGCGCTGTAGTCGAACGCACGCGGCGCGGCGCCGTGCATGTCGTCCTCGAATTCCGCGAGCAGGTGGGCGCGTTCGGGTTCGCCGGTTCCGGAACCGGGGTCTGCGGCCGCGAGCACCCGTTCCGGGAAGCCGCCTACCGCGGCGCGGCGGTTGCGATACATCACGCGCCCGGTGCCGTGGCGGTCGATCATTGCGGCGAGCAGCGCCCCGGCGTTATCGGGGTAAGTGGCGATCAACGCGTGCAGTTCGGGGTCGTGGGGAAATCGCTCGCACAGTTCCTCGCGCTCGCGCGCATCGAGCGGGGCCGCGTTGGCGATGCGTTCGGCGGTTGGCGAAAGCCCGGCGTAGCCGAGGGCTTCCGCGAGGTAGCGCTCGAGATCGTTGAAGCGTGCCGGATCCAGCAGGCGCAGGCGTGCAAAGTGCGCGCGCCGGCCGAGCTGTTCGGGCGTTGCGGTCAGCAACATCACGCTGGGTGTCGCCGTGGCCAGCCCCTCGATCGCGCGATATTCGGGACTGGGCGCTGCGGGCGTCCATTCCAGGTGATGCGCTTCGTCCACGATCAGCATGTCCCAGCCCGCGGTCAGAGCCTGCTCGCGCCGCACGCTTTCGCGGGTCAGCCATGCGAGCGAAACGACCGCGAGCTGATCGTCGAGGAACGGGTTGCGCCCGGGGTCGGCTGCCTCGGTCGCGGTACAACGTTCTTCGTCGATGATCGCGAAGGCGAGCTGGAAGCGCCGGCGCATTTCGACGAACCACTGCACCTGCAGCGCGTCGGGCAGGACGATCAGCACCCGCGTGGCGCGGCCGGTGGCCAGCATGCGCGCGATCAGCATGCCGGCCTCGATGGTCTTGCCGAGGCCCGCCTCATCCGCCAGCAATGCACGCGGGTGCTCGCGTTCCATGCAGGCGGCGACCACGCCGAGCTGGTGCGGGAGCAAGTCGATGCGCGCGGAAAGAATGCCCCACGCCGCGGAACGGCGCGCGGCCGCGCGTGCGAGCAGGGTCTGCTTGCGGAGTTCGTACAGATGCGGCTTGTCCACGCGCGCGGACATCAGGCGCGCGTCGGCCTGCGACAGCGATTGCTCGTCGTCGAGCTGGCCTTCCACGAGTTCGCGCTTTTCTCCGGAATACACCAGCAAGCCGTCATGCAGGTCGATGCGCTCAACCACGAACGAGATGCCGCGCCCCGCAATGCGCTGTCCGACGCGGAAGCTCGCGCGCGCGAGCGGGGCGCCCAGCGCCGAGTAGTTGCGAACCACGCCGGACTTCGCGAACAGCACCTGGAGGGCACGTTCGTCGCAACGCAAAACCGTTCCCAAGCCAAGTTCGGGTTCCGCTTCGGAAACCCAGCGTTGACCCGGGATATAGTTCATCGCAGCTTTGCCGTGGGTGAAAGCCGCGTATTATCGCGCGTCGCGGTGCCCGCTGCCGAACACAGGTTGGGTCACGTCTCCGACCACTGCCGTAGCAGGTTGTGGTACACCCCGGTGAGCCGCTTGACCGCATCCGCATCGGCGCCACTTCCGGCGAGTTGCCGGATGGCGGTGTCGAGTTGCAGCAGGGTGCGGCGTTGTGCCTCGTCGCGCACCAGACTCTGGATCCAGAGGAATGCGGCCACGCGCGCGCCGCGCGTCACGGGTTCGACCCGGTGCAGGCTGCTGGCGGGATACACGATGGCGTCGCCAGCGGGTAATTTGACCTTATGCTCGCCGTAGGTGTCGTCGACGATCAATTCGCCGCCGTCGTAACTTCCAGGATCGGCGAGGAAGACCGTGCAGGCGATGTCGCTGCGCAACTGGCTGCCGTCGGCGAGCGCCATCACCGCGCCATCGATGTGCGCGCCGTAAGAGCCGCCGCAGCTGTAGCGGTTGAAGCGCGGCGGCAGGATTTTCACCGGGAGCGTGGCGGCGTGGAATTCGGGATGGCGCGCGCAGGCGGCGAGAATTTCACGGCCCAGCTCCGTGCGCAGGGGCGATGCATCCGGCAGCTGTTGGTTGCGTTTGACCAACGCGCCCTGTGCGCCCACGGTTTCGCGCCCATCGATCCATTCGGCGGCATCGAGTCGCGCGCGCATGCGCGCGACGGCGGCGGCATCCAACAGATTCTCGATGTGCAACAGCATGGCGAAGGAAATGCTCGAGTTCAGGGCTGCCGCGCTACAGGCGAACGCCAATGCGCCCAAGAACCCAAACGATACCAAAGTAGAATCCCGCGGTAATCAGACATGACGTACCGAGTGCAGACCAGAAAGCCACGCCACCCTTGAGGAGTGCAGGGAAAACGAGAAACAGCGGCAACGCGGCAAGCACCAGCCAGAAAATGCCGTATGACAGGGATATGACGGGCTGGGTGCTGCCGGTGCTTCGATAAAGCCAGATGAATGCCAACAATGAGGTAAGCGGCAACGATGCGAGCGCCGCTCCCCAAAATGAGCTGCGCCTTGCGATCTCCGAAACCGCCACGACGACGACAGCCGTGATGAATACGTTGACCGCGTATTGCAGCATGTTTGTTTGATGCCTAGCGGACGATGAGGGTCAGCATGGCCGAACGCGGTGCGCCCGGCGTGTAGCGGTAGCCGCTCTTGTTGATCGCGGCCACGTAACTCTTGTCGAACAGATTGTAGACGTTGAATTGCAGCGAGGTGTGCCGGCTGATGTCGTAGCTGGCCATGGCATCGAACACCCAGTACGCCTCGGTGAAGGCCGGCGTGCCGATGGCGCCATCGTGTCCGCGTTGCATTTCGCCCGAATAGCGTGCGCCGGCGCCGAAGGTGACGTGGTGCGGCAGGCGCCAGGTGCTCCAGGCGGTGAACGAACTTCTGGGCGTGTAGGCGAGCGTGCCGGAGCCGTTGGTCGCGGGCGCGGAGGGTGTCGTGGCGCTGCTGACGATGCCGCCGTCCGCGTGCGTGTTCATCAAGGTGTAGCCGGCGCTGACGGCCCAATGCCGCGTGACCTGCCCGACGGCGCCCAGTTCGATGCCCTGCACGCGTTCGTGACCGATCTGGTAGTACTGCAGGTCCACGGGATCCTGCGCCACGAGGTTGCTGACGATGGTGCGGAACAGCGCGGCGGTCAGCCGCAGCTGGTCGCCGAACACGTTCCATTTCGTGCCGACCTCCATCGTGCGCGCTTTTTGGGGATCGAAGATCGGATTGTCGACATTGCTTGCCGACGCACTGAACGTCAGGTTATTGCCACCCGGCGGTTCGCTGCCTGTCGCGAAGTTGGTGTACACGCTGCCGTTGGCGGCAGGCTTGTAAACCAATCCCAGCTTGTAGCTTGCAAGATTGCCGCGCTTGCCGGCATTCAGGCCGGGCACTGGTGTGCCGCTCGGCAGGCTGTCGCAGGCGGGCGCGCCGCGGCTACCGCAGGCGACGACGCTTTCGAAGTCGGTGCTGTAGTGATCGAGCCGGCCGCCGGCCACGATCACCCAGCGTTCGTTGAACTTCATGGTGTCGAACGCATAAACCCCGGCGGTGTCGGTGCGGGCGCGGCTCCAGGTGCCGTTGTCGCCGATGATCAGGCCGGTCGCGGTGCCGGGATTCGGGTCGTACAGGTTCGCAGGCGTCCAGGCGCTGCCGTCCAGCGCGGCGAAGCCGCCGGTGCCAAGTTCCTCGCGCGTCAATTCCACGCCCGTGCTGAGGTCATGCGCGATGCCGCCGGTACCGAAGTTGAGGGTGAAGTTGAGCTGGTTGGTGAGGATGCGATTGGTCTGGTCCTTGAAAGTCGGATTGCTGCGCGCGATGGTCCATGTGGACGAATCCAGCGGATTGGGCGTCAGCAGGTTGGCCGCGCTGCCCATGAACGAAGTCAGCAGGTAGTTCTCCCGCGTGCGGCCCCAGCGCAAGGTGTCGTGCAGCGCCCCGTTGTCGGAAAAGTCGTGGCGCAGGATCAGCGTCGCCATGTCGGATTTGATGTGATCGTGGTCCGCGCTGGTGCCGTAGAAGTTGAAAGGATCGACCGCGGGCGCGCCGGAGAGGAAAGGGCGCGTGGGGTCGGGCGATGAATAACCCGGCAGTCCAACCGTCGGAACGCCGCCGTCGGGCACGTTGTCCTGAGTGATGTGCAGCAAATCGAGATACACGGTGGTCGGTGTTCCAAGCCCGAACGCGAGCGACGGCGCGATGCCCCAGCGGTCGTTCTCTAGGTTGTCGCGGCCCGGCACACCACTGTTCTGGCCCATCACGTTGAGACGGAACGCGGTGTGTTCGCCGATCACCTGGTTCCAGTCGACTGTGCCGCGCTGCTGGTTCCAGCTGCCGTAGCCGAGCGTCGCCGATACGCCATCGACGGGCAACGGTTGCTTGCTGACCATGTTGATCGCGCCAGTCGGTGTGGTGCGGCCGTACACGGTGCCGTCGGGCCCCTTGATGACTTCGACCTGTTCGGTGTCGAACACGTCTCGCGAGATCGAGCCGAGATCTCGCACGCCATCGACGAAAATGCTCCCGGCGGCATCGAAGCCGCGCATGTACACCGCGTCGCCCGTCGCGGTGCTGCCGTTCTCGCCGACGTAGAAAGTACCGACGCCGGGGCTGTTGCGCAGTGCCTCGGTCAGCGTGGTCGCGGCCTGCTGCTGGATGATCTGCTTGCCGATGACGTTGATGGTTTGCGGCGTATCGAGCAACGGCTGCGTGAATTTCGAGGATTCGAGCGCATCGACCTTGTAGGCGATGCGCTTTGCGGTGACGTTGATGGTGGGCAGTTGCGCCGGTGCGCCCACGCCGTCGGGCGATGCCGGCGTGCCGGAGGCAAACGCTGGCAGGCTCAGCGCGATGCCGGTCATCAGGGTGGACAAGGTGAGGGGATGCGAACTGTTACGGCAGGAACGGTGCTTGCGACGCGTGATGCCTTGCATGGACGTACATACCTTGTTGTGTGGGCAGCCGCGCACGCGGTGGCCCGCTGGCCTTTTCGGGCGGGATGCGCGCTCCCCGCGGGCGCGCGTGCCTGTGTGGTTGTCGTGGCGCGCGTCGAACGTGGGTCTCGCGTGCCGAGTGCGCAGAGATACTAAGGCAAATGCGAACGATTCGCAATAACTATCTCGAATGAGATCAAGGTGTGCGCTCGGGTGGCGTGCGCGGAGCGTGTCGACGCGCATAAAAAAGCGCCGCACGGATGTGCGGCGCTCGAAGGGCAAAACTTGATGCCCGCGATTACCAGATCTTGACCGGGTTCGCGCGGTCCATCTTGTCGCCGGACTTGCACTGGAACGCCTGCGCGAACTGCGGCATGTTGGAAGCAGTCGCGAAAGCGCGAACCTTGGCCGGTGCGTGCGGATCGACGTTCAACATCAGCTCAGCGGTCTTGTCGCGCGCGGTGCCTTCCCAGACGCGTGCGGAACTGAGGAAGAAACGCTGGTCTTGGGTCATGCCGTCGATTTTCGCGTCGGCTTCCTTGGGATCGGCCTTCAGCGCGGTCTGCAGCGCCGTGTAGGCGATGTTGAGGCCGCCGAGGTCGCCGATGTCCTCGCCCAGGGTCAGGCGGCCGTTGACGCGCAGGTCGGGCTTGCCCGGAATCGGCGCGTAACTGTCGTACTGCTTGACCAGCGCGTCGGCGCGCTCGTCGAACGCCTTCTTGTCCTGCGGCGTCCACCAGTTCACGCGGTTGCCGTGGCCATCGAACTGGCTGCCCTGGTCGTCGAAACCGTGGCTGGATTCGTGGCCGATCACGAAGCCGATGCCGCCATAGTTCACCGCGTCGTCGCCCTTGGCGTAGAAGAACGGCGGCTGCAGGATGGCGGCCGGGAAGTTGATGGTGTTGGTGGTCGGGTCGTAGTAGGCGTTGATCGTTTGCGGCGTCATGCCCCACTCCTTGCGGTCCGTGGCCTTGCCGATCTTGCCGATGTCGTAGTGGTAGTTGTACTTCGATGCCGCTTCGAGGTTGGCGTACCAGTTGCCGGGCTGGATGTTCAGGCCCGACCAGTCGCGCCACTCACCCTTGTCGGGATAGCCGATCTTGGGCAGGAACAGCGCCCACTTGTCGAGCGCCTTCTTCTTGGTTTCCGCGCTCATCCAGTCGAGGTTCTCGATGTGTTCCTTGAGCGCGGCGCGAACCTCGGTGACGAGCTGCTCGGCGCGCGCCTTGGACTCAGGCGGAAAATATTTGGCGACATACAACTCGCCGACGCCCATGCCCATGGCGCCGTTGACCGCCCCGACCACGCGCTTCCAGCGCACCTTCTGTTCGGGCTGGCCGGCCAGGGTCTTGTCGTAAAAATCGAAACGGTTGTCCTGGAACGGCTGGCTCAGGGCGGCCGAGGCGTTGCTGATGAGGTGGAACTTCAGGTATGCCTGCCACTGCGATACCGGCGCGTGCGTGAGCAGCTTGTCGAATTCGGCGATGAACTTCGGCTGTGACAGCGAGAAACCTGCGCCCACGTCCACGCCCTGCGCCTTGAAGAACTTGTCCCAACTGAAGTGCGGGCTGGCCTTGTCGGCTTCGGCCACCGTGACGAAGTGGTACTCGTTGTCGAGGTCGCGCAGCTCGGTTGGCGACAGCGAGGCCTTGGCGAGGCCGGTTTCGAACGCCAGCACCTGATCGGCCTGCTTCTGTGCATCGGCATTCGGCGTGCCGACCAGCTCCAGCGACTTCGCGATGTACTTGACGTAGGCGTCGCGGATGTCCTTGTACGTCGGCGACAGGTAATAGTCTCGGGTCGGCAGTCCCAGGCCATCCTGGAAGACGTAGCCGATCTGTTTGGTCGCGTCCTTGAAATCCGCGCCCGAACCGAAACTGAAGACGTAGCTGTCGCCGTTGTTGAAGCTGGTGTTCAGGAAATCGGCGATATCGGCCGGGGTCTTCAACGCGTCGATCGCGGTCAGTTGCGGTTTGATCGGGTCAAAGCCGAGTTTGTCGATGGCCGCGGTGTCCAGGCCGGCGGCGTACAGGTTGCCGAGCTTCTGCTCCAGCGCGCTGCCCTTGTGGTCTTTCGCATCCTGCGCAGCGGTTTCGAGGATCTGCTTCTGCTGCTGCATGCTCTTTTCGTGCAGGATGCCGAACGCGCCCCAGCGCGTCTGATCGGCAGGAATCGGGTTGGCGGTGTTCCACTTCGAATTGACGTACTGGTCGAAGTCGTTGCAGGGGTTGTACTGGTCATCCAGCGTGAACGCGATAGGCTGGTCGGCGGGAATCGCCACGGTCGAAGCCGGCGCCGGTGCGGTGTGCGCCGGGGCGGGTGCCGACGCCGAAGCGGCGGGCGCCGATGAAGCCGGGTTCTGCGTGTTGTTGCTGCAACCGGAAATGGCGAGCGCCGCCCCAATGGCCAGTGCGATCGGGGTCGGAAGATGCTTGTGCATGAATTCGTCCTTTGACATTGCGATGCGGAGAACGGACACCGCGCGCATGCGCGACGGAACCCCGGATTGTGCCAGCGTCGATGCGATGTGGCACGACACCCTGCCGAAAGTCATGCGCGCCAGCATGGCCAAAACAGGCGTCACCCCGCCGAGGGTCATGCCTGCGCGGCACGCTTTGTCCGGGTGGCGAACGCCTGCATACTTCCGTGGCCGTTAACCGGCCCCAAGGAGATCGCATGGATATCGTGTTTCATGGTGCAGCCGGGGAGGTGACGGGTTCCTGTCACCTGGTGGAAGTGGCCGGCAAGCGTGTGCTGCTGGATTGCGGGATGGTGCAGGGTGAGAGCCAAGGGCGGCCGAACCGCCCGCAGGGTGAGCGCCAAGGACGGCCGAATCGCCCGCAGGGCGAAAGCAAGGCCGACGAGCGCAACGCGGCGGATTTTCCGTTCGATCCGAAAACCATCGACGTGCTGGTCTTGAGCCACGCCCACATCGACCACACCGGGCGCGTGCCGTTGCTGGTGAAGCGCGGCTTCGCGGGCCCGATCTTCACGCACCCCGCGACCATCGACCTCGCCGCGATCATGCTGGCCGATAGTGCGAACATCGCGATGATCGATGCCGAGCGCGACAACCGCCACCTGCAACCCGGCCAGACACCTTCGGTACCGCTGTACACCCAGGACGACGTGGACGCCGCCGCCAAACTGATGCGGCCGGTCGAGTACAACGCGCCCACGGAAATCCTGCCGGGCGTGCGCCTGACGCTGCGCGACGCCGGGCACATCCTCGGTTCCGCGACGGTGGAAATCGATGCCGACGAGCAAGTTGGCCAAACCCGAACCACACGCAAGCTGGTGTTCACTGGCGACCTCGGCCCGGACGGCACACCGATCCTGTGCGATCCGGCGCCCGTGCTCGCGGCTGACCTGGTGGTGATGGAATCGACCTACGGTGACCGCCTCCACAAGTCGCGCGAGGACACCATCGCGGAGCTGGCGGCGATATTCGCAGCCGCGCACAAGGATGGCGGCAACGTGGTGATCCCAGTGTTCGCGGTGGGGCGCACGCAGGAACTGCTGTACTTCTTCGCCGAGCATTTCGATGCGTGGGGCCTGGGCGCGTTCAAGCTGTTCCTGGACAGCCCGATGGCGATTCGCGTCACCGCGGCCTACGACCGCCATGAAGATTTGTTCGATGCCGACGCGAAGAAGTTGTGGGCCACGCGTCCGCAACCGTTGCGGCTGCCCAACCTCACGCTCACCGCCGATGGCGAGGCGTCGCGCAAGATCAACGACATCCACGATCACGCGGTGATCATGGCGGGCTCGGGCATGTGCACCGGCGGACGCATCCGCCACCACCTGCGCCACAACCTCGCCAACCCCGCCGCGCACATCGTGTTCGTCGGTTACCAGGCCAACGGCACGCTGGGGCGCATCATCGTGGAAGGCGCGAAGCATGTGCGCCTGTTCGGCGACGACATCCCGGTGCGCGCGCACGTGCATACCGTGGGTGGGTTGTCCGCGCACGCCGACAAGGATGGGTTGTCGGCGTGGTACGGCAGGATCGCGGGGCATCCGCCGGTGTGTCTGGTGCACGGCGAGGACCCGGGCCGCTCGAAGCTCGCTGCCGAGCTGAAAGACAAGTGGGGCAGCAAGGTGACATTGCCGATGCCGGGAACGCGCGTCACGGTGTAGGTTGGGCTGAACCCTGAGCGCGCTCCGGGGAAGCCCAACGTTGATGCACGGTTGCATGTTGGGCTTCTCCCGGATAAATCCGGGATCAGCCCAACCTACGTTGTGGAGCGCGCAAGCGATGTACGCGCAAGTTCCGTGTACGTCGCGGCCGGCTGCGCCAACGTGCTGCGCATCAACGCGAGCGTGTCGAACGCAAATGCGGGCGGAGGGTTGGGCAGGATGCCTAGCGCGCATCCCGGGCGCAGCCGCGCCAGCGTGACGTGCGCGCGAAAGTCGCGGGATTCCGGTGCGAAGCCGGCCTTGAGTGCATGCTTTTCGCATTCGCAAGCGAGTTGCGACAGCAAGGCGTCCGTTTCCAGTTCCAGCACCAGCAAGCGTGGCCGCGAACGATTGGGCCAGATGCCGTAACGGCGCGCGCTGATGGCGGGTATCGCATGCGCCAGGGTCGGCAGCATGTGCTTGAAGTAGTCGATTTGCGCGCTGCCGGACGCGCCGAGGAAGCGCAAGGTCAGGTGCAGTGCGGCGGGTTCCACCCAGCGCATGCCGCGCGGCGCGCCGGAGTTGGCACGCTCCAGCGCCTCGCGGCAGCGCTGCAACGCCGATCGGCTGGCGGTATCGGGAAGCAGCGCGAGGAAGCAACGCGCGTCCGCACCGGCGCCGCCGTCCCCCGCGCCGTTCACGGCCCGATCCGTTCGACCGGGACCGCCTGCCGCGGACGGGCGCCTTCCACGTCCGGCAGGTGCTCGGGCCCGACCGCGCCGCCGGAAACGATGAACGCCATGGCCTGGTCCATCGACCAGTCGGTGGCGATCAAGCGTTCCGTTGGCACCAGTTCGAGGTAACCGCCAGTGGGGTTGGGCGTGGTCGGCACGTACACCGCGGCGATTTCGCGTCCCGCCGCGTCGATGAAAGTGCGCGTGACGAAACCGATCGATTTCAGCTGCGGAGAGGGAAAATCGATCAGCACCACGCGTTGCGTACCGCCCGGCTTGTTGCGCATCAGCGTCATCAGTTTCTTGACGCCGCCGTAGATCGTGTGCACCAGCGGGATGCGCTCCAGCAGGTTGTCCACGGTGCCCAGGATGCGGCGACCGAGCACGCGCGTGGACAGCCAGCCCAGCAGGTACAGCGCGAGGATGGTGAGCACGAACGCCAGGATCGAAACCACCCAGTCGCGGTTCAGCGCCTTGGCCGCATCCGGTGCGCCGAGCCCGATCAGCCCGATGATGCCGCTGACCAGCGGCGCGCCCACGCCCGCGAGCAGGGTGAACACGAACTTGAACACCACCCAGGTGATCCACACCGGGATGAAAGCCAACAGACCCGTGATCAGGTAGCGCTTGATGTGGAGGGCGGGTGCGGTCACAACGATTCCCCAGGGCGGCGACAATTGTAGGCGATGGGCGCCGCGCGCGCCGGCAAGGCGTGATTTTTTACGCGCCGCGGCGAATCATGGGGAAACGGACGGGGA